>JANQHE010000080.1 GCA_028282785.1 Bacteroidales bacterium | reverse complement strand
TAAAATGGAAAATGATGCATTTGCAAGATCCTGATAATTTTGGCGATCATAAAAAGGATGGTCCTGGCCTAAAACAACAGGCCAGGCATTTCCTCTGCCGTTAATCCTAATTTTTATTTTACTCATATAAAAAATGGCGCTTTTGCGCCATTCATTTATTCAATAATCTTCATTTCTTCAATTAAATGAGTTGCTCCGGCAAACTTATCTATGATAAATAATACATAACGAATATCTAATGTTATATTTCTACTATGTTCCGGATCAAAAATCATATCACTCATAATTCCTTCCCACATACGGTCGAAATTCAGTCCAATTAAATTACCTTCAGCATCTAAAACAGGACTACCTGAGTTTCCTCCGGTAGTATGATTTGTTGCCAAAAAACAAAGAGGAACCGTTCCATCAACTTCATATTTTCCATAATCTTTATTTTGATAAAGTTCCTTTAATTTATCCGGCACATCGTAATCATAAATATTTGGATTATCTTTTTCTATTACCCCATCCAGTGTGGTATAATATTTATACATTATGCCATCACGGGGGTATGAACCCTTTACTTCTCCATATGATACTCTCATTGTAAAATTCGCATCGGGAAATAAGATCTTATCATTTTGCATTTCCATTAGTCCCTTCATATAAGCTCTATAATGTTTTATAGTTTCTTTATTTAAGGAATCATATACCGGATATATTTCTGCATTGTATGTTTTATAGAATTTATTGTAAAAAGCATATATCGGGTCCCCTGCTAATTTCTTTATCTCCTCTTTTGATCCCCGATCTATAATATCCAATATTTCTTCTTTCTCCGTAAATATTGTTTTGCTATAAAGTGAATTAATATATTCGGTATAATTTACATTTAAACCTTCAATATTTGGGTGGAATTTCTCATCTACATTGGAAAAATATATTGGAAGTAACTCCTTGAAAATTTCATGGTCTATCTTTTCCTCATAATCTTTAAAGAAGCTTTCGGTTTCTTTTTTTAATCTTTCAATCTCACTTACCCATGAATCATCTAATTCCGTTCCTTTCGCCATTCTTATCAATTTTGAAAATTCCCATGAATAATCAAGAATTTCGATAGTTCTAATTGCTTCCCTGAAATGATCATAAGCAATAACATATTCTTTATTAGCCTGATAAATTATTTCCAATTCCTGAAGAACATCCTTGTACTCCTTTTTATCTTTAGCCCAGGCATTAAATTCTTTTTCCAGTTCAATTTTTCTTTTGATTGCATTTAGTCGTTCCAATCCAATAATTTCACCTTTCCATCGCTTCCATGAATTACTCACTCTATAATTTTTACTTGCATATTTTATACGTATGGTATCATTTTCTTCCATGTATTTATTCATGATCTCCAACCTCTTATCTCTTATCAGCACCCGGCTTGGGTTACGAATTTCTTTTATTAGCTTTATTGCATCTGATGTAATATACTGTGTTGTTCCACCGGGGTATCCTAAAACCCATGTAAAATCTCCTTCATTCACACCTTTAATTGAAATTGGTAAATACTGTTTTGGTTTATAAGGTACATTATCGGGTGAGTATTCTGCCGGATTATTATCCTGATCGGCATATATTCTAAAAACAGAAAAATCTCCGGTATGGCGAGGCCAGGACCAATTGTCAGTATCACCTCCAAACTTTCCAATAGCTGACGGCGGGGCTCCCACTAAACGAATATCATTGAATTTTTTATAAATAAATAAAAAATACTGATTGCCATAATAGAATGGCTTCACAATAGCTGCAAGATTTGTACCACCAACTGCTTCCACTTCAATTTTTTCTATATTTTGAGATATGATCTCATTTCTTTCTTTTTCAGTATGTTTTTTCTTAATTCCATTTAATACTTTTTCGGTTACATCCTCAATTCTTTCTAAAAAAGTTACTGACAAATCTGGATTTGGCAACTCTTCTTCTTTACTCATAGCCCAAAATCCATTTGTTAAATAATCATTCTCAATGGAGCTGTGCTGTTGTATTTGCCTGTACCCACAGTGGTGGTTCGTAAAAATTAACCCTTGATCGGAAACTAATTCACCTGTACAGCCTCGTCCAAAAATCACTATTGCATCTTTTATACAAGCTTGATTAATACTATAAATATCTTCAGCTGACAACTTAAAACCTTTTGCCTTCATATCTTCAATGTTGAATTTTTCAATCAATAAAGGAATCCACATTCCTTCATCAGCTCTAAGTTGACTTGTAAGGATTATTGATATGGTCAAAATTGTGTAAAAAAACTTTTTCATGTTTACGTTATTTCATCGTTAATAAAACTGTCTAATTCGGTATATAATTTCTGTATTGGTAGACCCATCACGTTAAAGAACGATCCATTAATCTTTTCAACCCCGATATATCCAATCCATTCTTGTATTCCATATGCTCCTGCTTTATCCATAGGTTGAAAATGGTTTATATAATAGTCTATTTCAGGATAGGTTAGTTTTTTAAAATAAACATCTGTTCTTGCAGTAAATACAAATTCCTTTTTATTTGATTTGATGCAAACGCCGGTAAACACCTGATGACTATTACCAGATAACTGATTCAATATATTGATAGCATCCTCTTGATCTTTGGGTTTTTGTAACACTTTCCCATCAAGCCACACAATTGTATCTGCCGTAATTAAGATTTCCTTTTCTATTAAATCATCGAAAACTTCAGCTTTTTTTTGCGCAATATAAAGCGGAATTTCATCTTCAGTGAGTCCTTCCGGATAACTTTCATCAACGGGTCCTTTACTTTTAACCTCAAACTCTAATCCGATCTCTTTTAATAAATAATGGCGACGTGGAGATTGTGAAGCAAGAATTATTTTGTAATCATTAATATTCGGAATAAACATAATTTAAAAATTTTGAACTATGATATAATTTGCTAATAAAGCATATAATATACCTGCCAGCATTATTAATTTAGACAAATTACTCGCTCTATGGTAATCTTTCTTATTATCGGCTACTATTACTTTATAAACCAATAATATCAGTGGAATAATTAAAAATAAAATGAAGTAAATTAAAGTATAAGAATCTTTTAAAAACCTAAAGTATAAATAAAGCAAAGAAAAGAGAGTTACTAGAATAAATGTGATTACTACTATCTTAGTATATATAACACCTAAAACAATAGGCATGGTTTTTCCTCCGTATACACTATCACCTTCAAAATCTTCTACATCCTTAATTATTTCTCGAACCAAAGTAAGTAAGAATGCATAGAAAGCAAACGCTAAGACCCAAATAATGATATGATTAAAATCAAAATACATTTCTCTAATTAGTAAACCGTATTCCTTATTAAGTAATGGTATTTCGAAAAGAATCACCATTAGTGGCACCAAAGCCGTTAATATTGCTACTGTTAAATTTCCGATTAAAAATTGTCGCTTATATGTAGTTGAATAAAACCATAAAATCCCGGTAATTAATACAAATACAAATGATAAAACAGGTATTCCAATATAGAACGAAATGTAAATACCTAATCCAATTCCAATGGTATTAAAAAAAATGTGAAGTAAGATTGCCCACCTTCTGTTCAATTTTCTTCCTATAATAACAGTTTCCGGCCGGTTTACCAAATCTGTTTTGGTATCAAAATAATCGTTGATTACATATCCAGCTGCTGTGATAAAAACTGTTGCCATTACGAGGAAAAAGAAATTTAATTCTGAAAATTGCAACTTAAAACCATAAACTTCTAATATAGGTTTTATGATACTCCATCGCATTAAGTATTGCGTAAGTATTATTATTAATAGGTTTTTATAACGTACTAATCGCAGAAAATTTAACATTCGATCGTTGTTTCAAGCCTGCCTGCCGGCAGGCAGTTTCAGAACTTTTTCCATTTCCCCTGCAAGCGTAATACTTGCTCAATTACATCACGAACACATCCCCTACCTCCGGGAAAAGTTGAAATATATTTTGATATTGCTTTAATTTCTTCCGCTGCATCTGAAGGACAAGTTGATAATCCTACTAAGTGCATAACTTCATAATCAGGTAAATCATCGCCCATATATAAGATCTCTTCTGGTTCCAGTCCATATTTAAAGTAAAAATCTTTAAAGTCATCCACTTTATCCCTTGAGTTCATATAAATATCAGTAATTCCAAGATACTGAAAGCGTTTTTTCATTGCTTCCGAACTTCCTCCTGAAATAATTCCTATAATATAACCTTGCTTTAATGCATAAGCAACTGCATATCCATCTTTCATATTAACCGAACGAACAAATTCACCACTTGGGTCTAAATAAATCTGTCCGTCGGTAAAAACGCCATCTACATCAAAAACAAAAGCTTTAATATTTTGGAGTGCCTCCTTAAAATTAGCCATCTTTTTAATTATTCTTCTTGATTATTTAATTTATAAATACTCTTACTAACAAATCTATATATTTTCTCGTAATCCGAACTATTTTTTAACATTTCTAAATGTTTAAGAATCACATTTTCGTCATTTCGGACTGCTGGGCCTGTTTGTGCCTTTAATGGTTCCTGATCAATTGCTTTTTGGGCTGTTTCTTTAATCAATGGTTTAATCAAATTAAAAGAAACTCCTGATTGATTTAAAATTTCGTGAGCTATAGAATACATATGGTTCGAAAAATTACACGCAAAAACCGCAGCTAAATGCAATGATTTTCTTTTTTCCGAATCAATTTTAAAAACACTTTTACTTAGACTACTTGCGAGGTTAAAAAGTTTATTTTCCAGTTCTTCATTACTTGCTTCAATGCAAATTGGCACTTCGCCGAAATCAATTTTTCTTGACCTTGAGAAAGTTTGCAAAGGATAAAAAACACCGCAATTTTGAAACTTTTCTTTAAAGACATCGATTGAAATACTACCGGCAGTATGAACAACAATTCCACACACAAGTTTCAAATTTTCTACAATCATTTGAATTGTTTCATCCTTAACCGCTATGATATATAAATCAGCGTCTGCAGGAATATGGTTTATATCATCTGTATAATGGGATTCTACTTGAAGAGCTAATTCTTTAGCGGCTTTAATCGTTTTGCTATATACACATTTTATGGCGTATCCAGCTTTTTTTAAAGCAATTGACAAATGAGTAGCTACATTTCCAGCTCCGAGGACAACAATACCATTCTGAAATTGATTTTCTATACTCATCCTGTAAAAGATTTAAATCATAAAATTAACTGAAAATATTTAGCTTTCAAACCAAGAAATGAAAAACCCCGGATCAAATGAACCGGGGCTTTAAATTGTATAGACTATTTATTTAGAAAACATATTTATTTTCTTCAATTAATTTATCAGCAATTCTTCTGCGAGCATCTTTAGTATTTACTCCATCAACCTTAGTATAAACTTTAACTGCATTCATTAATTTTTTAGTCATTGTTTCATCTTCAATTGAATGAATTGCATCTAATGCATGCTTATAAATTATAGAAGCTGCTTCAAATACATATACATCCAACATATCCTTATATAGGTTATACATTTCAGCAGGTTTAACAGCTTCTAATTTTTGAACACGTAACATGGTTGATTCAGCAACATATACATTCATTAAAATATCCGAAATACTATTTAATACTTCTTGCTCGTGAACTAATTTGCGGCCGAATTTATTTACTGCAACCTCCATTAACATCAATGCAACTTTCTTGAAATTCTCAACATAGTGTCTCTTATCTTCAAAATATCCTTGAGATTGGTAATCATCCTTTAGGTTATCCAACTCAGCAATAACTTCTTTTGCTCTTTCAAATAGTGCAACATGATTTTTTTGGCCTCTTTTGATAATCGTATCAGTAACCAAAATACGGTTAATTTCATTTGTTCCTTCAAAGATTCTGTTAATACGTGAGTCTCTGTAGTTTCTATCCGCAGGCATTTCTGCAGAGAAACCCATACCACCCATAATTTGAACCTCTTCATCAACAACATAATCTAATGCTTCAGAAGCAAATACTTTCATGATAGCAGCTTCAGAACCAAATTGTCCGAATGCATCCATTGTGGCACGTCCAACATCACAACCTTCCATATTCTTATATATTTCATAAGCTTCGTCGATATTTCTACTTACTCTATATACGGCAGATTCAGAAGTAAATGTTTTGATAGCTTGTTGAGCTAATTTATGCTTAATTGAACCGAAGTTTGAAATTAATTGCCCAAACTGCTTACGTTCGTTAGAATAGTTAACCGATTGGTCGATTGCTCTTTTAGCACCACCTAAAACGTTACCTCCTAACTTAATACGGCCCATATGAAGTATATTTAAAGCAATTCTAAATCCTTCACCTCTTTTACCTAATAAATTTTCAACCGGTACTTTTACATCATTATAGAAAATCTGGCGAGTTGATGAACCTTTAATACCCATTTTCTTTTCTTCCGGGTTATAAGTAATTCCATCCCATTGGCTTTCAACTATGAAGGCACTATAAACACGGTCGTTATCAATTTTAGCAAAAACTGTCTGAACATCAGCAAAACCACCATTGGTGATCCACATTTTTTGCCCGTTTAAGATATAATGCTTGCCATCCTCAGAAAGAACTGCTTTTGTTTTTCCTGAATTGGCATCAGAACCTGAACCCGGTTCAGTTAAGCAGTATGCTCCCGTTAATTCGCCGGTAGCTAATTTTGATAAATATTTTTGTTTTTGCTCATGGTCACCATAATATGCGATAGGGCAAGAACCAATACCTGTGTGCGCAGAATATGCAACTGCGAAAGAGTTTGCAGCTCCCATTCTTTCGCTTGCAAGCATTGAAGTAACAAATGATTGCCCGAATCCTTCATATTCTTCCGGGAAAGAAATACCTAAAAGCCCTAATTCACCAGCTTTTTTTACTAATCCTTCCATTATTCCTTCTTCTTGCGCATCAATTCTTTCCAGGTTAGGAAATACTTCTGTTTCCAGGAAATCGTCGCAAGTTTGTGCTATCATCTGTTGTTCTTCATCAAATTCTTCAGGGATAAAAATTTCGTTGGCTTCCGTTTGTTTAATCAGGAATTCACCACCTTTTATGGTTAAATTTTCTTCCATTTTATTTAAAGTTTAATTTATAATTCTAAGGTTTGTTCAATTAATTCCGCAATATCGTAATTTTTTATTTCTTCTTCTTTGTTTTTGTACTTTAATCCATCTGTCATCATAACCATGCAATAAGGGCAAGCAGTTACAACAACTTCTGCGTTTGTTGCCAATGCATCTTCAATTCGCTCAATAAATACTTCTTTATTTCCTTCTTCAGCTTCTTTAAACATTTGTCCTCCGCCAGCACCACAACATAAAGCATTGCTTTTATTTCGCTTCATTTCAACTTTCCTTGATGGAATTGCATTAAGCACATCTCTAGGAGCGTCGTATTCACCATTCGCTCGCCCAAGGTAACAAGGGTCATGATAAGTTAGGATTTTATCCTTAAACATATCACTTTCTATTTTTAATTTTCCTTCTGCAATTAATTGTTGTAAAAACTGAGTATGATGAATAACTTCATAATTTCCATCATAATCAGGGTATTCATTTTTAAGTGTATTGAAAGCATGAGGATCACAAGTGATAATTTTTTTAACCTCATACCCATTCAAGATCTCAATATTCATCATTGCTTGCATTTGGAAAAGCATTTCGTTTCCTGCACGGCGAGCAATATCTCCACTTGAAGATTCCTCTACACCTAACACAGCATAATTTATTTTTAAATGTTCTAAAATCTTAACAAATGCTCGTGTTACTTTTTTATATCTATCATCGAATGCTCCGGCGCTTCCAACCCATAATAAATACTCAGGTTTTTCGCCTTTAGCAAAAGCATCAGCCATTACAGGAACTTCGATTTTTCTTTTATTTTCAGACATAATAATTTTAGTTTTGAGTTTTGAGTTTAAAGTTTAAAGTTATTTTGATCTACAATTAAATTTAACTTTTAACCTTAAACCTGCCAGCGGTCAGGCGGGCTTTTAACAAGATTATTTTTCGTTAATGTAAAGCTCATCTGCCCAAAGCATTCTATCATCCTGAGAGAATTGCCAGGGTGCTCCGTTATTTTCAATATTATTGAATATTGCATTTAATTCGCCCGGAGAAGAAGCCTGCTCCATTACGATATACCTCCTTAATTCAAGTATTAATGAAACATGGTCAATATTTACCGGGCAAGCGTTTACACAAGCATTACAGGTAGTACAAGCCCATAATTCTTCATTCGTGATATAATCAAATAATGATTTATCATCAGCGAAATCTTTACCATGTTTATCTATATTTTTTCCTGTAAGTTCTAACCTGTCACGCACATCCATGATCAATTTACGCGGAGATAACTTTTTACCTGTTATGTTTGCCGGGCAAACTCTTGAGCAACGGCCACATTCCGTACATGTATATGAATCCATTAAGTGCTTCCAGGTAAGTTGCTTTACATCGCTTGCGCCAAACGACACTTCTTCTCCTTCCTCTTCCACCGGTGGTTCCTCGCCACTTAACATGCTTTTTACTTCTTTAGTAATAGAAGGCATGTTTTCTAATTTACCTGCCGGGCCTAATTTAGAATAGAATACATTTACAAATGATAAGAATACATGGAAGTGTTTTGAATATGGAATATAGTTTAAGAATACCATGATTCCAACAATATGTAACCACCAACAAGTTCTTTCAATAATATGTAAAGTTTCTGTTGGAAGGTTTTGTAACATTGGAACAAAGAATGAACTCAAGAAAAATGAACCAACTTCTTTATAATGATGTGCACCTCTTGTTTGAAGAATATAATCGGATGCATTCATAAAGAAAATCGAAGTCATTAAAACAATTTCCGTAATAAGAATCAAATTTGCATCTAAACGAGGCCACCACTTCATTTCAGGTTTCCAGAACCTGTTAACGCGCAGCACATTTCTTCTGATCAAAAATACTACACAACCGATGATTACTAAAAGTGCAAAAAACTCGAACGAACTTATTGCGATTGGATAAAGAAATCCAAAAACACCGGCTAATGCCCTGTGAGTACCTGCTACACCATCAACCATTACTTCAAGCATTTCAATGTTTACAAGGATAAATCCTGCATAAACAAAAAGGTGTAAAATTCCTGAAATTGGCAATCCAAACATTTTTGATTGGCCAATAGCAACTTTCATAACAAGTCCCCACCTCTTTTTTCTGTTATCTTTTATTTCGATGTCTTTCCCAAGTTTTATATTTCTTCGGATCTTTTTGACATTCCATGAAAAGAAGGCTATTGCAGCCACCCATAACAGAATAAATAAAATAGTATACAACATAGTCCCTTTTATTAAGTAATAAATCCCTTTATGCTGAATGCCTAAAACTTTATCTAAAACTTTAGGCATTCCTGCCTGCCTGCCGGCAAGCTATTTCTAATCTCTTTTAACAGATTATCTTATTTTATTTCTTTAACTGCCTCAATAAGTTCTGGTAATACCTTCATTGCATCACCTATAATACCATAATCAGCAGCTTCGAAAATCGGAGCATCTTTATCCGTATTGATTGCAACAATACATTTTGAGCCGCTAATACCTGCTAAGTGCTGAATTGCACCCGAAATACCGGCAGCAATGTATAAATTTGGAGCAATGATTTTACCAGTTTGCCCTGTATGCTCACCATGTGGCCTCCAACCTTCATCAGATACCGGACGAGAGCATGCAGTTGCAGCTCCAAGAACTTCCGCTAATTCTTCAATTGCCCCCCAATTGTCTGCAGATTTCATTCCACGACCACCAGAAACAACTATTTCAGCATCATTAAGCAATAATTTACCTGTTTGCTTTTGTACATCAGAAACTGATGTTTTAACAGCATCAACAGTTGCATTAAATTCTTCAATCGTAGCTGATTTTTGATTTTCTTCAAATTCAAATGAGTTTTGAGCAAGAGTTAAAATTTTAACGTCTGACTTAATAACAACATTCGAATAAGCTTTTCCTGAGTATACTTTTTTGAAAATTGTAAAAGGCTCAACACTTGATGGTAATTTGCTTATACCCGCACCTAAACCAGCTTTCAATTTAACTGATAAACGCGGTGCAATAGCTTTCCCCATATTATTTTGAGCAATTACTACAACCTTAGCTTCTTCTTTTTCTGCTACCTGTGCAATAACTGAAGTATAAGCCTGGTTATCTAAAATATTCAATTGATCATTTTTAACAGATACAATTTTGTCTGCGCCATACTTACCAAGTGTGTTTAATTCGTCATCCTGAACATCACCTATAGAAACGGCAACAGTTTGGGTATTTAACATTTCAGCAATTTTACTTGCGTAGGAAACTAATTCAAACGATACTTTTTTGAATTTTCCGTCCCAGTTTTCTGTAAATACTAATACTGACATATCTAATTTTATTAAGTTCTTAATTTAGTTAATTGTTTTTGAATCCTGAATTAAATCACTTTAGCTTCGTTCTGAAGTAAATCAACTAATTCCTTTACATTTTCAGGCTCAATCATTTTACAAGGAGGTTTTGGCTGTGGCATTTCATAATTCACAACTTCTGTTAAAACTTCAACCTCAATTGGAGCTACCACATTTAGAGGTTTTTTACGAGCCATCATAATACCACGCATTGCAGCAATCATAGGTTCTTTAGCAATACCTTTTTGAACAATTGCTAAAACCGGTAATTCAGGAGTAACTTGCTCGTTACCACCATCAATATCTCTAGTTAATTTAACTTGTCCACCTTCGATACTTGCAGCAGAAACTGCTGAAACTGAAGGAATATTTAAAAATTCTGATACCATTCCACCCACTGCAGATCCGTTATGGTCGGCAGATTCAATTCCACTAAAAATTAAATCAAAAGGGTTATTTTTAATATATTCAGCTATTTGAGCAGCAACAAAATAAGCGTCTTTTGGTTCAGCATCAATTCTTACAGCATCATCAGCACCAATTGCTAACGCTTTTCTGATTGTAGGTTCAGCATCTTTACCACCTACTGTAATTACTGTAATATTTTCAATCGAATTTGCTGCATCTGATTTAAGTTCAATTGCTCTTGTTAATGCAAGTTCGTCCCAAGGATTAATAATCCACTGAACTCCGGCAGTATCAAAAGCTGTATTATCATTTACAAATTTAGCTTTTGTTGTAGTGTCCGGAACATTACTAATGCAAACTAGAATTTTCATTTAATTTTTATTTAAGTTAATAATTAAATTCTCGTATCTATTTCATTTTTAGTTCGAAAAAAAATCAAACTAAAAACCTGTTTTAAAACTTTGTATGATAAGATCTTAAAAAACATCAATGCCTAAATAACCGCTTTGGTCTAAAAAAGAGTTTGTTTAACGAGTTGGCAAATATAAATATAAGTGCCTAACAAAACAAGAAACCAAACTTACTAATAATTATATAAATATCTCCTAATTAAAGCTTTGTTAATCTTATAACACTGCTTTTTGGAATAATTCTAAAAAACGTTGCCAAACATACTAATTTAAATCTATCATAAACCATTAAAATCTAAATGGTTTTAACAAAATTTACAGATTTATTAACATTGAACATAATTAACTTCAAAATTTTAGAAAACTATTTACTCTATTAAATTTGTATCTTTAACTATGTTTATATGAATTTAAGAAATATATTAAAATCACTGGGTCCCGGATTACTGTGGGCCGGTGCCGCAATCGGTGTTTCACATTTAGTACAATCCACCAGAGCAGGTGCAATTTATGGTTTCCAGTTGGTTGGAATTATTTTATTAATTAACCTTTTCAAATACCCATTTTTTGAGTTTGGCCCAAGGTATGCATCTTCTACTGGTGAAAGCCTATTGCATGGATATAGAAGGTTAGGTAAAGGTGCATTGATTTTATACCTGGTTTTAACCATAGCAACCATGTTCACCTTACAAGCTGCTATAACAGTTGTGACAGCAGGGTTGTTCTCATTTGTATTCCCTAACTCCATTAATATAGTATTTTGGGCTATTCTAATTTTAGGAACTGGCAGTATAATAGTTGCATTTGGTAAATATTCTGATTTAGATAAGATTATAAAATTCATTATCGCTTTACTTGCTGTATCAACAGTTATTGCTGTAATATCAGCATCAACAAAAGGATTCAACCCAAATCCGGAATTTATCAATGATTTTAATTGGGATTTTGGAGACATAACTCTTTTAATTGCTTTTGCAGGTTGGATGCCTTCTGCTATTGACATATCGGTATGGCACTCATTCTGGTCCATTGCAAAAAGAAAAGAAGGAAAACATATCCCTACAGTTAAAGAATCATTATTTGATTTTAATGTTGGATATATCGGAACAGCAGTACTCTCTATTGGCTTCTTATCATTAGGAGCTCTAATTATGTATGGCTCAGGTGAATCATTTTCAAGTAATGGAACTACCTTTGCAGGTCAGCTCATTAATTTATTTACATCTAATTTGGGTAGTTGGGCATATATTTTTATTGCAGTAGCAGCATTAACAACCATGTCTAGTACAACTTTAACCTGTTTAGATGCATATCCAAGGGTTTTAAAGCCAGCAACGGAGCTTTTAATTCCACGTTTAAAAAAGAATGATAAGGATGGCTGGAATTGGTTATCGTGGTTTTGGTTAGGAATATTACTTTCGGGAACCATGTTAATTATTGTCTTTTTCTTAAAAGGAATGAGCTTTTTAGTTGATTTAGCAACTACTTTATCCTTTCTAACAGCTCCAGTTTTAGGATATCTAAATTTGAGAGTAGTTACCGGGAAAAATATGAAAAAAGAAAACCAACCCAAACTATGGCTAAAAGTTTTATCGTGGGTTGGGCTTATTGTACTTACCGGGTTTGGCGTTTATTATGTTATCTGGAGGATATTTTTAATATAACATTTGGGGCTGTCCCAAAAGCCCCTTTGTTACTGTCTACACTTCGACAAGCCTGCCTGACGGCAGTCAGGCTCAGCATGACAGATTGATTATCATCATGTTGTCATATTGAGCCTGTCGAAATATGAACAACTTTTATACTTTTTGGACAGCCCTAATCTTTTCATGCTTTATTTCCTTAAGAACTTATTCTATTCCAGATAATTTTGGTATTTCTTTATGACAATACAAAAAATTCTCTTTATTCTCAAATAACTCAATAATCTGTTTCCTGGCAATTAATGTCAAAGATTTGTTTATAATTGCCTTATAAGAGGAATATTTCCATTCATGAGGTTTATAACACAAATTAGCCATACAGGATTGTAATGTATATAATGAATTAATTTTAATAAATATTTCTTATCTGAAATAAGTATTCTTTTATACCTATTGACAAATAAGCTACCCTTTCGGTTATTTTCTTTATTATATGCCTGAGCATAACTATTGAATAAATTTGAGAATTTCTGACTCACAATTAAAGATACTGGTTTACCCATATTATCTCTACGAGGGTTCGAACCCTCGTAGAGATTCTCTTTTAAAATAATTTCTTGCTCACTTTTCACTTTTACAATAAAATGAAAACCTACCTGCCGGCAGGCTGATTTGGCATTAAGCAGTATGCATAAAATACCGCATAATCATTTAAATACTTTTTCATTAAATCTAAAAAGAACAGATAATTTCTTTCAGATTTAAATAATAGTTCTTCACCTACAGCATGATTAAATATGTGATAAAATCTTTCTTATTCCAGATGAGTTTTCGAATCAGCCATTATAATTTACTTCCATTGTTTAAACTAAGGTAAATAATATTTGTAGATTATTTGATATTTAACAACATTATCCCTACGAGGGTTTAAAACCCTCGTAGGGTTATTAGAATAGTTATTTATATAAATCTCCATTTAAGTATTTTAATCCTGAATCAATAATAACTGTTACAATTTTCTTTCCAGGGCCAAGTTCTTTTGCACGTTGTAGTGCTGCCCAAACATTTGCCCCTGATGTAATACCTCCAAAAATACCTTCTTTACAAGCCAGCTCATTAGCAGTTTCATATGCATCTTCATCTGTTACAGATATTACTTTATCAATTAAATCTTTTCTTAAAATACTTGGAACAAAAGATAATCCAATACCTTCAAGGCTGTGCTTTCCACTTGTATCTCCACCAGAAATATTTCTTACGTAATAAGGTTCAACAGCAATTGTCCTAAGGTCTGAAATCCGCTCTTTTAATATTTCCGAATTTCCTGAAATACAACCTCCGGTTCCAACTGCGGCAACAAACTCATCAATATCAGTTCCCAAATCATTAAGAATTTCTTTACCCATGGAATGGTACCCTAACTTATTGTCTATATTATGAATCTGGTTTGGCCAAAAAGTATCAGGTTCACCAATCAACTCTTTGGCTCTTGCTATCATATCATCAATTACTTTTGCAGTAAGTACACCATTTTCGGCATGTATAATTTCAACAGTTGCACCAAAAGCACGCATGGTTTGTAATTTTTCTTCTGAAAAACCATTAGACGAAACAAAGTGCGCTTTGTAACCTTTTGTTGCGCAAACCATGGCAAGGGAACTTCCTGTACTTCCTCCTGTATACTCAACTACCTTACCTCCTGGTTTTAGTTCTCCTCTTTTCTCCGCACCTTCAACCATTGATAAAGCCATACGGTCTTTCATACTTCCGGTTGCATTGGCTCCTTCGAACTTTACATAAATATCTGCACAATTTTCGTCGGTTAATCTTTTCAATTTAATTAATGGTGTATTTCCTATTAAACCCATAATTCTTAATGTATTAGTTTATTTTTAGCCGTATTTAATTTATATAAATGATAAACATGTATTAATCCAAATAAAAGGGCACCAATAGCTACGGGATTTGCTTTGGATACAATTCCGTAAGCCATATAAAACATACAAGATATTAAATGAATCCACCGAAGTGTTTGTATTCTTTTACACATCATTGCTATAAGAGCCAAGCTAAGTGCTAAATATCCTATAATATCAATCATTCTTTAAGTTTTCTAAAGCCCTGTCTTTAAAACTTTTTAATAGTATTTGGTTTTCAAATTCTTCGAGGTTGCTAAAAAAATCCATATTATTCTTTAAAATCTGCCGGATTGATTTTTGACCTGCATCCCAAATTTTCTCAAATTTAGGTAGCTCCTTTTTAGCTTTTTCTGAAAGGAATATGAGCTTTTTCCTAGTATCTTTTCCTGAAATTGAGATTTCCACATATCCTTTATTTTTCATCCTGGTAATCATCTTTGTCATTGCAGGTTGGGAAAAATTTAAAGCATCAGCAATCTCTGTTAACGAAACTTCCTTTTCAGTTTTTAGAATTAAAAACACCAAATGCCAACTTGGCTCAATATCTACATCTTGGGATTTATATAAATCTTTAATACTATAAGAAATAGCGTCACTTAATCTCTTTAAACGTGCAGTTATTCCCAGAAATTCAAGCTCTCTTAAAAAA
>JANQHE010000078.1 GCA_028282785.1 Bacteroidales bacterium | reverse complement strand
TAATACGTGAAACATACTTAAATATACTAATTAACCTGCTAAATAACAAATGTTTAGCAGGTTATATTTTCTTAACTTATTGACATTGGTCTGCCGACAAGCAGGAATGCCGCTTAGTTTTTCTTTTCTATATTATTTATATTCCGCCGAACGGGGGCAGGCAGGCTTCGTTGTCCAAGATAGCTATTGGAACTCCTTGTAATAACATTGGATTTTGACTTTTTGGAAATCCTCTATGAATTATATAACATTAACAGCATTCATCAAAAATTATTAACCAATTTTTCGCTCCATGATAACATCGTTACAATTTTAACTCAAGCAAACAGAAAAACCTCACATGCTCATTTTAATGAATCACCTGAACTACATGAACTTCTTCAGTAAGTCCTCCGCCGGTTATAGTTAATGGTACAATTCGCGGAGGGGCTGCCGGATCCCAGGCTCCACATGTTACTTGTATGGTTGCATTTCCGCTTCCATTTACCGGAGTAACATCAAGGCCGGCAATGTCTCCTTCAAATGTAATTGTCCAATCTACTTTTGAAGTAATTTCAAAAGTTTGTGTTCCTCCACTAAGGTTAAATAACAAATTATCCTTGTTTACTTCTAAATCATCCGGTAAATCCGGGATAGTTATACTAAAAGCTTCTCCATCATAACGGTATCTGTACCTGTTAATAATATTATTTTTATAATCTTTCACATGAGTTAACCTGCCAAGATCATCATATTCATAATATGCTGTTTTATTATCAGGACCTGTTTCCGAAGTCATTCCTACCAATGGTTTGTAAGTATAAGTGGACATTTGCGCATTAGCAGGATGAAGTCTTATATCATCCCAATAACATATTTTCCCGTTTGACCCGTAATTGCGGGCTACAGCTTCTATTCTTTGTACATTGGAAAAACCTGAAAAATCTTGTGTAACTCTTAATAATTGCCACTCGCCATTACCTGAATAACTTGTTTTAGCCAAATTATGCCAAGAAGCTCCATCGAAATACTTAAATTGAATATTAACATCGTCATGACCAACAGGTGCCCAAGCCCAGGCAGAGAAAGTATAAGATTTATCAACATCAATTTCAGCGTTTGTCAAATTCAAACTCATGGCATAATTACTCATATTCGTACTAGACAGAACATACAATGATTTATTTCCCGAAATTGAATTATCTGATGTAATGGTTTGATGTGCACTGTTAATATTATTTAACCAACTGGTATTTTCTTCGTTTGTTGGGTTCTCAAAATTTTGAAAATAAGAATTTTTAATTTTAGAATTCGTAATTTTTGCAACCGGATACTGGCCGTTATATCCCCAGATATATGAATGATCCAGGTCATTATTCTTGCTGATCTGTAGGATATTATGTTTTTGATCGAAAGGCCCAAAGGTATTAACTAATTTATATCTGAAGTTTTTACTGAATTTTAGAATACTCCCTTCATAATCTATTGTGGAATATGAAAAATCCGATACCGGTTCAGACCATTCCAATTCATAAGTCTGATAAGGAAATAAATCAAATCCGTTTTGCAATGAACCTTCACTCCTGTATAGTAATAGTGATGCTCCTGTTACTTTATTATTCTTTAATCGTACAGTTTCGATCGGTTTATTAATTATGTTCTTATAACGTGCTACATGAATTCCCCTTGCGTATTCTTCATCAGGCATATTAGCGGAAGAGTAATTATTATAATCACCGGGATATTGATACTGTGTTTTCATTTCGTCCCCTTTACTATCAGTTGTTAAAACCGTTTGCACTTGCCCAAAATTATTGTATGTATAACTTGTAAGCTTCGAAACATACTTTGTATTATCATCCAGATCGTATACTCTTTTTTCTTTTGAGGATAACACGCGTGCTACGTCCGTTAAATATTTATATTTTCCACACCTGAACAGAGAATAATATTCGTTATTAATACCTCCCTCTTCAATACCCGACCACATACTTCCTATTTTAATACCGTATACTTCTGATGGATCGGTATTACCATAAGGATAGTATACATCATAAGCAAAAGTATCTTTTTTTACCAGCATAGTATTTTCGTCAAAATATTCTTTGGAAAGCAACTGTCCCCTGTTCCAATCTAAATTTGGCCTGGGAGGATATGGATATGACAATGAAGGAGACGGGTCATCTAATGATTCAAAATCAGAATATATCTCATTCGGATTATATGCATTTGAACGAAGGCAACCAAACCAGGGTGTTAAATAATTATGTTGAATATTTGCTCCTTCACCTATCAATTCCCTTATAAACCAATCAGGCTCATCACCATAAATTATAAAGTCCGATTTAAAGCCTATATTCATAACCAGGTCTTTATCATTTTCTAAGATTTCATATAATAGCTCCTGTTGTATAACCGGGAATTGTTCGTAGCTCATTTCAGGTATTCCAAACGAATAAACCGTTTTACCATTTCCCGATATAGTCTCAACAACTCGTTTATATCCGATTCGCGATCCCTGAGTACTGCCTAAATTGGACTGACTTTGACTAAAAGTTTTTAATCCTGTAAAAATGCTAGGATCATTCAAACTTAAACATCGATGTGCAACCTGATATTCCGCAAAAACAGGCATACCCATGACTGATCCGCTGGAGATATCCTCTTGTTCTGATACAGTATAACTATAATTATATTTAATGGCTGGTTTATAATTGTCATAATATTTGGTAATGGATTTAATGCGGACGCCTCCTCCAATAAGGTTTTCCCCGGCGTACCTAAATTCATGAGGCTCATACTCATACTTTGTAGAACCTCCTGTTGGATAATCTATCCATATTAGCATACCCGCATCCATTACAGATGGGTTGGGTAATCGATTTGCGCCCTTCAAATAACCAAATTCATGACCATTATTTGGCCCGTATACACTAAATCTGCGTCCATCCTTATACGAATAGTTAACATTTAGAGCAGGGATTAAAGTTTTATTTGTATCACAAGCATTATAATATCCCCACAAATCTCTTTGAAATGAAAATCTATGGGGCAACGGATTGTTTGAATAAGCAAAAGTATAAGGTGGCTGATATGAATCGTCCGTCTCGCCGAATTCCTTTAACTGGGTTAATTTCAGTCTGTAGTAACAATCTTTATAACTAAAAAGATCTGAAAACTTCATTATTTTACCCGGGCGATAATAAATATCTTCTGTTTGATCACTTTCAAAGTAACTATGGTATAACTTCCATTTTTTTATTCTTTTTGATATTGAGTTACTTTTAGAATATATCGTTATACTATTTATGGCTTTCGAAGACTCATCTAGCCTTGAAGTGGAACTTAATTCTAACTTAGCATTCTCACTTTCAATCTTACTGATTCTTTTAGCCGAAATTGATGATGCACTTTCATAAAATACTGTGTAAGTGTTTGCAGGATTATCATTAGGATTATAATTTCCAAAGAAATAATTACCCCATGATTGCTCAGCTGGTTGATTTAAGTAATAATCATTGTCTGTTTCATATGTAAATGAGATATCATCTCCGGAAGGTGTTTCTATCCTGCTAAGATACCAACTGGAATTATACTTTATAAGAAGTTTGTCGCAATCATCATAACCATAAAGTTCCGTAATATTACCATAATTTGGCGGTTGACTTGGATTTATATCCACTTGTGGAATAAAAGGTGTTTTCCATTGCACTAATTCAGTATTTTCGATCTCGTTAAAAAAATATTTAACTCCATTTTTATCAGTTATAGTAAAAGCGATTATTTCGTTATTCACATCCATTTGATGAGTTATGACCAAACCCTGGTAAGGTATAGATTTTATTTCTGCAACACCATTAGTTACTTTAAAGAAAAATTTACCCTGAATACCACAAAAATTAAAATAGAATATATCAGGGTCTGTGTCTCGATAAAGTTGATAATCATTTCCAGTAGATGTATAATAATTATAAAATACCGACTCCCCGGAATTAACCAAAGAAAAATCGTTTTTATCGTGTAATAACATTCCCACCTTATGATAATCGCCAGCTAATCCGTAGACTTCTTTATCATCTGGTGTACCCTGCACGACGCGCGCAATTACTCCTCCCGCATTTAAACTCCAGCCTAAACCTACGTTGGATGCAATTTCTCCTACCTGTATGCCACCTGCATTATAACTTAATGATATTGGCAAAGTAAAATCTTTTACTTGTAAGTCGAAAAGCGGAATATTAATTACCGGTTTACCTGTATACAAAGAAACCGGATTATCGACATACTTACCTAATGCTGCCGCTGTTGGCGAAGGCGGAATAACTTCGTGAGTTTGTGCATTACTTAATATAGGATTTAATACCTGTATTAATCCTACCAGGCTGTAAATGCAATACAATTTAATTTTTCTCATAATATTTTTATAAAATTGTTGTTTCTTATTTTGTTTTATTTATTTTTCTATTCTTTAATCCGAATGTCATATTCTTTACAGGTTTCTGTAATTCTAGCCCGGATTACAAATCCGCGCTAGCGGAACTTCCGAGGCTTTATATAAAATGCATCTATAATATTATTTTTCTATCATCCCTAACTCTTGTAATATTGACTTAACTGACTCTTCATTAAGCTCAACACTTTTTAATATTGCTTTCACTTTTGCAATATCCTTTTCTTTCACAGCTTTATCAAACTCATCCATGAATCCACTAACATAAAGCCTTTCATTTACGGTCATCATGCTATACTTCATACCATTAAGATAAACCTTAACTAAGATTTAAAATGAAATCATTTAGACTTTTATCAATTAAATAAAGATTAGAAAGATCGCTGTCGTCTGCTATACTATAATCTACTTCCTTTTCATGATTCCAAAAATAAATTTTACCATTTTCACTATCCATACAAATATAATTCCCCCCTGGATCGTGAGCTATTGGAAAGAATGAAGTAGGCATTCTTTTTTCTTCAATCTTTAGTGCTTTGAATTCTGTTTCAAGATTATCATATTCTCCTTCATAAATAGCCAAAAACCAATCAATACAAGATTCTGTTATCTTGCCATTTTCTTCAAAACTAAAAGCATTTGGTTCACAACGACCGCCATTAAATTCAAGAATATGTTTCTTATATTCAGAAGGAAACCTAAAGCTTAGTTTTTCTTCCAATTCTTTAATTTGATATTCTGTTATTTTTTCTTCTGTTTCAAAAAAAGTTGCCATTATTTTTTATTTATAAGTTTCTACCATAAAGAAAAACCACCTGTATGTCCAGTTTGCCTGTGAATATTACTCTCAACTAATTGCATCCTACCTTTTGTCTGATGATGATGCCAGGTATATCCTCTGCTGGGATATTAATCTATTTTCTTTTTATTATTCTCTAACCTTAAAAAACAGGGAAAAAATAATTTAATAGAACAACAAGCCATAATACCGCTGTTAAAATTAAAAATAATCTAATGCCGACAATTTTTCTAATAAGCATAACCGATATAATTATTCCTATAATTCCAATTAATGCATTTATCAATAAAACATAATTCGGAATCATAACATAATACAAATTGCCACTGAAATTGTATGAATAATATAAGTAAATAGATAGAAATATTATTAAAGTATTAATTAAAACAGATATAGTTCCAATTACTTTATATGTGATAGTTTTCTTCATTTTTTTACCAATTAGAGGTTGCATTATTGTAATCATCTACATTATCATAAATTTGAAATGAAACGTAATTATTCTCATCGACACTAACTGTCATATAATAAGTGGTTGTTTCAGTCTTTTTTTCATCAGCAAGTTCAAATGGCCCAAACTTTTTAGTACTTAAAACCGTAGTTGTAGTTTTTGTATAACTAAAACCCATACTTGTTTCATCCGAGTTGGAGCCAAGTGTTGTGAAATCCGATATTTTTTCACTTACACCACTTCCTGAAAATTGATTAAAATCACCATCAATACTCCCATAATTGCTTCTTAAAGGTT
The DNA here is from genome assembly GCA_028282785.1 of Bacteroidales bacterium. Classification (GTDB taxonomy): domain Bacteria; phylum Bacteroidota; class Bacteroidia; order Bacteroidales; family UBA12077; genus UBA12077. The sequence goes on along the minus strand of JANQHE010000078.1, from coordinate 9,499 downwards.
CTAAAGAATAGGCATCTCTCAAATAATTAGCAAAACTTACAGCTCTAGGCTCAAGTGCATTTTTAATACGACCATCCTCTTTAAGGTGTTTTCTACTAAATTGAAGTCTGGTATGGTCGTATGCATGCATTAATTCGTGTCCCATTGCAGTCATAGATGTATTTGCACCGCCATCATAAGGAACTTCATCGAGCCAAGGGTTGCCTACATATTTAATCGCTCTATTATCTGGATTATATGTGCTTCCTATAGTAAGGAAGGTTGACCTCATGGTATACGTTTGATGGTTGCTAATTAGTCGATTCATATACTGACTACCTAAACTTGTTGCTGCTATTTTTGCAATATTAGTCATTGCTCCCGCATGGTTATTCGCTAATTTTACTCTCTGCCCATCAGGGTCAATAAAGATTAGAGGATTATTCATCACGTAGTTGTATGGAGACCATGCTACGTACTTGTCAGCAAGTGGATCAATTACATGCCACCTTCCAATAGCAGGACCATACATACGTGTCCCATAATCATACCAATCGGTTTCATTACAATACATTCTTGCCTTCATCAAAATCGTATAACATCTTAGAACAAACTATTTCTAACTCATTCATTGTTAATGTAGCTTTAAATAACTTGTTTTCATAATCCTTCCAGAAAATTACCTGGTAAATACCACTTAAGTCATTTTCTTCAATATCAATTGTTAAAAAAATAGTTGAATCTTTTTCTTCAATATGCCATTTACCTTTTCTGTTATCATTTTTGGTCTTAACCGGCATAGAACAAATACCATCTTTTTCAAAAAATGCTAAGTTTGATAAATAATGATACATTATTTCGTTATCATTCTTTTTAATGCTATCAATTGTCCAAGTGCCAATCAAATCTTTCGATAATTTTGAGCCACATGATGTAACCGAGAATGCAATTATTATAAAAATCCAATATTTAATATTCATATTATTTACATTTTTAGTTTTTAATTTTTTCCTGATCATAATTACCTGATATTTCCTGCAGAATTTGCACTCTGCTGGCGCGGATTCATATGTACTTAATTATATTAATTAGGAAGATCTGGAACCTTTAATTTTTTATTCATTGATAATGAATCTCCAGATTTTATTTCTTTATTATCGAGAAAGTATTTAAAATGAAATGATTTTGACTTCTTAAATTTAGTTCTTTCTGCGATTATATATCTGCCTTCCATATTACTTATAAGTTTTTTAAGCTGATTATAATTGGGTACGTAATAAATATCCATGGAATCTATTGATTTCTGCCACATATGCTTTAACTCACTAAGGCTAAAGTATGAATGTATTCTGAATTCACCTATTTCAATTGATATTTCCTGCTTGGGGGGAATAGATATTAAATTTGTTTTTCTATCAACATATTTATAATCTAGTAAAGTGTTCTTTTTTAAAGAATTACTTTTCAGAATCCACTTAGCATATGACGTATCGGTTCTTAAGTCTTCTGCAATATAAAATACCAATGTATCATCGTTTTTATTACTTATATGTAGTCCAAAAGAAACATATGAGTAAGAGGAGCCACTTATATCGAAATCGTGTTTTAAGTTAAATCGAATGTACTCGAATTCAGTATTAATATTCTGACATTGAACATTGATTAAACTTACTAGAAAAGTTATTATTAATAAGCCTTTTTTATTATTTATTATATTCATATGAGGTAGTATATTGATGAAAATCAACCTTTTCAAAGGTATAAGTTATATTAAAAAAATCTTGGAAGAAATTAAGGTAATTATCAAAATAGTAATCCCAATTACTATGTAAATCTGTTAAACCTCTTAGCTCTCCTAAATAAGTACTTATATTTCCCATTATTTCAGTTTGGAAACTCCCAGTTGAATTTTCCCAAGAAGGAAATAAAACTTGTCTTTTATAAGCTTTCAACTCTTCCAATACTTGTCTTGGTTGCCGGTTATATAAATGAGCTTCTTCATGAGATAGCGTAGATATTAAATTATGATAATCAGATAAATTATCATCAATAGTTCCGCCGCTCAAATAAACAAACAATTCTCTAGTACTATATTTAACACTCATTGAAGCACCAAGCTTTAGTCCTTTACCATATTTGTCAGCATTTTTAATATTGTAAGAATCCCAACCTTCATTTAAAGAAATATAATCTGCAACTCCTATTTGATTATTAGAGATCGGTTCATCGAAAACAGAACTATAATAAAAGTTAATTATATTTGCAAGTGCCTGATAAGAACTTTTATCAAATTTAAATTCATTTAAGAGCACATTATTAAAATAAATATTACTACCATCACTTGTTCTTTCTACTAAATTACCATTAATATCAAAAAAGTCATCTCTTCCATCGGGATCAAAAACTCTAATTGGATTATTTGCACCATATCTAAATGGTGTTAAATTATAAGCTTTTTCCGCAAGCGGATCAATTGCATGCCAGCGTCCAATTGTTGCATCATACATCCTAGCCCCGTAATCATACCAATCGGTTTCTTCTTGTAACTCTTTACCGTTGTATAAGTATTTATTCCCCGGATTACCGGTAGATGCGCGGTTAAAACGCATACCAAACGGATAGTAATGTGAAGTTTGTTTTGCTGTTGCTGCATTTTCATCAAATACTACCCTTGTATTTCCTAAATGGTCTTTCAAATAATATTCGTATAAAGCATTAGCTCCATCCACATAAACACGGCCTTCGTTCATTAAAATATACTCAAGCGCATCGTTTTCATCGTAAACAAAATTCCCTAAGTATACATATGATTTGCCTGCCGGCAGGTTATTTACCAATTTTCGGCCTGTTGCATCGTAAATGTATTCAATGGTTTCGGCACCCTTCAAGATAACTTCAGGTAAGTTCAATATACTATATTGTATACTTGAGATTCCTTTATTATCATCGCGTGTCATATTCCCATTATTGTCATAAGCATATTCATTGCTTCCGGAACCGGCATTTGAAAAACCATCTGCTGTTGAAGCATCGTTAACAAAATTTAAGCGATTACTGTTGTTGCTGTTTTCATAACCATAGCTAAGATTGTCTATTTCACCGGTTTCTCCATGTCTAGCCAGACTTGTTATGTTACCATTTTTATCATATGTAATGCGCGGAACATTGTATTTTGTTGTAAAATCGGTCCAGGTGCCGTCAAATTCTCCGTAATCAGCAGCAGTAAGGCGGTTAATGCCATCATAATTAAAACCATAAGCACGCACTGGTTCTTCTGGATCAATTGATTTTGAATTCCAAATCATTCCCGAAATGTTTCCGTTGTGTTGCTCTATGCCATCTAAACCTGCTTTATCGATAATATCGTTATACAATAATTTTATACCGAATAAATCGGCTCCTAAATTTAAAGGATCGTTTATTTGGGTTAACCAACCGCGTACATTGTATTCGTAATCGATATTTTGTAAACCGCCATGTAATTTTTTATTTATTAATTTGCCATTTTCGTTGTATTGCATTTCGGCAATTAGCTCTTTGGGCTTACTTATATCTCCGGTAATAGTTTGCCATGTTTTTAATAAACGTCCCGCATGGTCGTATCCCATTTCGTTATCGATGGTATATTCTTTTCCATATGCTGTATGTATTTGTCTTGTAGCCAGTAATTTGTCAGCAAAATCGTATTGATTAGAAACAAAGTTTTCACTATGATCATATCCTTTTTGAATGGATTGTATTAAGCGATTCTTATCGTCATAATAGTTGGCAGTGTATATTTTATTTGCAGATGCAGTATATTCATTTCCATCCAGAACCTTAACCAAAGTTCCTGTAATATGTCCGTTTACCAGGTCGAAATATCCATTAACAGTACCATCAAAATCATCTGTAAAATTGTCTATTTTATTGGTATGATCAAATCCTAATCCAGTAAATCCGGACAATGATAAGAAACTGTAATCATCGTAATATGTTACTGTTAAAACATTGTCTTCGGTAATTACATAAGGAAAGATAATCGTTTGAGTACCCCCGTTATAAATTATATAGGGATATTGAGGAAAACTCTTATCTATTGTATAACCAATACCTGAATTTGTTTTTTCTTCGTACAGATAACCGCTTAAAGCATAAAAATCATCCCGGATCTGATCAAAATCCCGATCGGTTGTTAAAACACCCGTTATAATCGGACGGTTTAAAACATCATATTTTATAAAGCTCCATTTATCATCATTTCTAAGATTTCCATCCTGAGTAAGAACTAACCTGTCTCGTTTATCATAAATCATATAAACCGGATCGGCTCCGGGAAGTTTTTTCCGGATCATTCGCCCTTTATGGTCGTATTCGTAATAATAGATTAATTCACCCAAACTTGTTGGTGTTACTGTTGCTCCCAATAGGTCAACAGCCTTAGGTGGGAATACATAACGTAAACGTTCGAAATCGTCGTACACATAATATGTTAGCAGATCATTGATTCCATCGTTTGCTTTTTTCAGAATCGTTTTTCCGTTGATATCCACATACTCTATTACAGCATTGTTGTTTTCATCTGTTGTCAGGTTTTTAAATAAGGTCCCTGGCGCATAATTGCTTCCTTTTATACAGTTACCATTGTTATCGACAGTCCATTCGATAACTCCATCTGAACTTGTATTGGTTAAATAATTAAATCCGACCGTATGGCCTGAGTTTTGGATAGAGGCATCATTTGGTTGCCATTCGGCACCGGTAGCACCTTGCTGCAATACGCGATCCAGAGGTGAATTATCAAATACTTTTTCGGCATAAGGATAAACAGTATTTGCAATATCAGGTTGTACAAAATGAAAATTACGTTGTTCGAGATAGGCTTCTTTGCGCATTTTTCCTTTTTCAGATGCTACGGTATATGGTAAATATTCCTTTACTTGTCTACCTTGTGCATCATATTCTATATGCTGAACAATATCATTTTGCATCGGACTTGCCTGCACAGCCACTGCTTGTATTGGTCGGCCCAATCCATCTAAATAATTAAAATGTATGCTCCTGTCAAGCGTTGATAAATTATCTAAATCTCCATCGGTTTTTACTTCTGTTAATGCAGTTTCGGTAATAATAAAGTTATGATCGTAATAGTTTGTTGTGCCGAATTGATAGGTTTCTGTTACTTGCTCACCTGTACCATCGCTGACCTTTACACTGAAAATACCTGAATAATTTGTAGTAATGGAGGCTGTTGTTTCGCCTGTACTCCATAAATAGGAATAGTTTTTATCGCCACCTAATGGAACAGCTGTTAAAACATTACCGCTAAGGGTAATATTTGTAATTAATGTATTTTCTACTTTAGCTGAAAAATTAAACCCAGCGGAGCGGAACCCCGGTTTTAATGTTATAGAGCCATAAGTAGAAACTTGATAACCACTTGTTAAGGGTTGATCAAGTACAATATCATCTGTTATTTGAGCATATGTAAACGAACAAATAAATATACTTAACGTAAGGGTTAATAATTTTCTCATAAATTATATAATGTGTTTTGATTTTAAAATTACTCATTAATATCTAAAAACTTACTTTTCAAATTTTCATTTTCTATTTTAAGTTGAGATAGCTCATCCTTGAATTTTTCCATTTCTTTGTTTTGTTCAATCACATAAAGCGTAAGCTCTTCGATTTTTTGCAGTAGTTTGGTATTCATTTCGCCAACAGAAATTCCGTTCTCTTGTACTTCGGCAGTTGTAGGAATTTCAGGTAAGTGTTTGTTTACCTGGATGAATTGATCAAGATCTTTCAGGCTCATTAAGTTGTAATCGTCTTCGAATACAAAATCAGCCCAGTTATCTGACATTTCTACTACTACTTCTTCAAAAACAGCTTTGCCATCAACAGCGAACTTAAATGATCTTGTATTTGCTGTTCCTATTCCAACACTTCCGTTTGTATTTATTATAATACTATTAACTGTATTTCTTATAACAATTGGTTTGTGCCCTTCACCCCAGGAGTAAGTACCGATATAATGACCTGTTAAGCCTTCTTGTGTCATATCAGGTGAAATATACATACTAGAAGCTTCTGATAATGTTAGTCTACCCTTAATTTGTAATTTATCTTGGGGATCAGTTGTGCCAATACCAACATTGCCGTTTGCATTAAAGGTTATTACATTTGGATTTATATGATTATTTGTAGTTCCATAGTTTATTCTTAAACTTGAATTTCCAATTCCATTGGTTGTTTGTCGTGAAATTGACCAAACATCAGTATTGCTCGCTCCGTTACCTTCAATAAAATTAATTGTTGAACCCCAAGTTCCATCCGAACTAGACGTAATATCAAGTTGGGCATCAATAGCTTCGAATATACTATAAGCATATTGCGACTTTACACCTATATTTCCAGAACTAATATGTAGCATGGCATCCGGGTTAATTGTGCCTATGCCAACTTTGCCATTATTTTTAGGGTGCAATACGACATTTCCTGTTCCGGAACTTAATACTAAATCTCTATTATTATAAGTGAAAATGGCGAAATCGTTACCGTCACCGTATGAAACATTTTGTATATTATACATAAATCCTGCATAATATTCCGTTGGATTACCAAATCGAATAAATTTATAATCAGAAGATACATTTAAAGGATTTAAGTATTGTGCATCAACCTGTTGCCCCCAAACATTCATTGTTAAAAGAGCCGTGATAGTAAGTAAAAGGATTTTTCTCATAGTTTTTAGATTTTTAATAAAAATTCAATTCTTGCCCCATCCCTAAAGGGTGGAATTGAATTTTAATTATTTTATTAAGTTCTTTAACTCTTCAATTTCATGACCTTGCTTTTCTATTAACTTTTGCTGTTCAATAGTATAAAGCGTAAGCTCTTCGATTTTTTGAAGTAGTTTGGCATTCATTTCGCCAACGGAAATTCCATTTTCTTCTACTTCGGCAGTTGTAGGAATTTCAGGTAAATGTTTGTTTATCTGGATGAATTGATCAAGATCTTTCAGGCTCATTAAGTTGTAATCGTCTTCGAATACAAAATCGGCCCAGCCTGTAATATCTTCTACGATCACTTCTCCACAACCAATGATCCCTGCGACTGCAAGCTTGTATACAGGTGAAGTTGTTCCGATACCAACATTTCCTGTTTGTTGCGTAAATGTTATAATATTATTACCATAGGATTCGTCCTTAATGTGTAATTTATTATTTGGCGTCGAAGCTGATCCATCGTAATAAAAACTGAAAATACTTGTATTATTTTCTTTAAAAATCAATCTAGTTTGGTCAGTATTAAAATCTGTATCAAACATATATCCATCACCAAAGCTGCTTGCTATATCCAATCTACTACCAGGACTTGTTGTTCCAATACCAACTTTACCATTATTTTCAGGGTGCAATAAGATATTTCCTGTCCCGGAACTTAATACTAAATCTCTATTATTATAAGTGAAAATGGCAAAATCGTTACCGTCACCGTATGAAACATTTTGTATATTATACATAAATCCTGCATAATATTCCGTTGAGTTACCAAATCGAATAAATTTATAATCAGAAGATACATTTAAAGGATTTAAGTATTGTGCATCAACCTGCTGTCCCCAAACATTCAATGTTAAAAGGGCTGTTGTAAAAAGTAAAAGTAATTTTCTCATAATTTTTAGATTTTTAATTATTTTATTAAGTTCTTTAACTCTTCAATTTCATGACCTTACTTTTCTATTAACTTTTGCTATTCAATGGTATAAAGTATAAGCTCTTCGATTTTTTGCAGTAGTTTGCATTCACTTCGCCATATCAATTTTAGTAAAACTTTTGACAGATCGAAGCTTTAAAATTCCTATACTATTTTATGCACAAATTTGAAATTTCAGTTAATAACAATAAATTTTCTCAAAAAAGGTCAAACGAAAATAATATTAGATTTTAGCATTTTCTATGTTTTAAAACACAATTCTTAACTGCTAATGTTAAACTGCGGCTATTGCGAATGCTGGCTACTGTAAATGTTATTAATCCAATAAATTGATTAACCTAAACTTTTACAAAATTACATTATAACATATAAAGGTTTTGTAAACTACGCCTATCCTTAGGCATTTAACCTTGTATATCCGGATAATTAAGTTATAAAAACTCCGGTAAAAGTTGGATGTTTTAGATAAATAGAACTTTGTAATTTATTTTTTGACCTCAGGCAAACCAGGTTAAATTATATTTTTTCATTTCTTATATCGCACGGATTACAAATCCGCGCTAGCTGAGTTTGTTAATTTATTTTTCTAACTAATTGTAAATTAGCTTTAATTATCTCGTCCCAAGTACATTACCAATGTAGCCAGAGCCAAAAAATAAATAAGAGATTGTAATTACAAAAAATGCAATTGTCAATATAATTGTAAGCCTATGATTATTAAAAAACTTAGGTTTTTCTTTTACTATTTGTTTTGCTTTTCCTGTTCTATGTATGAAAACATAGAATATAATAACTAATAAAGCAAGAACACTTAGCATCTCCCACTTACCAAAAGCATAACCAATTAAGTGTGCAAGAATTATATTTAACACTCCATTTATCAACAATGACAATGAAAAACATAATGCCAAAGTTGCTAATAAATGTGGCTCGTTATCTTTTAAAACTTTTTTATAAAAAAGATAGTAATAATAATAAAATACCTTTATCATGGTTGATAATTTTGAAAAAAGTAAAACCATAAATTTTCATTCGCTTGTGATGGTGCACCAACCTTGCTTTCCCAATAGTTATAGTAGAAACTAAATTTGGCTTCTTGATACCAACCTGTGTTTGTAACAACTCTTCCAAGCTCCCAACCAATTCCCCAAGCAGCACCATATAAGCCACCAAATGTTGAATATGCATTTGAACCCTGTTCCGCAATCATCCAAGCAGTTCCTATTTCTCCATTACGATACTGTTCATCTACATTATAAGCATTAACCGCTCCTAAAACCCAACCTGTAGCTTTTAATCCTGTACTTGCTTTCTTAGCAAATTTTAATTTACCACCAGTAACTCCATTTCCTCCCCACTGCTGTTTATACATTTTAAAGTTTTTGCCCATCCAGGTACCATATTTCTCACTATAATACATTTCACTTGCAATTGCAGCGGCGGTTCCAGCAACAGCAGTTCCATTCACCCCGCCACCCTGCGCTAATCTGAAACCTGAAACAACACGTGTCCCTTCTATTTCATTTCCATCTGAATCCACCACATAGTAACCAAAGGGTAAATATGTTTCTTCAATATTACCTGGAGTATTAATTTTAACCAGAGCTTCTTCTGTAGGAATTACATCTCCACGTCCATCTCTATAAACGCCAGTTATATCATCATATTTTATTATTGACTCCAGCCATAAATCAATACTCCACCAGCAATCGCTATATCCTTTGTTATATAATCCCCAATCGCGCATAGGAGAACCAGCTCCAGTATAAACCTCCGGCACTTTCTCTTCTTTATAGTTTGAACCTGTTAACGGGTCCAT
>JANQHE010000075.1 GCA_028282785.1 Bacteroidales bacterium | reverse complement strand
TTGCGAATGAAGTGAAGCAATCTTTTTATTCTTGTAATCAATAGATTACTTCGTCGTTCCTCCTCGTAATGACAGTAGGTTTTGACTTTTTGGACAGCCCCATAATGTTATCGTTTAATTACTTTTTCAGTTTTTATTGGAACTCCATCTAATTCAAAGGTCCAAATATAAATACCTGTTTTAAAATCTGAAAAATCTATTTCTGTTCTATTACTAGTATTATATATCTCAGTTGTTTTTAATCTTTTACCTACTATATCATAAACACTAATATTAGCTTTTTGAGTATCATCTATATTATATTCAAAATTCAGGGTTTTCTGAACGGGATTAGGATAAGCAGAAATACTTTCCTTAACCTCAGAAAGGTTATTTACTCCGGTAGTAAGAATATCATATATTATAGTAACGGAAACCGAATCTTCAGATGCTTTATTGACAAAAAATGTATACATTATTTCGGTTAAACCGGTTATATCATTTGGAGTTAAAGTACTGTGAAAATCTTTTATCGTATCTCCAGCCGCAACTGTCAAATACTCAGTAGAAACATTGGTAGCTATATCAAAACAATTATTCCAGCAATAAACTGCTGAACTTCCTGAAACCATCTGTTTTACATACAGTTTAACAAAAACATCCTTACTTTTATCAGAGATATTTTTTACAAATAGTGGAACCTCTATATCTGAAGAAACATCTGTTGTTGATATATATATGGTATCGTTCTCAATTGCTGAGCCATCAGTATTCATTAATTCCAGACTTTGTGATTTGACAATAGGAATTGATAAAGAAAGTGCTAAAAATAAAAGTAGAAAGTTTTTCATAGGCCAACTTTTAAAACAGTTAATAAAGAGTGTTAAAGTTTCCAAAAATAAAATATATATTCAAAAAAACGATCTTTTTATCTTTTTTATTAACCTTAATTATTAAGGTTTATTAGCAAACTTTAACACTTTTCTCACGTATAGAAAGGTATAGTTTTTGTTATTTTGTATCTTAATATTACAATTAACAAACCTTGCTTATGAAAAACTTTTTACTTTATATAACATTCATGATTCTTTTTGTTTCTGTGCATGCATCACAATTGGATGGGAAACAAAATCCTTTTGCTAATCAAACTCAACCGGACTCAACTAATGTTTTTGATATTCAAAAACTAAAATTATACCCTAATCCGGCTAGTGATCATATCTTTATTGAATACGATGTAATCTATGTAAAAGAAGCAAAGCTACAGATATATAACTCAATAGGTGCAATTGTTTATACAAAAACTCTTGAAGAAAAACAGGATAATTTAAGAATTTCGGTTTCCGACTATAAGAACGGTTTGTACTTTTGCTCTTTACAAATTGATGGAAAACTATTAAATACAAAGAAAATTTTAATTAATCATTAAGATACTTTTCCTTTAATATTTTAATTAGCCGGCGTACTCCAACGCTGGCTTTTTCTTTTATAAAAGTAACTTCTTTGTTCCATGTATAAACTTCATTCGGATCAATCAAAAAGATCGGAATACCATTAGGGGCATAATCCAACAATCCGGCTGCAGGATATACGTTTAATGAAGTTCCGATGACAACAAAAATATCAGCTGTTTGACAAATGCCGGCAGCCTCTGAAATAGCAGGAACTGCCTCGCCAAACCAAACAATATGAGGGCGCAGTTGAGAACCTTTTTCACATGTATCACCCATTTTTAATTCCCAATTATCCATTTCATAAATTAAATTTGGATCAGTTGTGCTTCTGGCCTTTTTTAACTCACCATGTAAATGTAAAACCTTTGTACTCCCGGATCTTTCATGTAGATCGTCCACATTTTGTGTAATTATCTGAACATCAAAAAATTCTTCTAATTCAAATAGTCCAAAATGCCCGTAGTTTGGAATAGCTTCAAAAAGTTTTTTTCTTCGTTCGTTGTAAAATCGCATAACCAATTCGGGAGTATTTTCCCAGGCATGTGGACTAGCTACTTCCATTACATCGTATTCTTCCCATAATCCGCCCATTTCGCGAAAAGTTTTTATTCCACTTTCTGCACTAATTCCTGATCCGGTTAAAACAACAAGTTTTTTCATGTCTATATTTAAAATCAGTCTGTTAAAAACTATACTAATTTAAGGAACTTTTCTTTTTTATAAAATATTCAATTATTTGCACCTTTTTTTAGTATTTTAGCGAATGCTTTTCATTTGGTAAGGCGCTGAAATTCTGTTAAATATACGTATGATTGACCATAATACCATACAAAGAATAATAGACACTGCTGAGATAACCGAAGTTGTTCAGGACTTCGTAAATTTAAAGAAGCGTGGTGTAAATTATTTAGGACTGTGTCCTTTTCATAACGAAAAAACTCCCTCGTTTACTGTTTCTCCTTCAAAAGGAATATATAAATGCTTTGGTTGCGGTAAGGGAGGAAATGCAGTTAACTTTATCATGGAACATGAGCATTTAAGTTACCCCGAAGCATTAAAATATCTTGCCAAGAAATATAATATTGAGGTTGTAGAGAAGGAGCTCACCGCAGAGGAAATCCAACAGCAAAATGAGCGCGACAGCCTTTTAGTTGTAACCAAATATGCAAATACATATTTTCAGGACAAGCTTCACAATAATACTGATGGAAGAGCAATAGGATTAAGTTATTTCAAAGAAAGAGGGTTTCGAGAAGATATCATCAAAAAATTTGAATTAGGTTATAGTTTGGATGTTCGTGATGCTTTTACCATTGCAGCTAAGGAGAAGGGTTATAAGATCGATTTTCTCGAAAAAACTGGATTAACCATTGTTAATGAAAATGGTCAATATGATCGTTTTCGGGGACGCGTGATTTTTCCTATCCATGGATTATCAGGAAATGTTATTGGCTTTGGAGGAAGAATATTAAAAAAAGATGTAAAAGCGGCCAAATATTTAAATTCTCCTGAATCGGATATTTATCATAAAAGCAGGGTATTATACGGAATGTATTATGCTAAAAAAAGCATTACTCAGCTTGATAAATGTTACCTGGTTGAAGGTTATACCGATGTAATATCCATGCATCAATCAGGGATAGAGAATGTTGTGGCTTCGTCCGGAACATCGTTAACTGTTGAGCAAATTCGATTAATTAAGCGATTCACACCTAACGTAACGATTATTTATGATGGTGATGCAGCCGGAATAAAAGCTTCACTTAGAGGAATTGATCTGGTTCTGGAACAAGGATTAAATGTAAAAGTTCTGTTATTACCGGATGGTGAGGACCCCGATTCTTTTGCAAAATCTCATAGTTCAACTGAACTGGAAGAATTTATCGAAAAGAATGAAGAGGATTTTATCACATTTAAAACACGTTTATTATTTGATGAAGCAAAAAATGATCCTGTACGAAAAGCAAACCTCATAACTGATATTGTTCGGTCTATAGCTGTAATACCGGAAACTATTGTAAGAACCGTATATATAAAAGAGTGTAGCAGTATTCTTGAAATTGACGAAAAAGTACTTTATGGTGAAATAAATAAGATCCGAAGGAAAAACTACGAAAAGGAGTATAAAAAAACAATTTCACCGGATGAAACTTTTAAAACCGCATCGCCAACTGTACCTTCGTTTGTTGATGATATTTATTCCGAAGCCCAGGAAAAAGAAATTATTCGTTTATTGTTGCATTATTCTGAACAGACCCTATATACATACCAGGAAGATAAATATGATGAACCACGACAAGTTTCAGTAGCAGAATATATTATTGGGGAGATATTAAATGATGATTTAGAGTTTAAAAATTTAATTTATAAACAAATTTTCCAGGAATATTTAGAAGCATTGAATTCCGGTGAGAAAATCGATAATAAGCATTTTATTTATCATTCTGACCCTGGGATATCTAAACTTGCTGCAGATTTATTAAGCACTTCCTATACATTAAGTAAGATCTTTAAAAAAGGTGGAGTTCATATTGAAACCGAAGAGATGAAATTAAAGCAGTTAGTGCCTGAAACAATAATAGCGTATAAAAGAAAAATTCTGGAAATTGCTCAGAGCGATGCAAAATCCAGATTAAAAGAGTTTCAAGATTCTAATGCACCTAATGAAGAGATTGATAAACTGCAAAGAGAATTTATGCAGATCACTTCAGTTATAAGTGCAATTTCAAGAGATCGGGGCTGGGTTGCATTTAAATAAGTACTTTATAAAATTATTCAATTAATTAGCCGCACAAGAATTTACCTTTATTTTAAGGTGTTTTCAAATGTTAAATAGTTCATATTAATTAGTTAGGAATACTCACCCTCTGCTGAGGGCATCTCCCTCAAGGGAGAACACCGCAATTTGTCCTCCCTTGAGGGAGGTGGCTGGCCTATATGCTTGCAGGAAGGCAGCCGGAGGGTGAAAATCTAAGAAGATTAAAAAAATCCGGCTAAATAGATAACCGGATTTAATGAAAACTAAACTAAACCAAACCAATCAACTTACTATATTTGAAATATCATTACCATTATTATTGTTATTAAGATTGGAATACCAGTTTACTTTTCTCGATAAATACATTACTATAGCTAAAGCCAAAAATAATCCAATGCTTCCTAGTAATAGAGAATAATCTTGCAGTTGTAGAATAATGAATAAGAAAGCATAGAGTATAACAAGTACAAGAGCTACAATAGATGTAAGTCTTCCATTTTTTAACATACTGTACGAGTAAGCCGTTATTAAGGCTATTATTGCAAAACTTGCTATGAAGTAGGCCAGGTTAAAACTGAAATGTTCGGATAATGATACTAGGAGAGTGTAAAAGATGCTTAAACCTAAACCTACCAGCAAGTATTGAATCGGATGAATCCGTTTTTTATTTAATATTTCGGTAAAAAAGAAGATCAGAAATGTTAATGATATAAACATAATAGCATATTTAACTGATCTTTCTGATTTCTGATAATGATCAACCGGAAGTAATAATTTTACCCCAAACGATGATGAATTTATGCCATAACTTTCACCAATCCATTGTTGAGGATAGGACCGATTTAAATGCAAAACTTTCCATTTTGCTTCAAATCCATTTTCAGAAACGTTATGATCGACAGGTAAAAATGCGCCGTCAAAGCTAGGATTTGCCCAATCTGAAGTTAATTCCACATCGGTTTGTTTTCCGAGTGGTACAAAGTATAAATATTCACTTCCATTTAATTTAAGGTCAAACTGAAAATCATATTTTTTTTCATCACCAAGGTCAATTAATGTTGATACTCCGGTATAAGTAGTTTGATGATTTATTCCCGGATTTACATCATATTGTTCTTTGTTCCATTGTACTTTTATGGCATCTTTAATTCCTCTCATATCCGGAATTAGTATTGATAAAGTCGCCTGATCCCACAAAATGTTTTTATCTTGTATTTTCCAATCACTAAAATCGGGTTTATTGAAAGTTCCTTCAAAATTCAATTTGGTTTTATAAACAACTACTTTATATATTCCTCGTTTCCTTTCTTCCGGATAAACTTCTCCTTGTATATTTAGATCTTCCGGAAGAAAATGAGCATATTGAATGTCCTCAATAATTTCTTTATCCTTTTTGTAGTAAATTTTATATGGTATTGTTATAATAGGTCCTCCAATGGTTTGTGGATTTCCCCATTTATAACTTACCTCGGAAATTGCAGAGTTTCTTAAAGAGTTTCTTTCCTGGATTAACCTTCTTATCATTCCGGCCGGAATAAGAAGTACTAATATTAAAATTCCGATTACAATGAACTTGATTGTTACCGAATTTCGTACCCAGAATTTTGATTCGTTTTGCGACATTAATTTAAGTTTTGGTTAGCTAAATTAATTACTCAAATTAATGGGAAAAATTGTATTACAGCAAGTTAATAAAAGTTAAAAGGTATAAAAATGTATTAAACACGAAACTTCTTAAGTGTAAATGTAATTGAAGTTCCTTTGTTAGGTTCACTGTTTATTTCTATGGTACCACCATTCTTTTCAACAAATTCTTTACAAAGAATTAAACCTAATCCCGAACCCTTTTCATTTGCTAATCCGGGCCTTGTATAGTGCTTATCCATCCTGAAAAGTTTTTTCTGATCTTCCTTGCTAATTCCAATTCCCGAATCCTTAATTGAATATTTTATAATCTCATTTTCACAGCTGCATAAAATATCAATTGTACCATTCTCAGGAGTAAATTTTACTGCATTTGAAAGTAAGTTTCTGATAATGGTTTTTACCATATTTTCATCTGCAAATGCATTGCATTCTTTCGTAATTGAAGAATTCAGAGAAATATTTTTAGAGTCAACCTTTCGTTTTATAAGCTCAATATTTTCGGTTGTAAGCAGTTTCAAATCAGTAGTTTTAGGTTCAAATTTAATTTCACCCATTTGGCTCGATGACCAATCCAATAGGTTTTCGAGCAGGTTGTAAGTTGTTTGAGAAAGTTTATTTAGCTCACCTATAAAACTTTTAGTTTGATCTTTGTTGTATTCATCAAAATCGTCTAATATAACATTAGTTGATCCTGCTAGTGTACTTATGGGATTCCGAAGATCGTGAGCAATAATTCTAAAAAACTTATTTTTAGTTGCATTGCTGATTGCCAACTTATCTCTTTGCTCTTCAATTTCCTTCTCTGCCCGTTTTATTTTGGTAATATCCGTATCAATTGCAATAATATTAATGGTATCTCCGTCCTTATCGAAAACATGCGTTAAAGTAGTCTGAGCCCAAATATCTTTACCATTTCGGGTTTTTGTTTTAAACTCATATACAACAGATTTTTTTTCTTCAACACAAGCTCTTAATGCTTCTTTTATATTTGGATTATCGCTACCTTCTAAAATATTAATATTCTTTTCCTTTTTAAATTGATCATATGTATAGCCGTACATTCGTGTAAAGCCTTCATTGATCCATTGCATATTAAGTTCTTTATCAAATATGGCTATGCCATTGTCAGTTTCACTGGCAACTTTAGATAATTTCTTTAATTCTATATTAGCTTTTTTAAGTTTTAGGGCCTGATTCGTAATTTCCCATTTTTGCTTTTCTAATTCCTCATTTTTGGCACTAATTCTTTCATTAGCATCTTTTAAATGCTCTGCTTGTACAAGAATTTCTTCTTTTTGCATTAAGATTTCCTGAGTACGTTCGATAACAATTTTTTCGAGTTTTTCCTTTTCCTTTATTAAACGGTACGTGTATAATCGTACAATAATTATTATTAAAACAATCCCAATAATTATGTAAGCTAAAATAGCACCGTATCTTCTATACCACGGAGGTAAGATTTTAAATTTAAATTCTGCAACTTCACTTTCAATCTCATAAAGATTCTTGGCTTTTACTTTAAAGATATACTCTTTTTCTCTCAGATTGGTATATTCCTTTTTAGTTTCTGTTGTCCAGGCTGACCATTCCTCATCATATCCTTCAAGATAATAACTATACCGATTTTTAGATTCATCTTCGTATGATGGAAGAGCATAGTTAAAAGTAAGGGAGTTATCTTTATATTCCAGAACTGTTTCTATATCAACTACAGGATCAGGCTTGAGTAATCTTTTTATGATAGTGTCTTCTATATTTTCTGCTACTATGTAATTTGTACCATTATAAATTATTGAATCACCTACTGATACTTTTCTGATAATGGCAGGGCTTATACTATAATCTTTAATTTGTGTTGGATAATGTCTTAGAACACCATATAAAGTACTAAACCAAGTCATTGAATCAGCGTAAGTAGTTACAAAAAGACCTGAAGTTCTTTCTTCATAAACTTTATACCATGATAAAGAATCAATAATTCTTTCGGATAATTCTTCTTTTTCTGATTTTTCCGGGAATACATATTCTGAAAATGTATTTGAGTCATTCAAAACTAAAAATTTACCATTACTTATATAAACAAGTTCATCATTGAAACTAGCTAACTGTACTGATTTGACAGAAGGTAGTCCATCATTTTCATCAAATATGCGTATTTTTACTTTATCCTTATCAAGTGGGTCCTGAATTTTATAAACTCCCTTATAACCCGCACTCGCCCATAAATTACCTAAAGAATCTTCGATAAGTTGATGAATCTTCTCATTATTAAGACATTGTATTCCATGGTCGTTCCATTTCCCATTGGAATAACTTAATAGAGCAATTCCATTATTTAAGCCCAGGAAAATCTTTGAAGGATCTTTTTTATATTGGTAGATTTTAAATATTCCACTATAATCGGAAATTAACATTGATTTATCATGTATTAATTGATATAACCCGGTACTTGATGCAACTAAAAGCATTACATCTTTGGATGAAGGATTGTATTTACTCGTTTCATCCATTATTTTATTAAAAAGCATATTAAAATCTGAGGAAGGTGAGATAAAATATAGAAATCCCCATGTTTGTTCAAATCTACCTTTTACCGGTTTAAAATTATTAATGGAATAATTAATTTGATCTGATTTTCTTGGCGTATAATAAACACCAGAACCTGTTGAAACATATAAAATATCATCTAAACTTGCAACATCAGAAACAGTACCGTGTATTCCTTTATCAGTATTCCAGTAACGAAAAGGTGATAAAATATCTACATGGTTTATACCATCTGCCATTGCAATCCACAAAGCTTTATCCTTTTCAAAGTATAAATATTGGGATGAACTTACTACTCCTGTTGATTCTTCATTAATAATATCCACAACTTCCCAATTGCTATTTACAATAAGAACTCCACCGGTAATTGATCCTAGGGCAAATAAATCATCGTTTAATTTTATTCCATAATAAAAAATGTGCTCCAGGAAGTACCGATTAAGGTTTTTTGCACTAATACCGAGCTCCGTAAAGGAAGTATATTTATTTGATTTTTTAGATCTATCCAGTAAATACAATCCTTCAGTTCTTGTGCATACTAATAACTTATTATTGAAAGGAATAATCGTATGAATTCGTTTATCCGAAAAAAAATCACCATTATCAATTAAAACCAATGAGTCTTTCATAAGTTTCATTAAACCGGCTCCCATTTCCTGGACGTAAAGTTCATTTTCAATTTTAAAGCTTAAATAAAACCTCTCTTTGGTTTTGGCCCAGTAATCAAATTGTTGATTTTTATATCTGAATAAATAATTGTCAGTTAAAAAATAAATGTTATCATCTATACAATGAATGCCCCAAACATCTCCGAAATTTAAATAATTCGAATCTATTAAATGTATTAGTGATTGGTATTTTAAATCTCCTTTCTCATCTGGTAAAAGATATCCAAGTTCGTTAAATGCACCTGCATATAGAATATTCTTATTATCAATGGCAAGATTACGAACAATAGAATAGTTAGGCATATGGATTTTTCTCCACTCTGTTCCATCATATTCCAGGATACAATTTGAGTTCCCAAAATACATCACACCCCTGCTATCCTTCACGATGGACCAATTTTGTAAAAGAGCATCATAGTCTTCCGGTGAATAGTGCTTTGAAATTAAAAGGCCTCTTTCCTGGGCGGGTAAAAAGATTGTGATTGAAAAAAATAGAGTTAAAAGTATTATATGTTTATTATTTACTTTCAGAATTGATTATTTTTTAGTTTGATTTAGATTTTCCAACTTTTCTATTACCTCTTCTTTATATTTTCTACCAATAGGTAACTCAATTGACCCAATGTCAATTCCTGATAAACTATATGCGTCAATTTTATCCGTAGCAACAATAAATGATCTATGAATTCTTAAAAACTTTTTGTTATCTAAAGTTGACTCAAAATAGCCCAATTGTTGTTTTGTAACTACAGTTTTACATGATGTTACTACTTTTACATAATCTTTTATACTCTCTAAATAAAGTATATTGTTTAAATACACTTTAACCATCTTTTTGTTTTCCTTTAGGTAAAGAAAGTCTTCAATATCTCCGTTTTCACTGACCTTTTCTTTCTTGTTATCATAAACCCGATTTACTGCCGTTAATAATCGTTCAAAACTGATAGGTTTTAAAATATAATCCTCAACATTCAGTTCAAAACCCTCAATAGCATAATTTCTATTTGCCGTCGTAAAAATTACCGAAGGAGACGTTGATAAACTTTTAAGAAAATCTACTCCTGAAATATTTGGCATTTCTATATCTAATAAAAGAAGGTCAACTTCATTTTCTTTAAGAAATTCATAAACAGGAATAGCGTTATCGAATCTTCCTACTATTTCGATATATGGAATCTTTTTTAAATAACCTTCAATAATCGTTATAGCTAATGGTTCATCATCGACTATAACACAGTTTAAATTCATAAATAGTTTTAAATTAGGCGATTAAGCAAGACTTCTATTTGAAATAAACGAACAAGATAAAAATTATTTTTAAAAATCTCTTAATCTATTTCAATAAAAATTATGATAATCTGAACAAATTAGTTGTTTGGTGTAGGTATTTGTTTTTTATCTATAACCGAAAATAATATGATACAATAATTATAAATCAAATCAATTTTAACCCAAAAACTATTTACTTATGAAAAGATCTACTCTGTTAATGTTAACCTTAATGATGAGTTAACTGTTTTAGTTCCTTATGAGAATGTAAATGCTAAGATTATTAATACAACTGGTGCAATTATAAGAGAAATTAAATTGACGGAAACAGAAAACAGAATTAATGTTTCTGATTTACCGTATGGAGTATATATAATTTATGTCGAAGGTGAAAGAGGTCCAATTGTAGAAAGGTTCATTAAGCATTAGATAAATAGGATTTTATTCTAATCAATTTATTAAAAGAGTGTTTGAAAAAGCACTCTTTTTGTTTTGGTTGTATTTCCGAGCAAATTGTTGTTTAGGGGTCGATAGTTGTCGTTTATCGACAAACAATAAAAATATCGAAAAGGATTGTTATTTTCGAGCTGTTAATTTCGTGGTTTTTTCAAATAAAAAAGTTGCAAAAATAGGCCCCTTGGTCTAACACTCTATTTAACCTCAACACTCTAATTTATTAGTCTTAACCTAAAAGAGCCATCGGCTCTTTTTTTTGTAGATATATTAAGGAAAAATATTGAGTGGTACGACTACGTTTATTTTTAAATGACAAATATGGCTTACAATAAAAACTTTAAGTTAATGTTTATATAACTATAGCTCAAATATTTTGTAAGATTTGTATTATTGATCCGGATAAAAATTAAACTTTTAATAACTACATTTATTAAGATTAATATTAATTTCGAATTGTAAACCAGTTTTTAGAGATTTTACAGATGAAAAGGATATTTAAGATTCTCGCATATTTTATATTAACAACTATATTATTAATAATTGTACTTTTGGTCGTAGCCAAGTTAGCAGAAAATAAGATTACTGATATTGCCCTAAAGAAAGTGAGTGAAAGTATTGAAGCTCCGGTAAATATTGATGAAGTGTCTTTAAATTTACTACGTAAATTTCCTTTAGCTACTATCGAATTAAATGATGTTATTTTAAACGAACATATATTAACCGGAGACTCGATTTCAAGTAGCAGTTTAGATACGATCGCTAATATTAAGAAGCTTTTTGTGTCGGTTAAATCAAAGCCATTAATTAATGGAATTATTGAAATAATGAAAGTGGATATTGATGGAGCAACAATTAATTATCGAGTAGATACAAGCGGAACTACAAATATTGATTTTTTAATAGCTTCATCGGACACAATAGAAGTAGCAGATACATTACCTTCAAAACCATTGAATTTAACCTTAACTGATCTAACGGTTAAGAATATAGTTTGCAATTTTATTGATAGTTCCTTCAAAACTGCAGCACATGTTCTAATACCTGATTTAAAAGTGAATGCTAAACTTGACAGAGAAAATATAATAGCATCTGCTAAGGGAGGAATCTCTTTATCTGACTGTTCATTTGATAATACGAATTTATATCTGATGAATAATACAGATATAAATTTTGATATAGACTATGAGAATGATTCCATAACGGTTAAAGATCTATTAATCCAAACCGATGGGGCAAATTTAGGTTTATCCGGTCATGTTGTCTTAGGTGATACGATTAAATCAGATGTTCAATTTTCAGGTACGGAATTAATCTTAGGCGAACTTATCAAATATGCTCCAAAAGAACTATTAAAAGAATTTGGAGTTGATAAATTATCCGGAATTATGAATCTGGACGCAACGGTAAAAGGATCTTATTCAAAAACCGAAATGCCACAGGTTAATTTAAATATTAGCTTTCGCAATGGTAATATTATTACAAAAGATTATCCGGAGTTAAAAAATATTTCATTTAACGGAAAGCTTACAAATGGAATTCTAAGAAATAATCAATCAACACAGGCAGATTTTAGTTCATTCCATTTCGAAACAGATAAAAGTAAATTTGATTTAACCTTTTTAATATTAGATATTGATAAGCCCAAGTATAATGTTAAAACGGATTTTGATGTTAACATCTCAGAATTTACAAATTATATTCCTGACTCTCTCTTTGAATATATCGATGGGAATATTAATGCCAGTTTGACAACTAAAGGTGAGTTGCCCGATTCTATTGGTGATGATTTTGTCGATTATTTAATGGAAAACAGTATTGCAGAAATTACTTTTTCGGATATAGATGTTGAAATGCCTGATGTTTCTGTAAAGGATTTTTCAATGTTATTTAAATTTAAGCCGAATAACGTTTCAATACAAAACCTAAATGTGGATGTTCCAACCTATAATATTGACTTAAGAAACACTTATTTTAATACAAGCTTTTATGGTAGTATTAATGATATTCCTGCTTTAGATATAAATGTTAAAGAGTATTATTTAGAAACCAAGGGAGCTAATATTTCTGGTAATTTAAAAGTTAAAAATTTGGATAATCCTATTTATGATACTCGTACCATAATAAATATCAACTTGGCTGATACGAAATCCTTGTTACCTGATTCTTTAATATCAGATTTAAGCGGAAAATTAGTAATGGATATTATTTCCAGTGCCTCTTTGAATATGGATTCGATCGCTGATGAGGCTATGGAAGCTTTATTTAATAGCAGCACCATTAATGTTAGCTTAAATAATATAAAAGCGGTATCTGATATAGATCCCCTGTACAATGTTGAAAACTTATACGGTGCAATAGGGATAGATCCTAAAGGAATAAAAATTAATAATCTGAAAGGCACAGCCTTAGGAATTGATTTTCTTGTAGATTCAACAAAAATTTGGAATATATACGATGTAATTTTTAAAAAAGATTCAACGAAATTTTTAACTGCTCAATCAAATATATCTATAGGTAATATTACCAATGATTTTATAGGGAATTTCTTAAGTTCGGATAGTTTAAATAAAGCGACCGATACCCTTACTGTTGATCCAGGTTCTAGTGTAACTGCCGAAGCAATTGATACAATCCCAAAAGATTTATTACCCAATTTTGCCGAATTGGGAATACCACACTTTTTAGTGCGAGGTAAAATTGATATCAACCAAGTGGAATACGAGAAAAATATTGTTGATGATATTTCATTAAAATTCAGATTTACAGATAGTTTATATGTAATTGAACACTTTAAACTTAATACATGTGGTGGAGAAATTAATACATCAATTCTACTAAATGCGAGAGGCAGATTTTGGGAAAAACCAGTTCTAGATATTAGAAATCATATAACAAATCTAGATTTAAATGAATTTTTACTAAAGAATGATAAATATGTACAAGAGGTTGGTTTAACACATGAAAACCTGAGTGGAATTCTTACGAGCGAATTTGATACTAGAATTTTCATAGAGGAAGTATTAAAAAATAATACAAATAAAATCAGGGCTCAAGGACATTTTACACTCGAAAAAGGGAAACTATATAATTTTGAACCGTTAGTTGAGGCTTCTATTGGTATTGGTGGATTAAAAGAATTGGATAGAATGGAATTTCAAACATTAAATATTAGTTTCTTTATGTTTAAGGATAAAATATTTATACCAAGAACAAATGTTGTAAGTAATGCTTTAGATTTATCAGCTTTTGCTATGCATGGTTTAAGAAAAGAATTAGGATATGAGTACCACTTAGTTATACACCCGGGTGATGTTCTTAAAGGTAAATCGGATAAATTAATGGAAGAACAAGCTAAACAAGCAAAAAAGAATGGAGAGGTAGCTGATAGAAGCGGTTTAAACTTGGTATCTTTAAAGTATCCTGATAGAAAAAGAAATGGATGGGATACTAAAGCGCTTAAGGATGATTTTAATAATAAGCTAAATGTACAAAAAGGCTTTTTGAAGTTATTATTTTATCCAATGTTAGTAAATTTTAGCACAGATTTTGATAGAACTGCAAAGCATAAGGAAATAATTGAGAAGTATGGAACAGGAAATAGCGAAGAGTAAGAACTTTAGCATTGAATGAAATATAAAAGAGCCCTTTATATAGTTTTAGCAAGTATAATCTTAGTAGTAGTTGTATTTCTTATTGTTAGAAATAACATTTTTAACAATAAACACGTAAGTAATTTTAAGGTCTATGAAGATGACCTGGATATTGTTTACGGATCAGATACAGCAATTCTAAATATCTTTTTTTATTCCAGTTATAACTGTTCATTTTGCAGAAAGTTCTTAATTGAGGATTTTCCTGAGTTAGAAAAAAAATATATTCATAGCGGAAAAGTAAAATTTATTTTAAAGCCAATAGCACTAACAAACAATGAATCCGTTATTAATTCGTTAAAAATTGCAGTTTGTATAAATGAATTTGGAAATTTTGAAAAATTGAATGAGCTTTTGCTAGAAGAACCAAGAGTGATTTATACAGATGAATTTATTAGTATTATTGATGAATTTGTGGAAAAAGATGAGTTTATAGCAGAGTGTATGCATGGGGGAGAATCTGAGAGCTATATTTTAAGAAATCTGGGAAGTTTTAATGCGCTTGGATTAACTGGAACACCAACATTTATAATTAATAATAGAATATATAAAGGTTATATCAACTTTAATGAATTATGCAGACTTATTGAAAAAGAAATAAGGTATTCTTTACATTAGTTTTATTATTCATTAATTTGCGATTTACTAATTTTGAATTCAAATAACAACTAAAAATGATAGCGATGAAAACACAAAAGTTATTTTTCTTGATTATGATGGTTTTATCCGTTGCGTTTGTATCTTGTGATAAAGATGACGATAAAGAAACGTGTGATAGTGAGGATTTGGCGGATGATTTTGGTTGCCCAACAGATGTTGATGCATTAGCTACTTTTTGCAGTGATGGAGTAAATGCTTCGTATTATACATTTAATGGAACTAATTATATGTGTACAGGAGTAGATGTTTCAACATGTGACAATGCCCTTAATCAAATTGGTGCTTTGTTGATTGAAGCTGGTTGTGGAACTAAAAAGTCCGGAAGTATTGAAAAAGGCATGATAGAACTTTCTGCCATGGCAGAAAGGTTATTAAGTGAAGTACGAACAGAATCACTTTGTAATTAATTTTTAATTAGATATAAAAAAGCCGAAAATTTTATTTTCGGCTTTTTTATAGAGTTATTTTATTTCTTAATTCTTAGAAGAAAAAAAAGTCTTTTTTTTTCGAAGTTTTTTTAGCTTTGATTCCAATTCGTCTCCACGTAAATTTATTCCTACGATAATTCCATCTCCATCTATTAAATAACTTTGTGGAATACTTTTTACTTTATATTGTAAGGCAGCTTCATTTCTCCAACCTTTTAGATCACTTACATGGTATGGCCAAACAAGTTGGTCATCTTTAATAGCTTTTTCCCACAACTCTTTTTTAAAATCTAATGAAACGCTAAAAACAGTGAATCCTTCACCATTTTTAAAACGCTCATCTTTATATTTATGATAAACTTCTACGATGTGGGGGTTTTCTTTTCTGCAAGGTTTACACCAAGCTGCCCAAAAATCAATCAATACCACTTGTCCTCTTAATTCGGAAAGTTTAAATTCTTCTCCTGTAATTAAATTTTGGACTATCTCCGGAGCTTCATCTCCAAGGCCAAAACCTTGACCAAGGCAATTAAAAGATAATATACTTGTTGTTAATAATAAGATCAGTTTAAATTTCATAATAAATTAATCGTTTTTAGATTTATTATGGTGCTAAGATACATATAATAAATAAACAGGCTAAAGTATAGATTGTTTTATGATGTTAATTTTGTAATAAGAAAACAAAAGAAGTTGTCCAAAAAGCGTTGAAGACTTCATTGCGAATCCTGACATTTATAGTCAGGATGACGCAATCTGTTCATTCTTGTAATGACATTGGATTTTGACTTTTTGGACAACCTTTTCTTTTAGTTATATGTTGGTAAAAACGAATATTCTTCTCCGTATTTCAACATTTGTTTTGTATAGTTGTCAGGATATTCAACTTTAACGTCAACGATTTCTCCATTTTCTATAACAGGAACTAATTCCGGATTTATAAAACCACCAAATACCGCACGATTAAGTTTTGCATATCTTTCAAGTAATTCCTTGTGTAATTCATAATCGATTTTAACACCGTAATCTTCAATTAGGGCTTCTCCCGCAGCATAATCTCCTTCCGACTTAATTCTTTGAACTTCAGCTAATAATTCGCCAAAAATAGTTCGTAGTTTTGCATAATCATTAATTCTGATAAAAGTTTTACCATTACTTTCGTACATTTCAATTACATGATCGGTTTTTCCTTTTTCGTAAGCCCACTTAGATATCATTTGGCGGCCCCTCATATGCGCTTGTTCAACATTTTTACCAAGTTTAATTCTTGCTAACTGACCCATTAATCCATTTAAAATGTAAGAATCATATTGAGCTTTGTAAGCTTCCATATCAGGCAATAATCCTAATTCAACCAATTTTGGATCCGGTAAATAATACAAACCGAATAGATCTGCACGCGATTCTTCAAGGGGAGAATGATAACTTTTTAATGCTCCGGACTCGGTTCCCGGTAATAACTGACCACTTCCATGACCTACAACTTCGTGAAGATCTGTGTGAAGTATGCTGGTAATGTCTATATACTTTTTATATCTCTCTTTTACTTCTTCCGATTCAACAAATTCATCCAGGTAACCAGATCTTCCTTCCTGGCTGTGTGAAAAACCAATATTTTTTAATGTAACAGATTTTGAACCATGATTTTTTCTGATCCAATCTGCATTCGGAAGATTAATTCCAAGAGGAGAGTTTGGATAACAGGCACCACCTAATTGCACAACATCAATTACTTTTGCAGTAACTCCCGTAACTTTTTCTTTTTTAAACTTAGGATCAACCGGTGAATTATCCTCAAACCATTGTGCTTGTTCGCCGATAATTTCAGTTAGCTCCGTTGCTTTTACATTCTTTACATTTACAACTGATTCCCAGGTAGCTTTCATACCCATAGGATCATCATAAACTTCAATAAAACCATTAACATAATCAATCATTACATCAGTGTTGCCGGCCCAAAGCACATTATACTCATCCCAAATCTCCAGATCACCTGTTTTATAGTATTCAATAAGTAACTCAAATTCCTTAGCTTGTTTTTCATTTTCAGCAACAGGGATAGCCTTTTCTAACCAGCTTATAATCTCTTTGATTGCTTTTCCATACATTCCGTCGACTGTATAAGTTATTTCTCTGAGCTTGCCATTCGCTTTGATAAGTTTTGAATTTAAGCCATAACTAATTGGAGTTTTATCAGCCGGATCAAATTGCTTGTTATAATAAGCATTTACTTCGTCAAGAGTTACTCCTTCATAAAAATTAGTAGCCGAATTAGCAACTATATCAGTACCTTTTGCAGACGAAACTTTCTTGGCATATAAATCGGGATCAAACATGATAGGAGTGATCTTTGAAATTAATTCTTCTGCAGTTTGATTTTCCTTTAAAGGAAGTTTATTACTGTCTGTGTTTAAAACTAACTTTTCAAAATATTTTTCAGAAAATTCAGGTATGAACTTGTCTGTTGAGTAATGATGATGGATACCTGAAGAAAACCATACCTTTTTAGTATAAGTCATAAATTTCTCAAAATCTTCAGTTGATTTATCTTCATTATACGTTGTAACAATAGCATCAAGAGTTTTTCTTAATAAGAGATTATATTTGAAATTCTGATCAAAGACGATATCTCTTCCACATTTTGCTGCTTCGCTTAAATAATATAAAAGTTTCTTTTGGCGTAAATCCAAATTTTCAAAATCCGGAATTTGATAACGCAGAATACGAATTTCTCCAAACCTATCCACTTGATATTTAAATTCTTCTGCGCTTTCTGCTTGAGTAGCTTCTTGTTTTTGTGCTGGCTTTTCCATACAACCGGAAATAAATAGTGTAATCATTCATAAAAAGAGTTAATGTAATTGAATTAAATATTTTCTTCATAAAAGTACTTTATTACAATGAAAAGATTGTTTTGAATTGTTCTGTTTGACTAATAAAATTGTTATATAGCTTAAATTCTGACTACTCTTAATGATTTTGCAAAGATAATAATCGGAACATGTTCTGCTTTTGGTTTTATGATCGTCTAATTTAATTCTCACCATGTAATAAATAAATTTTTGTAGTGTCAAAATGTAAAGTTTTGAAAATATCGTGAAATACAAAAATCTATAATTATGAAAGTTCCTACGATAATTTTGTTCAAACACCCTTATTTTTTTATTGAAATGAAACAATTCAAATGGGAGCAATTGTCGATTCAGTAGAAAAGCTAACTGATTTTAGTGACTATAAGTAACATATATCGAATTATTTATATAATCCTATGAAAAAAAATAATTTACACATGCTTAATTTACTTTTGGGATTGCTAATTTTCAATAATCATTTATGCTATTGTCAGGAAGATCCCCAGGCTTTAACGTATGAAGCATCTTATGTCAGTGATTTTGTTGGGAATTTGTCAGGAGGGATTGACCAATCGTCAACTTATTTGGGAATGATTGATTTAGCTGCTACATTTTCAACCGAAAATGCAGGGTTGTGGAGAAATGGAGAGTTCTACATACAGATAGGAAATACACACGGAGGAACTCCGTCAGCTGATTTGGTTGGCGATTTTCAAATGCTGTCAAATATTGAAAATTCGGATTTTACCTATTTGTGTCAGCTTTGGTTTAAGCAGTCGTTTAACAGGCTTTCTTTTACCATTGGAGTTCATGATATGAATTCTGAATTTCTTACAAGTGAATATGCTGGTGAATACGTGAATAGCTCTTTTGGAATTATGCCTTCTGTTTCAATGAATGTGCCACTGTCAATTTCTCCCAAGAATGCATTAGGTGCTATATTTCAATATAATCCAACAAACTACTTGTCTTTTTTATTGGGATTATATGACGGTGATCCGTTGGATCTGGAACAGGACAAATACAATATGGATTTTTCATTGAGTTCCGAAGAGGGCTATTTTTCAATTTTTGAGATGCAATATAATATTGGCAATAATGAAGAATCGAAAGCGACTTATAAAATAGGAGGATATTATCATAGTGGAGATTTTATTAATGTAACCGATTCAATTGAAAATATAAATGGTAATTATGGTTTTTATCTAATTGCTGATCAATCCATACTATCCTGGGTAGAATATTCAAGAAGCTTGAATGCATTTGCGAAATTTGGGATATCCCCCCAAAATAGGTGTTTTAATAATCTTTTTTTGGCCATTGGTTTTAATTATTATTCGCCATTTAAAAAGCGCACAAATGATGTTATGGGGTTAGCAATTGCAAAGGCATTTGTAAGCAAAAATTTAATTAACATGAGTAATGGAATGTGCAAGAGTTTTGAAACTGCCTTGGAGCTTATGTATAAAGCAAAAATCAATCAAAATATCTTTATTCAACCGGAAATACAATATATAATAAATCCGGGAGCTAATTCGAATTTATCTAATGCTATTGTTGGCCTATTAAGGACAAGTATCTCATTTTAAAACATTAATAAAAACAGATAAAATCTGAAGATTAATTATAAGCTTATGGTTAGCTTTTAGAGTTATCTTTTGTGCTTGCATTAAGAAGGTACGAACAGATCTTATTTTTAATTTGATGATCATAAAAAATATTGATCTAAAACAGTTTTTTAATTGACAAACCGAATTGATTAAAATGTGTTTTATAACACATTCATGATTACATTTACTAATGAATTTAAATAAGAAAACGATGCCATTAAAAATATCAGATGTAAAAAAGTATTCAATTCAGTTTGCTGAAATGAACGAAGTATTTGTTCAGATTGGACCATGTACTTTTAAGAAGCAAAATTTTACACAAATTCCAATGGATGGGCGAATATATGAATGTGCAGGAAAGGTTTATTTGGCTAATGGATTGGATCTTCAAGCAAGCTTCAGAATAAAGAAATCTGAGGATCCGCTATTAATTGACGATAGTATTTATACGAAAGTAGATGAGATATGGTATAAATTAGGTGAAAAGGAATTTTATATTAAAACTGAACTGAATAAGGAAGATATTTTTCCGATTGAATGGGAACCGGATATTCCTCTCGAAAATTTAGGAAAAGGACCATTTAAAATGGATTTTAAAATTTAAAAAAGGAGATCAAAATAGATCTCCTTCTTAATTAACTAAATAAAACAACTAAACTATTTAATAGTTTCGGTGATTTTATCAAAATACATAGCAAACGAACGATATATAAAATGGGTCCATTTTCCGAAAGGCACAATTAAAACAGCCCATTGTGCCAGGATTATTAAATGGAATAAATACATCCACAGGTTGTTTTCAATGATATTTAAATCAATAAAAATTCTTACTATGAAAGCGGTGAATCCCATTAAGAATAACCAAATTACAAAAAACCAGTCTGAAGGTTGTGAGAATTTATTTAATTCTTTATTCCTTTTTATACGGCCAGCCATGAAGATAAATGTGATAGCAAAAATCACAATACTTTCAACATAACCTAAAATAATAATAAACATATTATCAGTTCCGAGCCAGTCTAAAACAACGGTTGTAAATAGCAGTGCCAGGTAACCAAAAACCAGTACCATATGCATAAACCAACGAGCCTGGCTATCGTCGCAACCTAATGTTCTTTTTTGTGTGAACATGTGTACGAACAAATCACCTGCTCCTTTAAAGTATGCCTTTAACGGTACCTTTACTTTAGGTTTAATTATCACACTCCACCACATTCGAAATACATTCGGAAGAATGATTATTGCAAAAACCGTAATTATTGCAAACATCTCGAACTGATGTCCGAAATGCATAATCGTTTCAACATTAAAGTTTAATTTAAAGCTATAGAATATTACGGCAACAGCCGTTAATAAAAACGCCAGTAAACTAATAGGTAAGGAGCGATATAATAAACCGGATAAACCTGTCCAATCATATTTTGCAGAGAGCCATCTTCTAAGCGACATCATTAATTCACCAGGATTAGCCTGTCGTGGACATGAAGTACTACATTCTCCACAATAATAACACATCCATGGATCTAATGAACTGGTAATTTTATCTTCCATTCCAATTACACTGGCTCTTACCATCATTCTTGGAAAAGAATTTTTTTTATCTGATAATGAACATATCGCTGTGCAATTTCCACAATTGTAACACAAGCTTGTATCGAAAGCTCCGTACTTCTTTAGCTTTGTGGAGAAATCAGGGTTTAATCTAGACATATATCATTATTTTTTTAGTTCATATAAATAATACTCATCTTCATTAATCTCATCTGTATCTTTTATCATTCCGTATTTGCGTAACGACATTAAATGATACAAAACATCATCCGCGGCAACACCTAATTCTTTGGCAATATCAGGTATGGCTTTAGGTTCAGTTTCTAATGAATCAAGTATTCGTTGACTTAACTCAGGTAACACACGAACTTGCTTTTCAAAATCAACTACTTCGGCAAACGAATCCGCTTTTTCTTCTGTTGTAGTGGTTGCAAATTCAACATCACGTACAAATGAATCGATCATTGTTTCTATTTCCGTATCGGATAAACTTACAACATCAATAGCATTTGTCGGACAAACAGGAGTACAAGCACCGCATCCTTTACACATGGCTTCGTTAACTTTAGCAACGGTTTTACCTTCGTATTCAACTTTCTCGAAGGCATTATACGTACAAAGATCATCGCAAGCACCACACCATTCGCATAGTTCCGGATTTACTTTTGCAACAATAGGTTCCAGTGCAATCATACCGGATTGTATTAATGAGTTTGCTTTTGCCGAAGCCGCTAATGTTGAAGCCATAGTAGCACGAATATTCTTCGGACTCTGGCATCCACCGGCAATAAATAAACCTTCGATTACAGTTTCTACAGGACGAAGTTTATTATGGATCTCATTATAGAATTTATCACTTCCTACAGGTACTTTAAAGATATTAACTAAATTCTCATCCTTTCTGGCTACCATTCCGGTTACTAAAACAACCAGATCTGCAGTAAATTCAATATCCTCGTTTTGAGTTAGTGCATCTTTAACTTTGATCAATGCTTTGCCATTTTCATTTTCTACTGTTGGCATTGCTCCTTCAAAGAATTGGAAATAGGTATCTCCCTGGCGAGAAGAATCTGTAAAAAGAGTTTCCTGTTTACCATAGGTTCTAATACCCCGGGTTACATGGTAATTCCTGATGTTCTTAAATTTGGTTTTAGCATCAACTGCAGTATGTATAGCAGATGTACAGCAATAACGTGAACAATGCTTATTCTCACCTTTAGCATCACGGCTGCCTACACAATAAATGTATGCAATATCACGAATCTTCTTACCATTATAAACTAATTTATCTCCATTCGATTCAATTAACCGTTTAAACTGCTGTAAAGTTATAACATTATCAACCTGTTTATAACCATACTCACCTTCTTTAGGTTCATAAGGATCGAAACCCGTATTTAATAAAATAGCTCCGGCTTTTATTGAGATGTTTTCTTCTTTTTGATCTAAAGTGATCCTTCCATCACAAATTTTGAGGCATTCTCCGCATTTATCACATAGATCCATATCTACTACAGGAGTTTCCGGATATGCATTCGGATAGTTCTTATAAATTGCTTTACGCTTGGTTAATCCAAAGTTAAATTCGTCATCAACTTCTGCATGACAAGCCTTTAAGACCTGATCTTGAATTGCTTCATCGCACATGCCGTTAATATAACGCGGAGTGATGTGTACATCAAGTTCAAAATTTCCCACACTACCATTTACTGCTTTTATTTCAGCACCTGTAAATAAAGTAATATTCTCACGTTCTTTAACTTTGTGATAAAGTCGTTCAACAAGATTTTCTCCGGGTTCCTCAGTTGGGAATAATTTACCCCATTGCGAAACTCTGCCACCAACAAAATGATCTTTCTCGATTAAGTAAACGTTAGTTCCCTGATCTGCTAATTCAATAGCAGAACGCATACCTGAAACTCCGGCTCCAACCACAACAGCTGTATTAATTGCAGGAATTTCGATTTGCTCAAGAGTTTCGGACAATCGCACCTTAGATATGGCGGCACGGATAATACGAACTGCTTTATCAGTAGCTAATTCTGTTTTATCCGAATGTGCCCATGAGCATTGTTCCCTGATATTAGCATGTATGTAATTATATTGGTTCAGGCCCGCTCTTTTAGCTACATCTCTAAATGTTAGCAAATGCAATTTCGGAGAACAAGAAGCAACAACCATCCCGTCTAGGTTATTTTCCTTGATATCGTTAACAATATCAACCTGGGCTGAATCGGAACAGGTAAACATCATGTTATTAACCAAATGTACACCTTCTTCCCGGGCGATTAGGTTCTTAACCTTTTCAATGTCGACATAGTCGGAGATGTTTCCGCCACAATGACAAATGTAAACGCCTATTTTACTTTTTTGATTTTCCATTATTTCAACCTCCTTAAATAACTAGCTGCTTCGGATGCTGCGCCTCCGGCAGATAATATGGTATCAGGGATGTCTTTAGGACCGGATGCTGTTCCGGCAACAAAAACCCCATTGATACTTGTAGTAGCCGGGCTAATTAGCTCATCTACCTGTTTAACAAAATTGAATTTATCTAACTGAACAGGAGTATCATTGAAGATACCTGTGATATCAAGATTTGGAAGAACGCCAGTTGAAAGTACTACCATATCATGGCGAGCTTCTTTTACTTTTCCTTGAATTACGTCTTCGTACCTTAATACAAGATTGTTATCTTCAATTTCTTCAACCTTTGCAACTTTACCTTTTACAAATTGAACTCCCATTCCTTTTGCACGTTGATAAAACTCTTCGAATCCTTTACCAAACGACCTGATATTCATGTAATAAATTGTGATATCAGCCAATGGTAATGCTCCCATTAATAACTGTGCCTGCTTTATGGAATACATGCAACAGATTTGTGAACATATTGGATTACCTACAGTTTCATCACGAGAACCTGCACAAAGTATATAAGCAATATTATCAGGAATTCTTCCGTCCGATGGCCTAAGAACCGTATTGAATGGCCGGGTAGGAACTAATTGTTTTTCCATAACCATTGCTGAGATTACATTCTTGAAATCTCCACCACCATATTGAGGAAGTTTTTCAATTGGGAACAAGTTGAATCCTGTTGAGATAATTACTGAATCAGCAGAAATTTCTACTTTTTGTTCTTGCTGTGTAAAATCAATAGCCCCTGCAGGACAGCTTGCAACACACTGATGACACTCACGACATGCTCCACAGTCTAAACAACGGTCAGCACTTATTATAGCTTCACGCTCAGTAAATGTAGCTTCGGTTTCTTCAAAATCTTTTATTCTTTCTTTAGCATCACGTTCGTGTGCATAAACCGGAATAACAGTTTTTAAATTCTCATGTCGTTTAATTACTTCTTCTTTACTTACCGGTGGAAGTCTATGATCAAATTTATATTTGTTAACTTCTTCACCTTGTAAATATTTATCAATAAAGAAAGCAGCTCTGCGTCCTTGTCCTGATGCTTCGATAATTGTTGATGCCCCTGTTACAACATCGCCCCCTGCGAATATTGCAGAATCAGAAGTTTGTAAAGTTTCAGAATCAACTTTTATGGTACCGTCAGTATTTAACTCAACATCTTTTTCAAACGGCGAAGCAAAAGGTTTTAATCCGATTGATTCAATGGCAACATCAATATCAATAGTATATTCTGAACCACTAATTGCAACTGGTCTTCGTCTTCCACCTGCATCAGGTTCTCCTAATTTCATTTTTAAACATTCAACTTGCTTAAGATTGCCATTTTCACCAATGTATTTGGTTGGATTAGTTAAGTACAAAAATTCTATACCTTCTTCTTCAGCTTCTTTAATTTCGATTTCGGCAGCAGGCATTTGTTCCTTGCTACGTCTGTATATAATTATAACTTTTTCTGCTTCTAATCTAAGTGCTGCACGGGCAGTGTCCATTGCTACATTTCCACCACCAAATACCGCAACTGTTTTGCCTTTGTAGTTTGGCTTATTTCCTTTGTTTACATCTTTAAGAAAATCAAGACAACTTACTACACCATCTAAATCATTTCCTTCAATATCGAACTGAACTGATTTATGAGTACCAATAGAAACAAATACTGCATCAAATCCTTGAGTTTTTAAATTACCCAAACTTTCGATTTTTGTGTTTGTTTCGGTTTCAACACCTAATGATGTAATATTTTTAATATCCCTGTCAACAACTTCATTTGGAAGCCGGAAAGATGGGATGGTAGAACGAAGCATTCCTCCTAATTCAGAATCAGCTTCAAAGATTTTTACATCGTGACCTTTTTTAGCTAAAAAATATGCAGCTGTTAGTCCGGATGGTCCCGAGCCAATTACCGCAATTTTTTTACCTGTTTTTTCTTCAGCTTCCTGAGATTTAGGTTCAGGATTTTTTTTATAATATTCATCAGCAAAGAATCTCTTGATCCTTCTGATGTCGACTCCTTTGTCGTGCAGGTTTCTTGTGCATTCACCTTCGCAGGGAGCGTAACATGCTCTTCCTAATGATCCCGGTAAAGGATTATCTTCAAGATGAAGATCGAAAGCTTCTTCATGCAAACCATTTCCTACCAATGATACAAATCCGTGTGCTTTAACACCACCCGGACACGTAGTTATACATGGTGATGAATGGCCTTGTCTGTCGATAGTAGCCACTTTTGGGCTTGCAGTAGTAAATGGTATGTAGGCTCTTTTACGCGATACAAAATCATAGTGATACTGATCACCGGTAAATACCGGACACTGGGCTTCGCATTCACTGCATCCTGTACAGACAGACTCATCAACGTATCGTGGATACTTTGTAATTTGTGCTTCAAAGCCTTTACCATTCTTTTTTACATCTTTAACTTCGCTATACGTTAAAAGATCAATGTTGGGATGGCGGCCGGTTTCAGACATCTTCGGAGTGGTAATGCAAGCAGCACAGTCCAGTGTAGGAAATACCTTACTAAGCTGAATCATTTTACCACCAATAGAAAGATCTTTTTCAACAAGCATTACCTTAAATCCCATATTAGCAAGATTCAGAGATGCTTCCTGTCCAGCAACACCACCACCTATAATTAGTGCATCGTATTTTTTCTTATCCATCTTTTTGTCCTATTTCGTTCTTAATACTTCCGAGATTTGCTAGTGTCTCAGAAAAGCTTTTCATATGATTTACGAATGGATCAGCGCAAACTGAACATAATGCTGCCATCTTTACTCTTGAAAGATCTATTCCCTTTTCTTTCATTACTTCTTGAGCTTTTGCAATTGACTTATTCGTTAAATCGGAGCAATCGGAACGGTACGCACAGTCCGTCCCATCGCTCGCAATAAAAACTCCATCAATTCCACTTCGCAAAGCATGTAAAATCCAACGTGGTTTTACTGAGCTAGTGCATTGCAGAGTAATGTTATAAACTAAAGGAGAATAATGTTTCTTGAGCAGACCAGCAAGATCAATTGCAGGATCGGAAATCTTTTCCGACGAGAAAACCAGTATTTTAGGTTGATAGTCGCTCATAATAGATTATTTATTTAGTTTTTCTTTAAGTACAAAGTAAAGAACCCTGCTTCTTCAAAATCGCCCAGGTAGTCATGGCCTTGTTTTGTACACCATCTTGGAATATCTCTTTTTGTTCCTGCATCAGATGATAGTACTTGCATAATTTCACCACTGTCTACATCAGCAATTGCTTGTTTAACTGCTAAAAGTGGGCCTGGACAAGCCGTTCCTCTGGAATCTACTACCTTATCAGGTGTTATTGCTTTTAATTCTTCTGTTGTCATGGTATTTTATTTTTTAAGTTAAATTTTCAATTTGTGTGTTGTTACCTATTTACAGACATAAGTTTACATCGGCTTCTGCTGCGCATTCCAAGTATTCTCCAATACCTACAATGTCATCAACTATATCGATGTAATCTTCTTTATTATCTCCACCGGCAATTTTTCCGGCAAGACTACAGATATAAATATTTACCTGGGTCATATCTTTTGCCATTTCGAAAAATTCTGTCCAGTTTGGAGTTGAAAGATTATCTAAAGCTTTTTGAAATTCTTCAGATGTCTGAGTTGTATCCGACATTCCGGTAAGATTTTCCGCCTTACCTTTTATAAATGCATGACCCGCATTTACTAAAACAAATACATCAACTTCCATATCTTCAGCAGCAGCACCGCTTAATATTACTCCTGCACTGGTTAGTTTATCTAAAGAAGATGTTGTTAATGCTAAAACTAATTTTGACATTTTTATTATTGTTTAAATTAATCACCACATCCACCACCGGATGATTCCTGTTTAACTGGTTCTGATGCTGCTGCCTCGCCCATTCCCTGTTCTACTAATTCCGGATATGTTGCTTCCCAGTCAAACCAACTGAAATCAAGCATATAGCAATCAGAATATTTAAGTAATTCCAAGGATTGAACTGCTAAAGCACCGCTACCCATTTCGTTTCCAATTACCAAGGTTTTAATTCTTCTGTTGGATAATTTATTTGAGAACTCAAGTAAACCTCTTGGAATATGGATAGAACCAGGAATATGTCCGAGCATAAAATCATAATCTTCGCGACAATCAACGATCTGTATCGGCGCATGATTATCGATTAATGTTTTCAGTTCTTCCATTCCCATGGTTTGTATATTAGCTTTTGCAGCGGCTACCATTCCATCAATACTTTCATAAGTTGTACCATCTTTTTGAACACATCCAATAAACAGTACTATAGAAAGGATCGCAGGAAATATAATTTTTAAGAATTTCATAGTAATCTTAATTTAATTTCCATTCGTTATAAGCACCATCGTATACCTTAACATTTGGATATTCTAAAATTGAAGTCAAAGCAAGGAAAACGACACCTGCTCTTACACTGGTTGTACAATAAAGAATTACCTCTTTATCTTTGGTTATTCCGGCACTATTGAAAACAGTTTCTAATTCAGCTTTTGATTTTAACTTACCACCATCAGTAAGAACATTCTTAAATTCCAAATGCTTTGCTCCCTGGATATGGCCTTCTCCCCATTCAGTATCATCTCTAACATCCAGTATTACTGCTGAACTCATTTTCGATTTTACATAAGCTTTATTAACGAGGATTTTAGAGTTAATTTTAGGCGTAAAAGTAACCGCAGATGCTTTTGTTGCTGCATTCGTTACAGGGCCCCTTGCTGCCCGCCATGCTTGCATATGTCCGTTAAGTACTTTTACATCATTAAATCCTAAATATTTTAATATCCAGTAAAGTCTTCCGGAACTTTTATTTGAACCGCTATCATAAATAACTATCTTTTTAGTAGGATCCAAGCCCTTTTCGCCAAGAGTTTTAGCTAATTCAGCCGGAGATTTTAAAATTCCTTTTGGCTCAGTTGTGCTTGCCAAATCATCAATACTTACATGAACTGCATTTCTTATATGAACTTTTGCATAATCGGTAGCATTTCTAGTTGAAACTATAACAGTACTTTTGTTATTAACCAGCTTTTTAGCTTCGGCAGCTGATATAAGATCTTGGGCTAAAGAAACATTTACTAGCGCAGTTATTACTAATAGACTAAGTATTATATTTTTCAGTTTCATAATCAGTTTTATTAAAATTTAACTTGTACTTGAAGAGCAACACGATCATTTGGAATTTCATTACCTTGTTCTGCTTTGTACAGATAGTTTAATTGAACTCTTGTCCAATCGTTTAAGAAATAGTTAAAACCAAAGGTCATAATTGTTTCAGTATTGTCATCTATATCCACGTCAGAATCATACGATTCGAACCTAACTACCGGTTGAAGATTCCAGGAGGTCATATACATTGCCTGGGCAAAATAACCCGAACGGGTTACACCACCTGTATGATATTCGATAGGTGTTCCATCGCAACCTCCACCTGTTGTATAATCACCGGTATCATCAGCCCATAAATATTCACCCTGGAACAAAAAGTTCCCATAGTTAAGTTGCAATTCTCCTCCGAAACGGGTTTTTTCGTTATCTTCCTTTTCTCCTGTTTTACCATATGCAAAACTTCCACCAATTTGAAGAAATTCCAGGGGTGCAAAAGTTAATCTGCCTTTTACACTTTTAGCATTATTTTCATCTTCGAATCCTTTTTCATAATCATTCATTACCGCTAAATAATAATGAAGTTTGGATTCTGCCGTACCTCCAAAAATCATTGCACCCATATCGCGTTGAGGACCTGCAAGTTCATTTACAACCCTTGAACGATATATGGTGTGAAGTGACTGACAGGGCGTATTCTGTTCCAAACTTATTGGTGATTTAAATTGACCAAAAGAGATTTTTGCCCATTCGTATCTATTATAAGAAATAAATGCATCCAGTAACCAAGGAGAACCAGATTTGAATTTAGAGAAATCAACCATAACAAAATAGCTAATATCATATGGAATATTACCCAGTGCAGCAATTCTTGCCCTGTTAAAGGTAAAGCTGTTAGCATCTTTTTTATCGGTTGTTTGATAGTATTCCCATTGAGGTTGAATATAACCTTTAATACTTACACCTTCGTCAGAAGAAGGTTCCATACAACCTTGTGCATTTGAGTGGTTAATACTAACTAAACTAATTAGCATTAAAAGGATTAAACCTGATATTATTTTTTTTATCATTTTAGTTTTTTTATGTAAACAAAAGAGTTGAGTAATACCAGATTACTCAACTCCAATATATTATTCTAATGTATAATCTGTTGTAATAGCGCTCCACTTGTGTGAAGTTAAATCATCATAGATCATTCCGTTTGAACCGAATTTTAAGCTATAAGAATCGTAACCTAAAACAAATAAATAAGCAGTGATCATTGATGAAGTTTGACCTGTCCAGCAATATGTAACCACATCTTTAGACGGATTTAAATACATATACTCTCCACCGGCTAAAGTTAATGGCTTAATTCTATATGCTCCGGAAATGTTGCCATAAGTTTCAACATCAGC
This sequence comes from Bacteroidales bacterium, assembly GCA_028282785.1. Lineage (GTDB taxonomy): Bacteria > Bacteroidota > Bacteroidia > Bacteroidales > UBA12077 > UBA12077. The sequence continues at coordinate 12,038 of JANQHE010000075.1, read as the reverse complement.
TACATCCCAGTAGTTATTAATGTAATATGAGCCGGGAGAATTAAGAACGTCTGCACCGTTAACTCCTCTAAGGCTTCCTGATAGTAGAGCTTCAACTCTTGCTGCTAAAATTGCGGCACCATCACCGGTTTCAGTAATATTTGGATCATCATACTCAGTTGTGTTCTCAACAACCGAACCTGGAGATGCTATCCAGTTTGCACTTGCAATTGTATTTGTATTAGAGCTCCAGGAGTCTAATGTGCTGTGCCATCCGCTCATTCCCCATTTTAATACCTGGGCATTTGAGTAACCGCTCAATCTTAAAGCAACTACAGCATGCCCGGCTGTTTGACCTGTATAACATACTACAGCAATTTGTTTTCCATCAGCATTTGCTGCTTCGGTAAGGATATCCCCCAATGTACTGTTTACAGCTCCGGGAATATGACTGGTTGTATATGCCTCAGCTTGTCTGATATCAATTATATAATATGAACTTAAGTTGGTATTTACATTTTCTGCTGTTGTAATCCAACCGGAAAGAATATCGTCCAAATCCATATCGTTTGATTGCATGTACGCAATAAGAGTTTGGAATTCTGCATCAGTCTGACGATCAGGGGTTGCATCATCATCATCTTTACAAGAGGTTAATAAAAAAGAAGGGATCAATAAAAATACAAACGCGAATCTTAAAAACTTTTTCATAGTTATAAATTTTTGGTTAGTAAATAATTTTTTAATCTCCACAACCACCCGACTCAGGTTGTTTTGTTACAACAGGATTTTCGCCGGAAAATGCAATTAAACCGTCTTTGAGGTTATGAACATTTTCAAATCCCAGTTTTTGTAGTGAGTGTACAGCCAAAACAGCTCTTGTTCCGGATTTACAATACACAATTATTTTGTCAGTTTTAAGAGGGGTATACATGAATTGTTCTTCCCAGTAGTATTCATCAAGAATTAAGAACTCTAATTCACCACGGGGAATAGAGAATGATCCCGGGATATTTCCTGCTTCATATTCTGCAGGTTGTCTAATATCTATCAATAAGAATTCTTCTCCATTATCTATCATTGATTTTAAAGTATCAACCGGTATTTCATTAATTTCAGATTTTAATACGCCGGCTAATTCTTTTCCATCTTCGTAAATTGCGGTACAGGAAGCAAATAGTACGAAAAATAGCGCTATAATTGATAATTTAATTTTCATAATTGATCATTTAAGTTTTAAAAAGCACTAAATTTTCCTGTGCGTTCGTTCCATTTCACAAATACATACCATATTAAGATCACAAAAAGCACGATCAAAAACGCTCCTCCATAACCGAAATAATCAGGTAGATAATTCTTGAATTTCATAGTATGTGGAAGTGCATTGTTAATAGCAGGTACGATATAATGCTTTGAAATAGGGGATATTAACAGGAATCCTAACGCCGACATCCAAAGCTTAACCTGTCCTTCGCCAACACGCCATAAAGTCCCTACTGCACAACCTCCGGCAACAGTCATACCTAATCCAAAAATGAATCCTCCCAGTAAGCCTCTTAACCAGAAATGACCAAATATCCATGTCATTTCTCTTGCTCTTAAAGAAGATTCTCCAACACCGATCCCAAAATATTTAATGGCAGTAAATCCTACTAATGTTATAAGTAACCCTGCCATAACACCAACAGATCCGTCACTTTCTCCGGTCATAAAAGGATCACGAAAAGCTTTCACAATACAGAAACGTGATCTTTGACAAATAAGCCCCATTAAAAGGCCGGATATAATAAACCATGCTAAGACACCATTTGTACCGGCAACTCTAAAGGCCAAAATGAAGGTTCCGATTGAAACGATCCAACCTAACCAGATTTGCCACTTTCCTTTTTCTTCTGATGCGGCCAGGAATGTAAAACTTTTACCAGTGCTAAATCCTGGGAACTTCTCCATTTCCCAAAGCAAATACTTAAGAGCTACGATGGTTCCGGCGAATAATCCTATGGTGAAAATGATTGCGCCACCTGAAAGGGCAGGTACACCACTAAAAAACGATCCTATGGTACAACCTAAACCTAAGGTTGCTCCAATTGCCATTAGGCCTCCGCCAATGAATCCTTTTACCAGTTCACCTTTTGGAGGAATTCGTAAAGCAAACTCCTTTGAGAATAACGCTCCTGCAAATGATCCTAATACAATTAACAGGCATAATACACCATATAAACTTGCACTTGTTGGAGTAGCATTCTCAAAAGAAGAAATTCCAAAGATTTTGAAAACATTTTCTCCCCAGTTATTAATACCTCCGCTTGCACCCCAAGGACTTTTTACTGCAAATAGTAAAATATTTAATAGCCCTAGCGTTACACCACCTACCCAAACAGGCCAGTGTTTTTTAAAAAAAGTATTAAATAAATCCTGTAGAATTCCTGGCTCTTTATTTTGATCAGCCATAGTAACCTCCTACTTTTTTTCAATTAGATATCTGAAAACACCACCTTCAATTTCGCTTTCTTCAACTATTTTATTACCGGTTTTTTCGCACCATTTTGGTAAATCTGATTTTGTTCCGGGGTCAGTTCCTAACATTTCTAAGATATCCCCGGTTCCCAAACCTTTAATCGCTTTTGCTAATTTCATCATGGGCATAGGACAGGAAAGTCCTTTGCAATCTAATGTTTCTTTTATTTCCATATCTGTAAAATTTTATGAGTTATTTCATTGGGATAAAGATTGTTATTAAAATAACAGTAGAAAAGAAAACCTTACTGATGTGCATCCAGTATAAGAGATGAGATTGCATAGTTAGAAAACTGATATAGATCAGTTTTTTTTCTGATTTATTGTTATATTTACAAAATTCTACACATATAAATATATAGCTATGAATAACATAACTCCACTTAATAGTTGTACTGTAAGTCAAGCAAAATGCCTTTGTTTTGATCATCTTACACCGGAAGAAGTTGAATTAATTGATAAAAACTCTGTTGAAGTTAAGTTCAAAAAAGGTGAGACCATATGTAAACACGGAACCATTGCTCCACATATCATATATTTAAAAGAGGGCCTGGCTAAAATATATTTAGAGGGTTTAAATGATTCGTTAATTTTAAAGATCATACCTTCCGGAAATTTAATAGGATTAACATCAATTTTAGATGGTAACAATACCTTTCATTATTCTTCTCATGCCTATGAGGATTCTGTTGCGAGTTTAATTAATCTTAAAATTTTTCGTCAGATCATTAGTCAGAATGCCAAGTTTGCTGCATCGATCATTGATATTTTATGCGAAAACTCATTACAAACATTTGGGAGATTTTTCTGTTTAACCCATAAACAGTTATACGGCCGAATGGCTGACATCCTTTTATGTTTAGCTGAAAGAATATTTAAAAAGGAAGAATTTGAATTAAACTTATCAAGAAAAGAACTTGCCGAGCTTACGGGAATGTCCACGGAAAGTGTTATTCGTATGCTCAAAAAGTTTAAGGATGACGGAATTATTGAATTAACCGGTAAGAGAATAAAAATCGCTAATTATGACTTGTTAAGAAAAATTAGCGAATACGGTTAAAATTAAATGATGTCAAAGAACTAATAAATTAAGTTTATGCCTTTTTTAAGTATAGGGTATGAACTCCGGCTTCTTCAAAATCACCTAAATATTCATGTCCTTGCTTATTGCACCATCTTGGAATGTCTCTTTTGGTTCCGGCATCAGATGATAATATTTGCATAATCTGACCACTTTCTAATTCACCAATTGCTTGTTTAACGGCTAAAAGCGGACCAGGACAGGCGGTACCTCTTGAATCAACTAATAAATTTTCTTTAATTGCTTTTAATTCTTCTGTTGTCATAATTTAATGATTTATATAAATAATTGTACTTTACTTTCATCTGCATCAGCAAGATATGACCCCACACCACAATAATTTAGATTTGGATAATCAATCATTTCTTCTGGTTTAAATCCCATTAAGTCCATTGACATTTCACAAATGTTAATTTCAACACCAAGTTGACCTGCGGTTTTAAGCATTTCATCAAGTGAGGCAACATTCTTCTTTTTCATTAAGCTTTTTAACATAGCTGTTCCCATGCCACCCATATTCATTTTTGATAGTTTAACTTTAGTGCTACCTTTAGGTAACATCATTCCAAACATTTTCGACATGAAATTTTTTCCATTAGCTTTTTTCTTTTTATCTCTCAATGCTGCGGTTGCCCAAAAAGTAAAGAATAATTTTACTTCGGTATCCATTGCAGTAGCACCAGTTGCTATAATTAATGCAGCCAATAGTTTATCTAATTCACCGGAAAAGACCACTATACTAATTTGATCTTTTGTACCCTTTTCCAGTTTATCAACTTTAGCTTTTAATTCAAGAATTTGTTTTTCTATATCCATTTTTTTATGTTTTATCTACAACCTTAAGTATCTATATAATTAGATGATGTCAAAAGTCAATAATTTTCTATTAACTTTGCTGTTTGTAAGCGTGATATGTCTTTTATTTAAATGTGATATTTATCACAAATTTTGATTAATGTTGATATGAATATGAGTGAAGTATGTAACTGTTCTACCTGTATAATTAAGTCTACACCAGCAACTACATTGAATAATCATGAACTGGAAAAACTATGTTGTAATAGTGTGGGAATAAGCTTTACAAAAGGAGAACAAATAATAAAGCAGGGATCGCTTTCAACAAATATTATTTATATAAAGGATGGATTAGTTAAACTCCATATGCCGGGGCCTTTAAAAAAAGAAGAAATAATCAAAGTAGCTAAAGCTCCTGAATTTATAGGATTACCATCAAGTTTTGCGGACAGGGTCCATCCGTATTCAGCAACAGCATTAACAAAAGTTGATGCATGCTTTATTGATTTGAATACTTTTAACGAATTTATTGTAAGTAATGGAGATTTTGCACAGCGATTGATTACTTGTTTAAGTGAAGATATAATCAACCATTTTAGTCGATGTGCAAGTAAAACCCAAAAGCAGCTTTGTGGTTATATGGCTGAGGTTTTATTATTCTTTTCAGAAAGCATTTTTGATTCTGATTCATTTGAAATACCATTAAATAGAAATGAGCTTGCCTCTTTTGTGGGAAGTACCCGTGAATCGGTAACAAGGATCTTAAAAGATTTTGTCGATGATGGTATAATAGAAATGGATCACAGAAAAATTACAATACTAAACGCTGAACTACTTAATAAAATTAGCGTAACCGGATAAAAGTAGCCGTTAAAGAGGATAGCTAGTCATTATTTTGAAGGATAAGAGAAGCGCATTTGAGCTATTCGCCTACTTCCATTTCTTTTTTTTAAAACACCGACCCAACGAGTGTTTTCCCAATTTACAAACTGACCATCCCAATCGTTTAAATCGTTAAGCATGCAGTAATACCAGGCAACGGTGCCATCTTGAGAGATAATAATATGCATATCCCAGGTTTCAAAACCAACATGTTTAAATCTTGTATCTAACCAAAATTGTTCTGCTTGTTTAAACTGTTCAATGCGTACAACAACATTATTGGCTGGATGAACTTCCAGGTAATTTTTGTCGTCGGCTATGATCCTATCTAATAAATGAGTCTTTATCTTTAGCTCAGACAATGGTGTTTTTGATGGTTTCTTCGATAATGACTTTTTCTGAAGCTTGATCAATGAAAGCTTTTTTTGCTTAGTACAAGAAGTTGATATAATTAAGCATAATATATGAATAATTAGAATTTTATTCATGTTATGAATATATTAATTCGATAAGTTTTCACAAAATAGAATTAATCTAATAAGGTCTTTAGCAACTTTCATATCTATTTTCTCTTTTTTAATAAAAACTTTAATAATATCCTTACTTCTAAATAGCTTATAGATTGTTCTTTTATTTGCGTGGTATAGATCATTATTATAGATTATATAAAATGATTTTCTTATATTGATTTCATCACTGTTTTTGTCATTTTTTATATTTACCAACGCATCTTTTTCCATTTCATGGCCAATAGTATGGGATAGGGTATATATTTTTTTATTTGCTGATGTATTGGGACTAGTACCATATGCTCCAGTATTTTGATTGATATTATCCTGTGATGCAGCTCTTTTTAATAATAGAAGGGTTTTACTACTATTGATAACTTCATATGTTATTCTATCCTTAAAAATAAATTGTTTATCTGCAATGATTATTTTACTAATTATTTTTATGTCATTTTCTGTGAATGTTTTTAGAATACCATTTTGAATATAATGAAATTCATCTACAAGAACATTATAGTTTAATTCTCCTTTGACTATGTTCCCATCTTTAAAATAAATTTCTCCTGAATTAAATGTATTAAACAAATATTGTGAGTTTATTGAATAATAGTTATTTTCTATTTGTGAGAAACTTGTCAGAGTGCTTATAATAATTAATAAACTAAAAACAATTTTCATAATTTTAAATTTTTGTTTTCAACATGTAATGGTACCTTAATAGATTTGTATTAATTAAACTTTAAATTAAGAAAATAGAAGCTGCTCTCCTTAAGGGCAGCTTCTAATTAAGATATATTTTACTCTATTTTGTCCATACGGAGGTTAGGTAGAAATCCCACCAATATCCTGCATAATCTCCACTGGTTAATATAAAACCGAAATTATCAACATGGATAGTTCCATCAGAATCTATTGTACCAACAATTGCAGCTGTATTAGCAGAAACTCCACCAGTACCTGGAACACCTGAAGTCAAATCGGTTTCTCCATAACCTGCGTGATCTCCAACAGGTTGTCTTTCAAATGTAATAGTCATAGCATCTAAATCTACAGAAGCAGAAACATCATCAGCTCCACCTACAATTCCAGAAACAATTAGCTTAGTTTCATCTTCAGGATCTGGCGTTGTTGTTACATTATATGTTCCTTTTACAATACTCTTTTCAACAAAATTGGATGACTTCTTATCCCAGTAACCACTATAAGTCATAGAATATATGCCAATTACTAATGCTAATGGATGTTCATTGTCTATTACTGATAATTCAAAAATTGATTCGTTTGATAATTCAAAACCATTAGTAGGATTTGATAATACAATATTTACTGTTTTATTTCTATCATATAAATCATTATCAATAGCATCAATATAAATTGTATCTGTAGAATAATAATTCGCAAATGTTAATGTATTTGATGAATTAATAACATTAAAATCAGTTCCTTCTATTGCTGGATTGTCTATTCCTTCAGTTGATAATGAAAAAGTTACTGTACAACCTGCACCAGAAGCTGCTGCATTATAAACAGGGATAACTAACACAGAGCTTGATGACTCTTCAATGCTACCAGAGAGATTTCCATCAAACCCTACTATTTTCTCTGAGATCGTTATAGCATCCTCTTCGCAAGAAGTAAAAAGAAATACTCCAAACGATATTATAATTAAATACTTAAATATATTTTTCATAATTTTTGCAATTTTTAATATTAATATCCAGAATTTTGCACCATGTTGGGGTTAGCATTCATCTCACTTAATGGAATTGGCATTTCAAACCTATAATCGCCTACAGATAAATTGAGTACATTATATAAATCCCCTGTGCCATCTGCATGGTCTCCATACGAACCATTTCTTGCAACACTTTGTCCTAATCGTTTAAGCGTAAAGAAACGGTCGCCTTCGAATGCTAATTCTAACCTGCGCTCTAATAATATTGCATTTAATAATGCAGCACCTGATTCTGTTCCATCAACAAATCCTGAGTAACGTTCTGCTCTAAGGTCATTTAAATCATTAAGAGCTGATCCCGGGTTACCGTCTCTATAATTAGCTTCTGCTCTAATTAATAATACTTCAGCGGCACGAATTACCTTGAGGTCAACTAAATCCGGAGTACTAGAGCCTGTTTTCTGCATATATTTCTTTATGTGGTTATACATAGTTCCATTATACACACTTGTTGTAATATATGCATCAAGCCTAATGTCGGTCGCAGCATATTGTTGATATAAATCATAATCAATTACATATTCCGATTTTGTGCCTGATGTAGCACTAGTTTGGCTATAATCAGTACCTAATTTAATTTGATCTCCGGCACCATCTTCATCTTGTTCAGTAACCTGAACATAAAGTACACCACCGTCAGCAACATCATCAGTCCAAACACCTTCGAAATTAGTACGTGAACAAATTGGACGGTCAGCTAAACAAGCAGTTGCATGTGTTATAGCATCACCATAATTGCCCATTTCCATGTCAACTTGAGCAAATATTGCATTCACAGCAGCAGGAGACATTCTGAATCTGCCATCATCAATAGTAACTAATGAAATCGCTTGAGTTAAGTCTGCAACTATATTATTATAATTGCTTATCACTGTTTCTCTTTCTGGAGTCCCAACATTTGATTCTAACATATAAGGTACACCTAAATCACTGGCACTTGCTTGTGAATAAGCTTTACCAAAAACTTTAACTAATTCGTAATGTAATAAGGCTCGCAGTGCATAAGCTTCTCCTAAATATTGGTTCTTCAATACCTGATCATCTTCATCTACTTCAAAATCAACTAGGTTTTCAATTACCAGGTTACAGTTATTTAATGCATCGTAGAATTGTGACCATATTGCATTTGCCATATAATAATCTGAAGCATAAGTCCAGTTCTGAACAGTAGTTAAGGTTAAACGGCCATCCCTACATTGAATCAAATTATCAGCAGCAACATCAGGATAAATAAAGAGTGCACCACCATATGCTCCCCAATCATGTAATTCAGTGAATACACCACGAATACCATTGTCGAAATCTTCAATTGACGTAAATACTCCATCTGTAGAAGCACTTTGCCATGGTTCCAGGCCTAATTTATCATCACATGAAATTATTCCTAAAACACTTATTATACTTAATATAAATAATAGTTTCTTCATTTTCTTAATCTTTAATAATTATTAATTAGAAGCTTACTTCAACACCAAATGTAAATGTTCTGGAAGTTGGGTAACTAAAATCATAGAAAGTACCGAATGGAGAAAACCCAGAACTTTCTTCGCTAGGATTACCTACTTCCGGGTCAAATCCACTAAAGTTTGGAGAATAAGTAAATAAGTTTGTTCCTTTAATAAATATTGAAGCTCTGGAAAGCTTAACTTTTTCAATAAATCTTTCAGGAATACTGTAAGAAAGAGTTAAATCCCTTAAACGAAGATAAGAAGCATCTTCTAAATAACGAGTTGAGTAGTGTTGAGAATTTGTCATATCTTGTCTTGGAACATCCGTAATGTCACCAGGTTTCTGCCAGGCATCTAGCATTCTTGTTGATGCATTATCAGTAATATTGGCTCCATCGCTATCGGTGAAGAACATAATACCGTTTACAATATAATTACCATAGTTATAATATAAAATCGATGATAGGGTGAAGCCTTTATATTGAACATCAAGTGATACATTACCAAAATACTTTGGATGTGGAGTTTTATCTAATAATACAGCATCATCACCATTCCAAACATTAGTTACATTTTCATCTTTGTCGTAGTATAATGCTTCTCCATTTACTGGATTAACACCCGCATAACGAACCATATAGTAACTATGAATTGGTTCTCCTTCACGGATCATAGTTCGCCCTGTAGGATCAGATATAATGTCTTGCCCTTCATATAGTTTAGTTATTTCATTCTTATTGTGTGAAATACTGGCGCCTAATGTTACAAGTAACTCATTAGTTTTAACAAGGTCACCATTTAGTTCAAATTCAACTCCTGAGTTCTTTAATTCACCAACATTTTGCCTTTGCTGATCAAAACCTGAAGTTTTTGATAATGGTACATTTAATAAGATATCCGTAGTATTTCTTGTATAGTAGTTAAAAGTACCTCTCAATCTATGATTAAGTAAAGCAAAATCTACACCATATGTTTGAGCCATGGTTTTTTCCCATGAAATATCTGCATTTTCAATTTGGTACTGATATGCAGCTGATTGCCCTCCATAGCTACCAAAAGAATATAATCCTAATGGTTCATACTCATCAATATCAGTATTACCAGATGTACCAATACTAGCTCTTAACTGTAACCTGCTAAGTATAGATATTGGCTTCATAAAGTCTTCTTCATGTAGATTCCATCCAGCACCTACTGCCCAGAAGGTACCATAACGGTTATTTGCTCCAAACCTGGAACTTCCGTCGCGTCTTATAGATGCATCAGCAAAATACTTTTGATTAAAGTTATAAGCTAACATTCCAAAATATGACATTAATGACCACTCTCTTTTGTTTGATCCACCATCTTCAATCGTTGCAGCAACATCTAAAGTACTTAATTTAGCTGTTGGGAAGGTATTACCTATACATTCTAAAAAATAGCGATAATATTTATTATACTCTGTACCAGCTAAAATGTTAAATTCATGTACATCATTAAATGTTTTTCTGTAATTTAAAGTATTAGTCCATACATATGAATACCATTGTGTATAGTCATCAAATTTATTATCTCCCACATAACTTGCTAATATGGAGCCGGGTTCATTGTATTTTTCCCTAAACCTTTCCTGGTAATCAATACCTGCAGAGGTTTTTAATGTAAATCCATCTAAAAACGCTACTTCGCCATATACATTACCGATACCCCTGATACGGCTATAAGTTTCTTCGTTATGTATTATTGCCTCAGAGACACTAAATCCTGCATGAGTGGGATTCCATTCTCCATCAGGAAGTTTTTCAGCTTCATAAGGATTGTAGTAAAACATTGCAGCAAAAGGATTTTGAGCATTTCTAATATCTCTTAACTCACCATAATCTGCTTGCGCAATACTAAATGTATTACCAATTTTAAACCAATCCTTAACTTTATGATCAATATTCACTCTGGCACTCATTCGATCAATATAAGAACCATAAGAAATACCTTTCTGGTCAAATTTACCCAAAGAGAAATAGTAATTAGTGTTATCTGACCCACCTGAAACTGATAACTGGTGACTCTTTGTTGTACCTGTTCTTGATAATGTCTCAAACCAATCATGAGATTGCCTCACTAATGAATCAACTTCTACCTGAGTATAAGTCCGATAACCAAGGTCCTGTTCATACTGTAACTTTTGTTCAGCATTCATCATTTCAATATTGCCTAATTGCATATTAGAATATCCGTGCTGATAACTATATGTAATCTCTGATTTTGTCTTGCTTCCTTTCTTTGTAGTAATAAGAATTACACCATTCGCCGCACGAGAACCATACAAAGCAGCTGCAGAAGCATCCTTTAATATAGACATCGAACTAATGTCGTTAGGATTGATCAGATTGAAGTTTGAAAAGTCAACTGGAACGCCGTCAACAACGTATAATGGCTCAGTTGAAGCATCAATAGATCCTGTGCCTCGAATACGAATTGAAGCTTGTGCTCCGGGGATACCATTAGTTGCAGTTACCTGAACACCTGTTGCGCGACCTTGAAGGATCTGATCGAAACTAGCTGCTGTTGATTTCTCCAAAACAGTTTCATCAACAACATCTACTGACCCGGTAATGGCTCCTTTTCTTTTAGCTCCATATGCAACAACAACGACCTCGTCCATTTCCATAATATCAGTTGTTAAAACAACATTAATAACAGAACGTCCTCCGATAATTTCTTCTTTGGTTGCCATTCCAACAAAACTATACACTAATGTGATTGTATTGCTTGGAACTGTCAAAGAGTAATTACCATTGATATCAGTTGTAGTCCCAATAGTTGGATTGCCTTTTACAACAACTGAAACACCAGGTATAGATAATCCGTCCTCAACACCGGTTACTTTACCTGTAATCTGCATCTGTGCTTGTACTGTAAAACCTACAAATAGCAAAAATGCGAGAAAAATTGTTAGTTTTTTCATAGATTAAATTTTAATGGTTAATTTTTAGGGTGGATTATTAAGAAGGTACAGCAACAATTAGATTGATTTAGATAGCTATTTTGTTATGATTGGTTATTACGAATTAGGTTCAATCAAAATCTACGTTGTGTATAATCTTAAAAAC
>JANQHE010000069.1 GCA_028282785.1 Bacteroidales bacterium | reverse complement strand
TTTTTTACATGAACCAGCATTCTTTCCGAATCAATATCTTTTGTTTTCAGGTTTAACAATTCTCCTATTCTTAATCCCGATCCGTATAACAATGAATTGGACACCACGCCGAACCATTGGGCACAATTTGCAACTTCGTAGGATACAATTATGTAAAAGGAAAAATTACCTTGATAATAAGGAAAATATTCCGTATTTTTGTACAAAGATTAAAATTATGAGTACAGTAATAAAAAATTATAGTAAAGAGATAAAAAACATACAAATTCCGGATAGATTATCTAATGCTGAGGTAATCTCATGGCTTCATTCAAAAGATATTAACTGGAAATATATGCTTCTTTTTAAACAATATTCTTCATTAAAAGATGAAGTTATATCTAACTGGTTAAATATAAGTGTTAGAACATTAAGAAATTATCGAAAACCAGATAATAAACTAAAAGACAATGTGAAAGAACAGTTGTTGCTTTTGTTGTCTTTATTTAAACATGGGAATGAAGTTTTTGGTTCCAGTGAAGATTTTAATAGATGGCTTAATGAGGGGAATTTTTATTTTGACGGAAATAGGCCTGTTTCTTATTTGAATACAGTTACAGGAATTAGATTTGTTGAGAATAGATTGATTGCGATGGAATATGGAGATAATGTTTAAAAAAGGTGGAAGTTTTTAGAATATCAAAAGCAGATTATGCTGATAAACTTTCATCTTCAGCAATTGCAAACAGATGGAATAAAAATGGACAGAATGTAATATATACAGGTTCATCAAGATCTTTATCTACATTGGAACTGATAGTACATAAAGGAAGTGTGGCTCCCCAAATTGAGTATAAAGTAATGGTTATTTCAATTGCCGATAACGATAGTTTGATTAAACAAATTATGATTTCTGACTTACCTGAAGAATGGAGAAAGATGTCAGCTTATCCTATGTTACAAAAAATAGGTTCAGAATGGTATGAAAGTCAAGAATCATTAATATTAAAAGTTCCTTCCGCAATTATTCCTAATGAATATAATTTCGTGATTAATACAGAACATCCTGATTTTTCAAAAAATGTAAAGTTAATTCGAAAAGAAAAATATTTTTGGGATGATAGATTGTTGTAAAAAAACTGTGCCCAACAAAAAATATATGTAATGCAGGGTGATGGACTATATTTGAGCTTTAATACATTTACTAAATGGTGTAGCGGTTCGATAGTTTGGAACTTCGAAACCCTGCACTCCGCATATTCAAACCATTATAGCAAATACTGAGTGCAATATGATTTTACTGAGTTTTATTAAATAAACAAATTAAGATTTGAATGGCGAGCGAAAATAATATTCTAAAAAAATGGCTGGATAAGCTCCAAGAGGAAAGTTGGAATCTGGAACTTATTATTTCCGGATTTTCCATTTTTGGTCTTTTTAAAGCTAAAGCATTCTTAAATACTAAGAGTCTATTATTCGATGCTAACGATTACTTAGATGACTCTTTGATGGCTTGGATTATGATTTTATTCATGATTGTATATGCATTTGTTATAATTTCTATCGTTTTTCTACTGATACATGTATTTCTTAGGGGATTATGGATTGGAGCTATAGGCATTCGTTATGTATCGGGTGAAATAGACTATAATAAACTAAATTACAATACATCGGTAACTAATTATTTAAAAAGGAAACTAGGAAATTTCGACAATTATATTTTAAAGCTTGAAAAAGCATCCAGTCTGATTTTTGGTTATACCTTCTTGCTCATTCTGGTTTTATTTTCTGTATTTCTGTATTTCTTATTTATTTGGGCAATTATTAATATATCTCACAGATTATTAATAAATACAAGCATTTCGCGGATAACTGGTTGGGTAATATCTTCACTTGCTATAGTATTCGCTGCAGTTATAGTTGTAGATTTTTTTACAGGAGGACTATTTAAAAAGATTAAGAATAAGCTCTTTAGTAGATGTTATATTTTTTGTAATAAAGTAATTACATGGATTACCTTGTCATTCTTATGGAAACCGCTTTATTTTAACTTGATAGACCGCGATAAAACCAAATGGTTAATATACTTTGTAATTCCAATCGTTCTATTATTATTAACTGTAGCTCCCGATACATATAATGCTTATTCCATTTTCCCAAATAACTTTGATAGTGAGAGAACTGCTACATTTAAATCCATTGGGTTTAAAGAAAAAGCTCGCCATTCATTTCAAAGCATGTTTTACGATAATCTGAGGAAAAAAAATGAAGTTATACGCGTAATGAGCCTTCAGAATAATAAAATCGATAGTAAGTCGATGGAGTTATTTGTACGATTAACGAACAAAGATGAAAGCACAATTTTAAGAATGGATTCAACCATTAAACATGTTGCTATTAAAGGTTTTAGTACTCACTTTATAAAAATGGGCGAGTATGAAAATGAATTGGAACAAAGGAAAAAGAAAGCATCGAATAAAGGAATATCTTATTATAAACAGGAACAAGAACTTTACAGAGCAAACTTAGCTAAAATTCTTAGTTCAGCTAAAAAGCTATATGCCATTAAAATTAATGATTCGCGTATTGACAAGGATTCAATGGATATAATGTTTCATAAACATACCAACCAAAATGAAGAAGGCTTTTTGTTATTTTTTTATGCTAAAAATGTAAAAAACGGAATGAATCTTTTAACCATAGAAAAATTGGTTTATGATGAGCGTAAAAATGTTTACGATACCTTAGATTTTTCAATACCATTTATTTATATTGAGCACTAGTATTTAAACAATATGATTATATATGTTATTAAAATTAAGTTTAAGTACTTGTTATAGCAATAAATATAAGCAATAGCGGTTTCTGTGGGTATTTGAGCAGTAGTGGTTCTAATCAGCCCCACAAATCTGCCGATTTGACTATTTAGAAAAGGTGCAGCTTTGGCTACTTTGTAACTTTACACGAAACAGCTTTTAATTCCGCTACTGCTCATATTATTACCGTTGTGCGTCATGCAAAGAAGCCTGCAGACAACATAAATGGACTAAAATATAAGAGAATAGAAAATGAAAACAATTGAAGAAAGCGTTTTAACCGCAATGGATTGTACTGACAGCGAGATTTTACCTTACTTACCCTATATACTCCAAGACTTTTGGAAAATTGGCTCAGACCCTGATGTGATGATAGACCTTATTAAGAAGCATCTATCAAATATTAATAATTCTAAAGTGTTGGATTTGGGATGTGGAAAAGGTGTTGTTTCGATTAATATAGCTAAGCAAATGAACTGTGAATGCTATGGAATTGACGCAATACCTGAATTTATTTCTTTTTCATCATCAAAAGCTGACGAATATGGTGTTGGCAATTTGTGTAAATTTGAAGTAGGTGATATTCGGGAAAAGATAAGAACTCTTGGGGAATATGATGTAATAATATTGGGTGCTATTGGTCAAGTGTTTGGTAACTATTTTGAAACTCTTAATTTATTGAACAATATCTTGAAGGAAGGTGGTATTATAATAATTGACGATGGATACATTGAAGATGAGAGCACCTTTAAACATGAACAGGTTTTTAGTAAAAGTGAACTGAAAAACCAGATTTCGGAAGCTGGTATGCAATTAATAGATGAAGTCAATGCAAGCGAAGATAAAAATGTTGCAGCGAATTATGATACAGAATACAATAATCTATTAAGACGATGTCAAGAATTGAGTGTTAAATATCCTGACAAAGCTGAAATATTTATCAGTTATTGCAACCAACAGAAAAATGAATACGAAAATATGAAAACCGAAATCACATGTTCTACAATGGTCGTTAAAAGGAAAGAATAAAATGTACGAATGCACAACACGCAATATTGCCAAACGTTAGCACCAAGCCAAAAACGACCGTGTAACTGGACAACATTTTGTGAATATTATACCTGATAATGAATCGTAATATCGGATTTTTAAGAAATACAACCAATAGAATACTAAATACAACTGAAAGTAATGTTGATACATCTATAAGTAAAGGCATTTTAACTAATTCAGAGAATGTTGCAAAATATCTTTGTAGTGTTTAAAAATTTATAAATTATGACACAAATGGATATCGAAAATATTAGTTTAAGAAAGGCAACCATAAAAGACAAAGTATTAGTAGTTGACTTTGACTATAACCTTGATAAAGTTGAACATATTGAACTAAGGAGAGAGGAAAAGATAACAAAAGCAATATTGGATGAGGAATGCTTTATCATTTTGGCAAATAACAGAGCTGTTGGTTTTGTCATATTTGATTATCGTTTCTTTGATCAGGGGTGGATAGAACTCCTTATTTTAGGCGAAAAGTATAGAGGAAAAGGAATAGGCGGGCAAGCAATTGACCTTATTTGCAAACAATGTAAGACGAATAAGATATTTACTTCAACTAATAGTTCTAATACTCAAATGCAAAAAGCATTGAGTAAGGTTGGTTTTTCTTTTGCAGGTAAAATAAACGGATTAGATGATGGAGACCCTGAACTATTTTACTATAAAAAGATTAACAATAAGAAAGCGATAAATTAAACCGAAAACAAAATGCCAGCATACAACAATGTATATGCCAAAATATGTTAATACTTATGAAATACTCTATGAGTTTAGTTTTAATTATTTCCTTTCTATTTACTAATTCATGTGATGGAAATCCGGAAAAAGGAAGTAAACAGGTAATAATTAAGAATCCTTTTATGGGAATAGAAACTACAGATGAGCCGCAACTTCTTGCACCAGATCTGCTTGCATCATCAGTCGAAGAATATAATGGAACTTTTTCCTCTGACGGTAAAGAATTTTATTATACTGTTGATATCCCGGGAAATGCTTTTATCGCATGTACTAAACTGATGAAAAACAACACATGGAGCAAACCTAAAGTGGCATCTTTTTCTGGTAAATATCCCGACTATGATCCCATTTTTTCACCTGATGGGTCTAAGCTTTTTTTTAGCTCCTCCAGGTCACAATCCGGTAATCCCGAAAATAAAATTTGGTATGTGGAAAAAATTAATGATAAATGGAGTGAGCCCAAATCAATCAATTTGATAGGTGCTGGTAATCGTGCATTTTATAATTCTGTTACTAATGATGGAGTAATTTATTTCAATATGATTGGTAGTAGTAAAATCTTCAAAGCTAAAAAGATTGATACGGCTTATATTGTTGAAGAATTACCGGATATCGTAAATGGAGATTTTAAGAACTACGATCCTTTTATTTCTCCAAACGAAGACTATCTTATATTTAGCAGCTACCGGGAAGAAGGTTACGGAAATGCTGATTTATATATTAGTTTTTATATTAATGATTCCTGGACTAAACCCGAAAATTTAGGAGAGCCAATAAATTCAGGATATTATGACAAATGCCCTTCATTAACTCCCGATAGGAACTTTTTGATTTTTGCAAGTAACAGGTTATCTGAAGAGTTTGAAATAAGCCCGTTAGAAAATGTTCAAAATGTAAATACGAAATATCAGTCTTATGATAATGGTAAATCCAACATCTATTATATATCAGCTGGTTTTATTAATAAATTGCGTGAAAAACATGTGAAACCTCAAAATAATAATTCGGAATACAACAAAAATATAGTTCATTTGGCAGACAGTGATAAAAGAGAAGATGATAGTAATAAAGAAACTTGGAAGTAGCTTGAAAGCCTGGAATAATAAAATTACAAACAGCATATATACAGACAGTTATACACAATTAACGCAGTTATAGAAAAAAGTATATATATATGCCAGGAAAAAAGAAAAAAGAATTTCAAGTTCAGATATTAAAATCTATAACATGGATTTTAGCAATACTAATATTTTCGAGTTGCACATCATTATCAAAATTAGGACTTGATAATTATCCAAATGACAAATTAGCCAAAACCAATTATTTAGACGTAAACGGAATTTATTCAAATAGTCATGATACAATATCCGGTAAATTAAAACACGAGCCTTATGCTGGATTTGATGAACTTGAGCAACAGACAATCTTGAATCAATTGTTTTTAACTATTCCTGAAAGTTACTACAGGGAAAGTAGTGGAGAAATAATACCTCCGGATGAAAAATGGGTAAAGATTGAATTTAAATCTGACAAAAAAGCTATTGTAAGTATATACCACAATAAAAACTTCGTTTTTTCAAAAGAGATACGTGGTAAAATTAAAGGTGGATATTTTTATTTGAGACCTAAATGGTATATTATCCCAATAGTACCAATTGTATTTGGATATAATTTTGAACGGGCAAGGATTGGAAAATCCGGAACTAAATTATTGATTGACTATTCTGTCAACATGTGGGGATTTGCATTGGTTGCAGGTTCTTCAGATAGGGGATAGTGTTCATCTGTTTATAAACTAAAAAATAAATAACTGCGTATAACAATATATAAACGCAATACATGCTAAGTGTTGAAAATGAGAAATATAATAATCAACAAACGGTGTGCTAAATTGATAGTGAAGTGGGTTTTAATCCCGCACTTCACATAACCAAACGGTTGGGCAACATAAAAGAAATAAACTGCAAACATGGAAACCTGGACAGAAAAATTAAATGACAATCCTATTGATTGGTTGCAAGAAAGTAACCCATGGACAAAATATAAAACATATTCTGACCTATTGGGATTTAATGAAACAAACAGGGAATTAACCGAAGCCAAGAAAGAACTGATTAATGACCAAAATATTATTAACTTCGCAAATGAGACTAAAGATTGGCTGACAATTTCTGCAACCCGAAACAGTGACCCTAAGATTACTTATTTTAAATTGAAAGCCCTTGCAGAATTTGGACTAAAATATTCGGATTTAGGACTTCAAGAAACCGTGGATAAGGCATCTGAGCACATCATTGAGAATATGTTTGGAGTACGAGGGCAAACACCTGAAAGGCCTAAAAAAGGAGAAAAATATCAAAAACCTGATTTGGCAGCGGATGTTTGGCACATTTCACCATGTAATTCACCTCTGATAACAACAGCTTTAATGGAATTAGGAGTGAAAAACGATTTGGTTGATAGGTCCATTAAAGAATTAAAAAATAAATGGACAAACAAAGAAGGTTGGTTTTGTCATTTTTTCTTCGTCGACAGTCAGTTTAAAAAACTACAGATAGGTTGTCCGATTGCTGGGCTCCAAGCACTTGAGATATTTTCGAAAGTACCAGAACTTAAAGAGTCTGAATATGCAAGATTTGCATTTGAACCCATAAAATTTCATAAAGACTACGGAAAAACTTTGTATTATTTCGGGCGTTCAAAGAAATTCTGGACTTTTAAATATCCGTTTGTTTGGTATAATGCTTTATATATGGCAGACGTACTGACAAGATTTGATTTTCTTAAAAATGAACCAGTAGTTAAAGAATTGATAGATTGGATACTCGAATCGCAAGACAGTGAAGGCAGGTTTAAACCAACATCGGTTTTCATGAATTATAAGGGATGGGACTTTTCAAACAAAAAAGAAGCATCTCCATGGATTACTTTTTTATGTTGTCGGATTTTAAAACAATATTTTGGATAAATTAATTACGTTACCCAACAGTGTATATAGTAAATAAGGCAGACAATAGGTTATTGAACGGCAGTTATTCGATGAAACTCCGTCGAAGCTTTTGCTTCGGCTATGTGAGGTTCTGCGAGGTTGACAGGTATAAATGCCAAACGCCTCATATTCAAACCGTTACCTGCAAGCTCCGAAAATAGCAGCCGTATTAAAAAGTAGATATGATAGAAATACTGAAAAAAATATTGAAAGAAAAATATTTTATCACATCAAAAAAAATTTCAGTTCAACAAGGCGGTTGGGCTTCTTTAGCTTACAAAATAGAAGATGAGAACGGACATTTATACTTTTTGAAAGTCTATGAAAAAAAGAGAAAATCAACCCTGTACTTAACTGAACACATAGACATTTATCTTCCGATTGTAGATTGGCTTTACAACGACACTTCGCTTAAAGGGAAAATAATTCGGTTGATTAAAACGCAAACTCAAGATTATAAAATTGAAAATGAAAGTAATGTTTATATTCTATTTGATTACATTGAAGGTTTCACCGTTGGCGAACAAATTCTCACAGAAGAACAAGTGTTTAACCTGGCTAATATTGTTTCCCAACTTCATAATCTAGAACATTTTCCTTTTGATACCAAGAGAATTTCTGAAACATTTAATCTTCCGTTTATTCCCGAATTAAGTGAGTGGATAAACAGAAACTTCCATCAATTAAAAACTGATATAAAAGAAATACTGAGACCTAAACGTTTAATTACCGAAAGTAAAATAAACGAATGGAATTGCCTGTCTAAAATATTAAAAGAACAGAATTTGAAATTTTGTTTATGCCATACAGACATTCATCATTGGAATATTATTACAAACGACAAACAATTATATCTTTTAGATTGGGAGGGAATAAAATTTGCACCTCTTGAAGCTGATATTTTTAGCATTTATCAACAACCTTATTTCGATTTATTTATTAAAAGATATTCTGAACTCAATCCCAATTACCATTTAAATGACACCCTTTTACGGTATTATTTAATAAGCAGAAAACTTCAAGATATTTTTGAACTTATTGAACAATTGCAATTTGATGAACTCGACCAAAATAAATACAGAATCAATTTAAATTATTTGATAAAAGAATTGAACTCATTATAATAAAAAAAACGAACAAGAATGATTAATAAAAAGCCAGCGGATAACAATTTTGTATACTTCAGGGCGGGCAAAAGTGCAAATTCAAGGGTTTGTAGCTCTCACCAGCGGTATTTCGGCCTGACCGTACTACGCCCCAAAAGTATACAAATTACCGTTGACAGTAATTCAAAGCAAATAAAAAAATGGACAGAAGACTCAAAATAATTTATTCAATCGTTCTAATTGACATCGCAATAGGTACGGTAATATGGCCAATTTTACCGGAATTAGTGAAAGGCGGAAAAAATCCTGCATTTTTATTATCTATTGGGACAGCAATATTTTTAGGAATTCAACTATTTACTGCCCCACTGCTTGGGAAACTATCAGACAAATATGGTCGAAAGCCCGTTTTCTTACTTTCTTCAATCGGAACATTCTTTGCTAATTTCTTTCTGTTATTTAAAAATACATCGGGCTATTTTTTGAATAGAGGTGCAGATGGACTTACAAATGGTGTTTACAGCACAATACGTGCTTCAATTACGGACATTTCAACAAAAAAAGATTTAACTAAAAATATTGGACTTGAAGGTACAATGGTTTCAATTGGTTTTGTGGTTGGACCAATGTTGGCTGGTTTACTTATTATTATCCTTGGTATCGAAGGACAGGAATCGGTTGTCCCCTTAATAGTTCTGGGTTTATCTCTCTCTTTTGTGAATATTTTACTATGTGTTTTGTTCAAAGAAACAAACACCCACTTAAACAGTAATAAGATAAGTATTGGCTCAAGTTTGAACCCACTTTCGAACCTCAAAGAATTTAAAACGTTGAAAAAAGAAAACATAATACTCTATCGGCTTCTGATTTTAAACGCCTTTTTGGTTTTAACTTTAGGTTACTATCACTACTATGTAACTTTTATAAGTCTTGGAGAACTAAAAATGTCACCTAAAGAAATTTCATTTTTCTTCACATATATGGGATTTGTAAGTATTGTTACCAGCTATTTATTCTATACAAAAGTTGTTCATAAAATAAACCAAACCAGATTTATATCTATTATGGCAATTATCGGTGTTTTAGTTCTTCTGAGCTACACATTTATTGGAACATCTAAATGGGCGATATATTTCATTGTTGCGGTAGATTGTTTAACCATCAACTTAATTGCCGGTGTGCTTGAAAGCCAAATTGGAGATAAAACAACCAAGCAAAATAGAGGAAAGATATTCGGACTAAATCAAATGATTTCTAGTTTTGCAAGTATAACGACCGCAGTCGTTTTTGGACTACTAACCTTATTATCGATAGAAATGCCTTTTTATTGGTTTGCTATTTGCCTGATACCTTTAATATTTACCGAAAGACTTATAAACGGAAGAAAAACTAGTGCCAGCAATGTATATAACAAATAAAGCGGATAATGCGCCACGAAGCAAATGTTTCTTCGATGAAACTCTGCCGGAGCTTTTGCTTTGGCTATGCGGGGTTTTGGGAGATTGGGAGTTATAAATGCTTTACGCACCATATTTAAAACATTAACACACATAATAACAATAAACAAATATAGAAATGCTCAAACATGAAAAGAATAAACTAATCATTGGTTATGTAGTTGGATTTTTGATATTTGTGATTACAATTCCATCTCTAATCTATTTAGTTTCACGAATTGAATATGATTTTTTCAAAATACCAGTTATCGGTTCTATTGTTTACAGATTAATACTCGTTCTGATATTGTTTATTATTGGAATGACATTTGTTGTCTGGTCAAACATTGATTTATTAAGAATCGGCAAAGGTGGACCGACTGATGTTTTTAATGTCAAGATAAGTCCCCGTTCAAAGAAATTAGTTGTTACCGGTCCTTATAGGTATACAAGAAACCCAATGGTTTTTGGAGTAAATTCAATATATGTTGCGATCGCTATCTTCATCAACTCATTAGGTTCTTTGATTTTTTGCTTACTCTTTCTATTCGTAATCATTATTTATTTAAAAATGACAGAGGAAAAAAGACTATTAAAAGATTTTGGAGATGAATACCGTAATTATAAAAAAAGAGTATCAATGATAGTCCCGTTCCGTAAAAAGGAAAAAGATAATTAGTAACTAAATTACGTGTGGTAACATTTTGTATATTGCAGGCAGGCAACTATTTTAAATTTAAAGTTGAAGGAATAATGTACAATACACAATATAAAACTCTAAAATTAGAATTATACTTCATGAAAAACTTTATACTAATCATTTTACTAGTAAGCATCTTTATTACAAAATCACAATGTCAAGAAGAATCAATTACTTTGGATAACAAAGTTTTTAATAAAACAGACGGTTATCTGAATAAAATGATTGACAGCTTGGAAATAATTGGGCTTAATTATGCTATACTAATTGACAATGAATTAGTACATCAAAAAGCTTTTGGATTAGCCAATGCTCAACTTCAAGTGCCAATGACATTAGAGAATTCATTTCCTGTAGCTTCCATTTCTAAATTATTTAGTTCTATCGCACTTCATAATCTGTTGAATATCCGTAATCGAAGTGTTGATGAAACGATTGGAGAATTTCTTGCGGACAGAAAAGATTTACCTGAATCATGGAAGAAATTAACGTTGAAACAATTACTATCTCATACTTCCGGAATCCCTGATCAAATAGATTACCAAATATATCTGGCACCAGAAAGCGAAAAATTTGTCATTGATGCTTTAAAAGATAAAAAATTTAGTTCAAAACCAGGAACAGAGTCAAAATATAATGCAACAGGCTATTTACTAATTCGCATAATCATAGAGGAATTAGCAAATCAAGATTTTGAATCATATATGCAAGAACAGTACTTTGATAAATTCGGATTGAGTTCGGCTAAATATGGTGGGTTTAAAAAGGTTATTCCCAATAGAGTAACTTGCTATCAGAGTGTTAATTTTGAGTTGGAAATGTTTCCGTTAAACTATTCTTCCCCAATGTATGCCGCATCGGGGTTGAACATTACGATCAAAGATTTAATAGCATGGTTTCAAGCTATCCAAAATGAACGAATTTTGACGAAAGAACAGCTTGAAAATATTTGGACTCCCGTAAAATTAAATAATAACAAAGATAGTTACTTTGGCTTAGGTTGGGAAGCATATAAACTGCCAGATAATTACAGAATGGTTGGGCATGGAGGAGCAGGAATTTCATCGTTCAGGCATTATTGGAACGAGCAAACGGACAAAAACGTTACTGTTGTTTTACTAACCAATGGTGCTTATAATTGGGCAATTAGACCTAATCAAATTAATATGCAGATCGCAAGCATGATATTAGACGACTAGATGGCAACAATATATATTGGCCTCGAGGGTAGTAAATTCAAAGATTTTAATCTGTTTTAACTTTCTTGTATCTTGATAAAAAAGTGCCGTGTAGTCGATTACTATTCTTATTTTAATCGTTATACCCTAACTATAAGAAAACTGAGTAATTTTAACAACAATTAATGTAACTACTGCAACAAAAAGCATTTTTTACTCGTCTTTTAACTGAAATTTACTGTAAATATGAAAATCGCATATACTCCACTATTTCTCCTTTTCTTGATTTTAAGCTGTATACAAAATCAGAAAACACAAAAAACAAATGCTGATAAATACTCGAATCTTACCAAAAACATTCCAATCTGGCTGAACGAATATGATGTTCCCGCTGTTGCTGTTACTGTTATTGAAAATGGAGAAATTGCTTATAAAACTTTTGTATGCCATTCCGCTAAAGCGGACCAGGATAAATGAACGGATCAAAAAATATAACCTGAAAGATCTAATGAATATCCTTATATTTCCGGAAACCCAGGACGAAATAACTTGGTTTAAAGCTTTACAGAAAATCTTTAGCTTACTCCACAATTTCCATAGAAAATATTAACTTAGGCAGTCTAAAACAAAGCATTGAAAACCGAATAATTAATGAATAATCCGGAAAATGCATTCCGATGGCTGATTAAATGGATACCTGAAGTAAAATGGGCATATATTTTCGCTTCAGTGTTTACACTTTTAAGCGCCGGATGTTTTGTTGTCTTTAGTTGGTATTTATCGGAGTTTGCTGCTATTTGGCTTAACGAGGATCAGATTTTTCCACACGCACTGCTATATGCATTTGCATTTCTGACAGGCAGATATGTTTTTGCCTATTTTTCATCATTAATAAACTACCAGGCAGGAAATACCATTGTTTCCAAAATCAAAAAAACATTATATCCCAGGCTACTTAATAATAGTCAATCAGACTCCATATCAAGTTCCTTGTTAGTTACCAGAGTAAGCGATGATCTAAAGCCTTTTTTTTCTTTTTTTATTCCTTATACCATCGCTTCCGTTCTCGTTGCAATCCTTTTATTAAGCCTTAGTTTCTGGCTCGAAGTTTGGGTAGGACTTACATTATTTGTTTCCATAATTGTTATTCCTTTGTTGATGAAAATGATAGGCGTAGGCGCAACTTCTCTTCATAAAAAACACATCAATCTTTTCATGAAATATTCGGCAGTTTTTTACAATCGCCTTCATACCATCGCCGAAATTGTTAATTTAGATAATTTGAAATTTCAATACCGGTTTTTATCTGAAAAAAGCAAAGCACTAAACAACGCAACAACCAATGTAATGAGAATAGCCATTTTGTCCTCGGCAGTATTGGAACTTTTTGTTTCAATTGCCATTGCAGGTGTTGCTATTTACCTCGGATTAAGTCTTCTCGGAATCATACCCGGAAGCAATTACGGAAAAGGTTATGATTTTCATATTGCATTATTTTTACTTATCCTGGCTCCTTATTTTTTCTTTTATTTGCGAAAATTTGTGAGTGCTTATCATGACAAAAACAAAGCTTTGGCATCTGCCAAATTACTGATGCCCATATTAAATGACAATGGTGAAACGCCTTTTACAGTTGAAAACGAAAAATTAGAGACACTTAAGATCAATGATTTGAGTTTTGCTTATCCCGATACCATGGTAAAAGTACTGCATAATATTCAGCTTAAGCTTCCAAATAAAGGATTGGTGATAGTAAAAGGGATATCAGGATCGGGAAAATCCACTTTATTGAAAATCCTTTCCGGAAATTTGATGGTGCAGGATGGAAAAATTTCGGTAAACGGAAACATTAATCAATGGTCGACACAATGGCTTAAAGCAAATTCGTCATACATGAATCAGTTTCCATTCATATTCGATGGAACATTACGATACAATGTGTTTCTTGATAAGGAACCGGTGACTGATAATCTATATCCCGGATTTTTAGATAAGCTGCTGGCGAAAAAAGAAGATGGATGGCAAACGATGTTAAGTCATAATGGGAAACAACTTTCAGGAGGTGAAAAGCAATTGGTTACGCTTGCCCGAATGATGCTTTATCCAAAACCAATTGCAATTTTGGACGAACCCACAGCTAGCCTGGATACCGAAACTGTCGAAATTATTCTTGAGCAAATCGAAAAATTATCTCAAAACAAGTTGTTAATCATTGCCTCGCACGAAGAGAGGTTTGAGGCCATTGCGACTAAAGTTTTAAATTTAAACTGGGGAGAACAAATGGGCTATGCGTAAATTTGTTTTCAGACATATCGTAATTCCCCTGGCGGGCAGATGGTTGAAAGGCATTTTTCTGCTCCTTATCTGGACAGTTTCTTTCATTGCGCTTCCTGCAATTTCAGGTTGGTTTCTTGCTTCCTGTAGCTTAGCATTTATTATGGCAAATGCTTTATTTTCTTATTTGGTCCCTTCTTCTATTATTCGGTTATTGGCATTGTTACGTACAGCAACGAGATATTTCGAGCGACTGGAAAATCACAAAACAACCTTAGACGCTCAGCGTAGCTTGCAATTGAAGATTTTTCAGGCAGTAGCAAGGTTTCCCTATTTCAAAAAGCAAGTCAATAACAATTCGTCCATACTGGAAAACAGCACTTATGGCATTGATCTAATTTTAAATCATGTTCTCCTTTGGATTTTACCATTTACAACTCTGATTATTTCACTTGGCATCTATTTCTTTTTTTTAAAAGTGTTTTCAACGGTAATAGCCCTTGAATTTTTGATTTCATCGGCTATACTCTTGTTTGTTATTCCGCAATTCATTTTGATTAAAAACCGAAGGCTCTATGCAAAACTTAAATTAAAACGCGAAGAAAACAATCAGGCGCTTATTCAGAGCTTTAGAGGTCGTATAGAAATTTCTAAATATGATTTGGAGGAGAAAGCCACTAAACAACAAGAAAAGAACATGCTGGAACTCGAGCGTTTGGAAAATAAATTACAGACGAATTCATTTTCTTTGCAAATGATGGTCGGTTTTGGTTTTACTTGCATTGCCACTTTTATTCTTTGGAATTCAAATAATTACGGCATTAATGCACCTTTGGCAATCGGTATATTCTTTGGTATTATGGCACAGGCTGAATTGTCTGAAATGCTTTTCTCGGGAAAATCGGAAAAAAGTTCGGTTGTCCACCAAATCAAAGACATTGATTCGATTATCAAAATGGAAGAACAACCCGATGCAAGCGTACATGTCAGTTCCAGTTTCGATAAATTAACTTTGAAGAATGTTCGTGCAAAAATTCCTGAAACTCCTGTACGTACTGGAGAAATTAGCTTAGAAATCAAAAAAGGAGATTGGATAGCCCTTTATGGAGAAACAGGAAAAGGAAAGACCACAATGTTAAACAGCCTTTTTTATCCTGAATACCAATATCATGGCAGCTTAGTATGGAATAGCGATACAAAAATATCTCATTTACCGGTTCCTGAGTGTATTTATGTTACCCAAAAAGCCTATTTGCTTACAGGAACTTTGAGGGAAAACTTTGAGGGATACAATGATAAGGAGATTGAGCAAATTTTGAAAACCGTTGATTTGGCAAGCTGGTATTTGTCACTCCCAAATGGTTTAGACTCTTGGTTAGGTGAAAATGGAGAAACCTTAAGTGGCGGACAGCGCAAAAAGCTATTGTTGGCACA
Organism: Bacteroidales bacterium; assembly: GCA_028282785.1. Lineage (GTDB taxonomy): Bacteria > Bacteroidota > Bacteroidia > Bacteroidales > UBA12077 > UBA12077. Next base: position 56,276 of record JANQHE010000069.1, on the reverse strand, counting down.
GGCGCTACTCAAAAAACCCCAACTTTTGGTTGTAGATGAACCTACGGCAGGAATCAGCACAGAAAATGCAAAGGCTGTTTTTCAAAATATTAAATGCCAATATCCCGACATGAGCATACTTATGTCTACCCACCTAAAAGATTTTGAATCTGAAGTTGACAAAATTGTCAGCATTTAATTTCGACAATTTGTTTACTATTTCCCCCATCAAGTCTGCAACAATATGCTATAGCAAGTTCGTTTATTCGATAATTATTCCCGGCAGAGCCAGACAGGCGGGAAGATTAATCAATATTCCGTCATTTGCAGTTTTTCACATTATTTGTTCTATTTTACTACGGTTGGATTTAATTGATATGAAAAAACTTGCAAGAAAATGATCCGGATATTGAGTATAATGAGGACAATGAAACAGGAATTCATATTCCTCGGCAAAAAGAAATGGAATGGACATTTTCATTTTTTATGAGTAAATATTATACGAAAAATATGGACAAAATTATTGACGGAATTAAGCAGGTTAAATTCGAAGGATTTTATAACATTACATGAGAGAGTGAAGAATAACGTGTGTTAACTCAAGGTGTAAACAAAATTACTTTGTATATTTACATTTGATCATAGCGCTTTAACGGGGCGTGTAGCCAAGCGCAGGTGTGCTAAAATGAAAATAATAGCAATTAATAAACACAGAAGCAAACTGATAGTTAGGAATGTTGAAATACCAAACGCCACCATTATTAAAATTTTTAGTAGCAATTTGAAGGCACACTGGAAAATACCTCAATGGAAACTGTTAACATAATGAGAAAACTTGAAATTTGCTGTTACACAACCGATTCTGCCAGATTAGCTGAAAAATCAGGTGCCCATAGAATTGAGCTCTGTGATAATCATTTGGAAGGAGGAACTACACCATCATATGCCACAATTAAAAATACATTAAATGAATTAAAAATTCCGGTGAATGTAATTGTAAGGCCTCGTGGTGGAGACTTTATATACTCTAAATCAGAGTATAAAATCATAAAAGATGATGTTTTGAAAATAAAAGAACTTGGAGCCAGTGGCATTGTTATAGGATTCCTTTTACCGGATGGTGAAATCGATATTTCTAAAACCCAGGAAGTAATTAAATTGGCTGGCAATATGGATGTAACTTTCCACAGGGCATTTGATATGTGCAGGAATCCTTTAAAAGCACTAGAACAGTTAAAAGAAATTGGTATCGCAAGAATATTAACCTCTGGTACCAATAAATCAGCATTTGCCGGTATTGAAATGTTATCGGACCTTGTTAAAAAAGCAAATAATGAAATCAGCATAATGCCCGGAGGTGGAATTAATGAAAATAATTTAAAAGAAATTATTTCTAAAACCAACGCAAAGGAATTTCATTGTTCGGCTAAAACTTTTGAACAAAGCCAAATGCAATTTAAAAATGAAAATACTTATATGGGCAGAGATAATAACTACGATGAATTTAGTAAAATAACTGTAAATACAGATGGCATCAAAAAGATGATTAAAATCTTAAAAAACTTATAAAATCCTTAAATTTTTATTAAAATGAGAAAACTACTATTGTCCTTAGGCTTTATTATTTTATTTGCTGTAATAACACATTGTCAAAATAAAAATCTCCCGAGAATAGCTATTGCAGGAATTGCAATTGAGTCTAGCACCTTTTCTCCTGCTGTTACGCATGAAGAGGCATTTCATGCCAGAAAAGGAAATGAAGTATTTTCGTATTATCCATTTTTAAATTCTGATTCCGTAACTTATAAAAGAGCAGAATGGTTTCCTACTTTAAGGGGTCATGCTTTACCCGGGGGAATAGTAACTAAAGAAGCATATGAATCTTTAGTTACTCAAACTCTTGAAATGTTAAAGAAAAATGGTCCATATGATGGTTTATTCTTTGATATTCACGGTGCAATGAGCGTTGTTGGATTAGATGATCCTGAAGGTGATTTTATTATTCGAATTAGAGAAATAATAGGATATAAAACCATTATATCAACCTCAATGGATTTACACGGTAATGTTTCATGGAGATTAGCGCAAAATACTGATTTAATGACATGTTACCGAATGGCACCTCACGAAGATGCTATTGAATCAAAGAAACGAGCTTTGGTAAATTTACTGGACAGAATAGAAAACGGGAAAGGAAAACCCAAATATAAAGCATGGATTCCTATACCAATTTTACTGCCCGGAGAAAAGACAAGTACTCGAATTGAACCTGGAAAAAGCTTATATGCTAAGGTAGCTCCTGCTGCAAACCAAGAGGGTATTATTGATGCGGCTATTTGGGTTGGTTATGCATGGGCCGATGAGCCAAGAAATCATGCTGTCGTTATGGTTACAGGTGATGATAAAGTAAAGGTAACAGAAACCGCAGAATACCTTGCAAAAAGCTTTTGGGATGTCAGAGAAGAATTTGAATTTGTAGCACCAGTCGCTTCTCTAAAAGAATGTTTAGATAAAGCCACTGCAAGTAATAAAAAACCATTTATTATAAGTGATATGGGTGATAATCCTACGGCCGGAGGTGCTGGAGATGTAACCTGGACATTAACGGAAATACTTAAACGACCTGAATTTAAGGCAAATGATGGTCCCACACTAATTTACGCGTCGATACCAGGACCTGAATTAATTAAAAAGGCTGTAAAAGTGGGCGTTGGAGGTTTAGTAAATGAATTTGCCGGAGCTAAAATTGATGATCGCTATGCACCTCCTATAAAACTCTCAGGTACGGTGGAAGCAATTAAACATGGAGATAAGCATGCAGAAACAGAAGTTGTTATAAAAACAGGCAGTGTTTATGTTATTGTTACTAAAAAACGCAAACCATATCACAAAGAAGTTGATTTTACTGAATTAGGATTACATCCTCGAGATGCTAATATTGTAATTGTTAAGATTGGTTATCTTGTACCAGAACTTTATAACATGAGAGCTGACTGGATCATGGCATTAACTCCCGGTGGTGTTGATCAAGATTTGGAGCGATTAGGTTATAAAAGAATAAACAGACCCATGTTTCCATTAGATGTTGATATGAAAAATCCTGACTTAAGGGCCAGGTTAGTTCCAATGTCAGGGATAAATCAGGAGTAATATATAATAAAAGGGGCTGTCTAAAAAGTCAATTTATCTTCTAGAGAATTAAATATTTAAAAAATTACTCGTATAGGAGAGTACAAAGAAAAAGGGCTGTCAAATACTTTTTGGACAGCCCCATTCTTTTAAAATATCTTAATTTTATTAATCAGCTTCTTCTTTTATACCAAACATTATAGCTACACAACCACTAACTAATTCTTCTGATTCTCCTTCACTATTTTTTACTCTTAACGAAATTATAAGTTGTTGGCTTGCTTGTAACTTAAAATCCCAAACTCTTGAATAATCATTCTTTCTGTTATCATATAAAACATTTCTATTTACATCAAGCACCTGAAATTCAATTTCTGGCAGGGCATCTGAACCACATATATATATTCTGTAGTTTTGTCCGGCATAAAATGTTTTATATAACTCAGCATCCTCACCTTCAGTCAAAATAGCAGCATTATAGTTACCATCATGTATATATGGTGTTAATTCTAATTTACAAACTTTTTTAGCAAAACTCTTACATTGCGAATTACTATAAAAAGGTATTAGAGCCAATACAGTTAATACAATTAATATCTGGTATATTTTTTTCATAGCAGAGGATATTTTATAGTATATAATTACTTCGTATTACCTTAACTTTTTCTTTTAATTCATTATAAGTCGCAGGACTCATAGAAATGGTTGTCTCAGATTTCAGGGTTGTTATATTTGTTTCTTCATCTGTAACTGGCTCAATTTTAGAAGTTGTAATTTCAACCTTCTCAAAAATTGCCTTAAGTTCATTAACATTAGTCATTACAGCCTGAACATCTTCATTATCAGAACTTTCATCTAACAAACTTATTACCGTACTAAGTGTTAACTTCTGATCAATGATTCTATTAATAAGTTCATTGTTATTAAAATCTGCATCAGCTCCCACAAGATTTGTTGCGATATATAAGCCTTCTACCCAACCTCCTACTAAAACAATGGTTGATAAAGCCTGCCTGTCATTTTCCTCAAAAAATGAGCTTGAATTCATAATAGTTTCCGAAATGATATCCATAATAACATCCCGGTTGTTAATATTAGCTTCTAATCTTTCAATTACATCTTCATCAATAGCATTAAGAATACCCAGCCCCTCAGCCATTTTTTTGGCTGCATTCATGTAATTAATTGTAGCTTGTGTCTGATCGAATAAACTGGCATAACTTAAATCTGTAGTATAAATTCCAAGATTCAATGCCATGCTTTTATTGGTAACATATCTTGAAACATTATCTGTAGGATTTAGAAGCTCTTCATTATATTTCGCACCAGCTTGCTTCAAGATCATTGCGGTTTCCAGAGGTGACGGCAAAGAGTAAAAAATCTCTTTTACAGTTTTCACGTCCTGAATTAATTGTTCATCAATTTCCAGTGAATCGATTGTAACTAAATCATCTGAATCTTTACCTTTCTTTTTATCTGAAGCACAACCTGTTATTATTCCGAAGGCAATAATACATGCTAAAAAATATAAAGCTCTACGATGTAATAATTTAATATTCATAATTAGCTGTCTATTAATTGTTACCAGTATATCACAATTTGTAGTAAAATTAACACTTTTTTTTAAAAAACAAAATTTCGATCTCACGCTAATACTTGAAATTACAAGATTTTCTACGATCGGTTTTTCAATTTTGTTTTAAAAAACTGAGTATTTTTCCGAACTAATATAGAAAATAATAATCTTAATAACTAATAATTAAGCGGAATTGTTCTAATTTTGTTTCGGTTAGTTATGCTCCGGAAATAAGAATAAATCATTATAAATAATGAATAATAAAGAAGTTATAAAACATCTGGAATCAGGGAATCAATCATTGATTTTAGAAACTTTAAGGTATATTGAAACAGAAGGGAATAAAGAAATATTAACCGAAGTCATTAGGCTTTTACAAAATACTACTGATACTATCATTCGAGATGAAATTGTAAAAATACTTGAAAACTTAAACAACCAGGATTGTGCCCCTGTATTGACACAGTCTCTTTTAAATCCTGATTATAAAGACATAATGTCTTTACTTGTTTCCTCTTGTTGGAAAAACGGACTGGATTACAGCAAATCGGTGGAAATATTTACGGATATATTTATTAAATCTGATTTTCAGTTGGCGTTCGATGCTTTTACAGTTATTGATAATTTAGAAGAAATTGATGGTATAACAGCAGAAGCTTGTATTTTTAGGTTAAAGAATACAATTGAGGATATTCAGGACGATAAAAAATCTTTATATTTTGAGTTGTTAAGAATAATTGAAGATAAAAAAGAAAATCCCGCTTAAGCGGGATTTTTTATTATTGTACACTTGAGAAATATTTCATGAATTGAGATCTCTCATAAACTAATGGGTCATCAATTTTTGAATAGCTCATTTTTCCCTTAAACTCATTAATATTTTCATATCCGTGTTTATTCATCCATTCCTCTACTTCTTTCAGTATTGTTTCAATTTGATCTATCCCGTTTTTATATAAGGTTGAACAAACCTGAACCGCACCAGCTCCTGCCAATATTTGTTTTACAACTGCTTTGCCGTCATGAACTCCTGTTGATGCTGCAATATCCAAATTAGATATTTTAGATGAAATAATCCCAACCCAACGAAGTGAATTTCTTATATCCGCAGGTGAACTAAATACTTCTGCAGATGTAAACTTTAAATTATCTATATCAATATCCGGTGCATAAAATCTGTTAAATAAAACAACACCGGGTACATTTAATTTTTGTATAAATCCTACAAGATTTGAAAAATGTGAGCCTAACTTGAATGCAAAAGGAATTTTTATAGTATCCTTTAACTTTGCTGCTAAATCAAAATAGATATTTTCATATTGCTCTGCACTAGCATTCCTATCATTTGGTAATATAAAAACATTAATTTCAATAGCATCAGCACCAGCCTCTTCAATACTCTTTGCAAATCCTACCCATTCCTTTGCAGAAACACAGTTTATACTTGCTATAACAGGAATCTTAACTTCACTTTTAGCTTGTTTTATTAATTCAAGATACTCCTGAATCGTATTTTGTTTTATATAATGATTAACATAGTCCCAAGCCTCCGGTGAATCTGATCCGTTTGCTATATTTCCAGCCTCATATTTAATTTGTTCTTCGAAGATTGATTTTAATACTATTGCTCCAGCACCCTTTTCTTCAATTTTCTTAATTTTTTCATTAGAACTTGTTAAACCTGAACTACCTACAATCACAGGATTTTTAAGTTTTAACCCCAAATAAGTGGTTTCCAATTGACTCATAAGTTTATATATTTAATTGTTTATTTTTTAATAATTACGTATTCCAAATAGCAAACTTCCAATCCTAACCATTGTTGCCCCTTCTTCTATTGCTATTTTATAATCGCCGGACATACCCATTGAGATTTCCTTAAAGCTATTGTTATTCGCAAAAAATATATTTTTCAACTCATTAAAGATATGAACTAATTCTTTAAATTCAGTGCGAATCGTATCTTCATTTTCAGTAAAAGTAGCCATACCCATTACTCCACAAATATTTACATATTCCAGGTTTCCGAATTCTTCTGTAGTCAGAAATTTACTTGCTTCAATCAGATCTAATCCAAATTTTGTTTCTTCGGTGGCAATATGAAATTGTAATAAACAATCTATTTTCCTTTTATTCTTCTCTCCTTCTTTATTTATTACTTTCAATAGTTTAAAACTATCAACTCCATGAATTAAACTAACAAAAGGGGCAATGTATTTCACTTTATTGCTTTGCATATGACCGATCATGTGCCATTCAATATCTTTTGGCAACTGCTCATATTTTGAAGCTAAATCCTGCGCTTTGTTCTCACCAAATATTTTATGGCCGGATTGATATGCCTCAAGAATAGTTTCGACCGGTTTGGTTTTAGAAACTGCAATTAACTTTACATTCTCCGGGATTTCTGTTTTTAAGAATTGTTTTATGTTGTCGGAAACACCCATTAATCAAACTAAATTAATTTAATGAGCTTCAAAAGTAATAAAAAAGTAGTTCTGTTAAAAAGATAAATATCAGGTTTGTTTATATAAAAAAGAGGGATACTTAATCCCTCTTTTAAAATAGATATAATCAATTAATGTTTTAATCCAGTTTATGAATTACTAATCCGCTCCTAAGTTTTGGTTCAAACCAAGTAGTTTTAGGAGGCATAATATTTCCCGAATCAGCAATATCAATTAACTGTTGTAGTGATGCCGGATATAAAGCAAAAGCAACTTTCATATCACCGCTATCAACACGTTTTTTTAGTTCACCTAAACCACGGATACCGCCAACAAAATCAATTCTTTTGGAAGTTCTTAGATCTTTAATATCAAATAGTGGTTCAAGGACCTGTTTTGAAAGAATTGTAACGTCTAAAACTCCAATAGGATCTTGATCATCATAAGTTCCTTCTTTTGCCGTTAATTTATACCAATCTCCAGCTAAATACATACTAAATTCATGCAATTTAGCAGGTTTATATATATCAGAACCTATTTTTTCAATTTCGAATGAAGAAGCTAGTTTTTCTACTAATTCTCCTTCCGATAAACCATTTAGGTCCTTAACTACTCTATTATAATCAATTATTTTTAATTGATTGTCCGGGAAATGAACAGCCATAAAAAAATTATATTCTTCATCACCGGTATGATCAGGATTTTGCCCTTGCTTTTCTACTCCGATTCTTGCAGCTGCAGCAGTTCTGTGGTGTCCATCCGCTACATATGTATAAGGAACTTTTGTCGCAAATAACTCTTCTAATTTGTTATTTGTTTCAGCATCATTAATTGCCCAAAAATGATGTCCAAATCCATCTTCAGCAACGAAATCGTAATCAGCTTCCTGTGCTTTTACAATGCTCTCAACTATTGCATCAATTTCAGGAACAGCCTTATATGAAAAGAATACCGGTTCAATGTTCGCATTTGTATAGCGAGTTAAAACCATTCTATCGTCTTCTTTTTCCGGACGAGTTAGCTCATGTTTCTTAATGATTCCATTGTGGTAATCAGCACAAGCAGCAGCGCCTACAATACCGTATTGAGTACGGCCATCCATGGTTTGAGCGTAAATATAAAATTTAGCTTCATCATCTTGAACTAACCAACCTTTATCCTGGAATGCCTTGAAATTCTCAACAGCTTTTTCATAAACTGTATCAGAATGAATGTCTATTCCAGGTTCACAATCAATCTCTGCTCTTGTAATATGTAATAATGAGCAATCTTTACCTTCTGCCATCACAGCAGCTTCTTCGCTATTCATTACATCGTATGGTAACGATGCCAAATCTTTAGAAATCTCTTTTGGAGGCCTTAAGCCTTTAAATGGTTTTATTATTGCCATGTTTGTTTGTATGTTAAAATTGAGTTTTTATTAATTTACCTTAAAAGTTTCAATCTTATTTTCGATAAAATCAATTATTTGATGGGCTGCTGCAACTCCCGCATTTATATTAGCTTCTGCTGTTTGTGCACCCATTTTCTTTGGTGTAAAAAAGAATTTTCCTTCGTACTTTTCAGCTATCTCATCTTTACAATCAGGAGCAATATCAGAAACATACCTGAAGTCTTCTCTTTCCGCAAATAGTTTTAGAAGCTCTTCTTCGTTAATAACTTCTTTTCGTGCAGTATTAACTAAAGTACCACCTTTTGGCATTTTATTTAGTAAATCATACCCAATTGATTTTTTTGTTTTTTCATTAGAAGGAATATGTAATGAAATATATTGGCAAGTAGAATATAGATCTTCCACAGAATTAACTGCATTTACTCCGTCCTTTTCAATTAATCCTTTATCTACAAAAGGATCAAAAGCAAAAACATCCATACCAAACCCTTTGGCAATTTCACCAACAAATCGTCCAACATTACCATAGGCGTGAATACCTAATTTTTTACCACGTAACTCTGTTCCTGCCTTACCATTATAATTTCCACGGGCTATCATAACTGCCATTCCAATAGCTAACTCTGCAACTGCATTCGAATTTTGTCCTGGCGTATTCATAGCTACAACATTAGCTGCTGTACAAGCATCCAAATCAAGATTATCGTAACCAGCGCCAGCTCGTACAACAATTTTTAAGTTTTTTGCCGCATCAATAACTTCTTTTGTTACTTTATCAGAACGAACAATTAAAGCATCAACATCTTCAATGGCTTTTAGTAATTCTGAGCTATCTGAATATTTTTCCAATAAAACCAATTCATAATCAGCTTTATCTAAAACTTCTTTAATTTGAGCTACTGCTGCCGGAGCAAAGGGTTTTTCAGTTGCAACAAGAACTTTCTTCATTTTGTTTAGTTTTAGGTTTTATAAAAAAGACCCAAAGCCTGGGCTTTGAGTCATTTATCTTTAGTATTATTTTTATGCATTGCTAGCTTCAAAATCTTTCATAGCTTGAACTAATGCTTGAACGTCTTCCATTGTAGAAGCATTATATGTAGAAGCTCGGAAACCACCAACAGAACGGTGTCCTTTAATTCCGACACAATTTCTTTCAGCGGCATATGCTATAAAGTCAGCTTCCTTACCTTTATATTGTTCTTCAAAAACAAAAACTATATTCATTCTTGAACGATCTTCTTTTGCAACAGGACAGGTAAACATTTTACTCTCGTCGATTGCACCATATAACAGATCAGCTCTATCCTTTGCCAATTTCTCCATAGCTTCAACTCCACCCATTGATTTAACCCATTTCAAAGTTTCTCTTACAGCAAAAATATTGAATACCGGAGGAGTGTTAAACATTGAACCTTTATCAACATGAATACTATACTTTAACATCGTTGGAATTGGACGATCGGCAACTTTTTCCAACAATTCATTTTTAATAATTACAAAAGTTACACCCGCAGGTCCTAAGTTCTTTTGCGCACCGCCATATATCAAGTCATATTTTGCCACATCAACAGGACGACTTAAGAAATCTGAGGACATATCAGCAATTAAAGGTGCTTTTACATCTAAATCCTCAAAAATTTCAGTGCCTGCAATCGTATTATTTGTTGTAATATGAACGTAATCTACATCATCAGGAATATTAAATCCTTTTGGGTAATATGTAAAGTTTTTATCTTCCGAAGAAACAACTTCAACTTCTCCAAATAATTTAGCTTCTTTAATCGCTTTAGTAGACCACGTGCCAGTGTTAATATAAAATGCTTTTGATTTCATGAAATTATAAGGAATCATAGCAAATTGTAAACTGGCACCGCCACCTAAGAATAAAACCGAATATCCTTCGGGTATACTCAAAACTTCTTTCATTAATTCTACGGTTTCATCCATTACTGCCTGAAACTCTTTACTTCTGTGCGAAATTTCAATTAATGATTGACCAATTCCGTTTAATTCAAGAATTGCCTCAGCCGAGTTTTTCAAAAGTGGATCTGATAATTTACATGGACCAGCATTAAATATGTGCTTTCTCATAATGTATTGTTTTTTAATTTATTAACTATTATTAATTTGAGACTGCAAGATGCAAATAAATTTTAAAATAAAATGATAAAATTTTATGATATTCAACACCTTTCTATTCGAAAAAAAATGGATCATAAAATTAAGAATAAACCATCGAATAAAAAACTCATGTCGGAGCTATTTTTTTAAGATCAATTATATGGTTCTCTTCCATAACTGGTAGTACCTCTGAGAGATTGAACTGAAAACAGTAATCAATAATTTCCTTAAATCCGAATTGCATTAATCTCTTATATTGAAATAGCTTTTTAATGTATTTCGAAAGATCATTTTTAGCTATTCTCCACAAATCTAATGCAGATTGAACCTGATCCGAATCAAAAGAGAAATTATTCTTACGAATTAGTTTTTCTGTAATTGCACCTGAGAAAAGAAAATCTTCCGTACAAAAATCCTGCATCCAACCTGAACATAAAATCAAAACATCCTTATTTTGCTTTACTAAGTATTCAACAACACTTCTCAAATTTAAAAACGATGCAATTATTACCTCATTAGCGTTTCTAACAAGATTGATCGTATTAGTTCCGTTGGTAGTGCTATAAACCAAAGTTTCATTTTCAACTCTATCCGGAGTAAATTCAAATGGTGAATTGCCGAAATCGGCAAAATCAACTTTTTTACCATTTCTTTCGGCAGCAACTAAAAACCCTTGTTTCTTATAACTCTCAGCTTCTTCAAGTGATTTTACAGGAATTAGTTTTGCCAATCCATTTTCAAATAAAGTGGTTATTATTGTAGTAGCGCGAAGTATATCAACTATGACTATAATTTTATTATCTAGTCTGTAATTATCAATAAGTTTAGGGGCTAAGCAGATTTCTATGTTGTTCATAAAGTATCAATATTCAACTTCCTGAGGAACTTCGTTTGCAGCATTAACAAATATCCTAATATCATTTAATCCGATATGTCCCTTGTAAATTCCTTTTTCCTTATTTATTTCATTAATTCTTTTATGTAAATCAACCGGATCAGCCTTAGATGCCTTTTCAACAGTATCAAATCCTAGATCATATAACATCCTGGCAAAATTTACACCTGCCCATTTAATTCGTGATAGGTCTGTTAACTTGGTTAATTCCAAAACCTCTGTTTTGTTTATTCCGGTCATTTTAGCAAGTTCTTCCCTGTCGGCTTTAGTTATAACTTTATCATACAGATTTTTGGTGTTTTTTATTCCGATTTTTGCCAGCTTTAAAGGTATTTCCTTTGAAATACCGGAAAACTCACTTATTTTATTTGGCTTAGGTAACGTACTATTTAATTCTCTTAAAAGCATTTTCAAATAATCCTCAGATAAACTATCAATCTTCGATAACTCCTCCAACTTATCTTTTTTCTTAAGAGTTTGAATTAACTCTTTTACATTCTTTATGCCCAAATTCTTAAGTTGATCTAATCTTTCATCAATTTTTTCTTTAAGAATCATTCGGCTGGGAGGTAAATATCCTGACTCTAATCTCTTTTTATACTGGTCAATAGAAATGGATTCCAAATCAATGTAATATCCCATAATCTTATCTTTTAGTTACTCTAACAAATCTACAAAAAAACCCTACAGAATCTGTAGGGTTTTAAGATATTTTAATTGATTATTTGCTTTCATGAAAAGGTGGACGAGCAACTACAGCCTTCAGTTTTTTGTTACGAACTTCTATAAAAATTTCTGTTCCTGCTTTCCAAAAACCTTTATTTAAATAAGCCATTCCAACTCCTTTTTTAAGAATTGGCGACATTGTTCCTGATGTTACCTCTCCAATTTCATTACCTTCTGCATCGACAACTTTATAATGTTGACGAGGAATTCCCCTATCCTCCATAATAAAGCCTTTTAAACGTGGGCTAACTCCTTCTTCTTTTTGTTTTTCCCACTTTTCGCGGTCAATAAAATCGTTACCTTCAACAAATTTAGTGATCCATCCTAATCCTGCCTGGATTGAGGAAGTATTATCATCTATATCATTTCCATATAAACAAAATCCGGATTCTAATCTTAATGTATCGCGGGCACCCAGTCCGATAGGTTTAATTCCAAACTCTTCTCCTGCTTCAAAAACAGCTTTCCATAATTTTTCAGCATCTTCATTTGCAACATAGATTTCACATCCTCCAGATCCTGTATAACCGGTTGTTGAGAAAATTACCTCCTTAATTCCTGCAAACTCGCACTTTTGGAAAGTATAATATTCCATATCAACAACATTAGCCGAAGTTAATTTTTGCATCGCTTTTAAAGCTAATGGCCCCTGAATAGCTAATTGTGCGATTTCATCGGAAGCATTGTAAACCTCTTTTCCAATCTCCATCCCCATTTCTTGGGCATTCTTTGTTACCCAAGCCCAATCCTTATCAATATTTGCAGCATTCACAACTAATAAATAAGTTTCATCATCAATTTTGTAAACCAGTAAATCATCAACAATTCCTCCTTTTCCGTTTGGAAAACAAGAATATTGAACTTTTCCATTATATAAATCGGCAACATTATTCGAGGTAACCTTTTGAACTAAATTGAAAGCTTTAGGGCCTTTAACCCAAAACTCACCCATATGCGAAACATCAAATACCCCAACTTTTTCTCGAACGGTAATGTGTTCATCATTAATTCCAGTGTATTCAATTGGCATATTATAACCGGCAAAAGGAAGCATTTTTGCTCCCAATTCAATATGAAATTGTGTAAAAGCAGTATTTTTCATCTTAATTTTATTTTGAGATTATTTTATCGTGGTACAAAGCTAAAAAAAATTAGTCATAATTATAATGTTTTAAGTTATATCGAAAGAGACAAAAAAAGGATGATCACAAGACCATCCTTCTCCTTAATTATTCATATCTGTTACTTACTTAATACCTTAAATTCAACACGTCTGTTCTGGGCTCTACCCTCTTCTGTATTGTTATCCGCAATTGGTTGGTTGAATGAATAACCTTTATATTCTAATCTACCTGCTGCAACACCCTGCCCAATTAAATAATCAACCACACTCTTAGCTCTCGATTCCGATAACTTCTGATTTGCACGATAAGATCCAACATTATCCGTATGTCCTGAAATTTCTAATCGGATGGTCGGGTTTTCTTTTAACAACTTAGCAACACGCTCCAGCTCTGCCGTTGATTCCTCTTTAATTGTTGCTTTATTGGTTTCAAAGAAAATATTGTTTAAAATCATCTTAGCACCCACGTCAATCTTATCTAGTTGGAAATTGGCGGTTACTTTACTATCAACAACTTGTTTTTGAGATAAAGCAGCAATTTCAACAAAGAATAAATAATCTTTTGCAGTTACTTCAACTCCATAATCTTTCTTTTTAGGAATCTTTATCTGGTAGTTACCTGATGTATCGGTCAAACCTGTTGCAATAACCTGACTCTGTTCCAAATCAATAACTTCTATTTTTGCGAAATTAATTCCTTCTGCTGTTTTAGAATCAGATACTGTACCGGCCATAAACAATGCTGTATCAACCTTAAATTCTGATGGTTCTTTGTAAAATAAATCTTCGATTGGTTTATGGTTCCATGCAAGATATATATCATCTGTTTTAAGTTTCAACTCTTTTTCTTCCCCTAAGAAAATTACTTTATACAAATCCTTTCCCCCAAAACCATTATCACGAACTGATGAGTAATAAGCTTGTTTATTACTTTCTTCCATTTTAAAAAAGATATCATCATTTGGAGTATTTATAGGATAACCAAGATTTAAGGGGTTTGACCACATGCCATTTTCATCTCTTTCTATGACAAAAACATCAAACCCTCCCATGGAGTTATGGCCCTGAGAACTGAAATATAATTTATCTTCGGTTGGATGCCAATAAACACCTTCTTCATCATAAATGGTATTTATAGCCGCACCCATATTCATTGGTTCTGTCCATTTACCTTTTTCATCCAACTTGCTGTAGAAAATATCCATTCCGCCAATTGTTCCGGATCTGTTCGAAACAAAGAACAACTCATTTCCATCCTTATTAAATGCAATGGTTGTTTCCTTGTACTTTGATAATAATTTACCTGAAATTCCTTTGGGTGACTTCCAGTTACCATTTTTTAATTCGCTTACTAAAATATCTCCACCATTTTCATCACCATTATATAAGTATATTTTAGTTCCATCAGATGAAATTGTTAATACAGATTCATTTCCCTTTGAATCTAATTTATTTTCCAGCAATTTAGGTTTTTTCCATAATTCACCTGCTTGCTCTGATGTAAATACATTTTCCAGAAATTTATTATCACCTTCGTATCTTTTATCCTTTCCTTCTGTTTCTCTTCTGGAAGTAAAATACATGATATCGTCCTTCGGATGAAGAACCGGATTATAGTCGTCAAATTCCGAATTAACTCTTTCTCCCAAATTATTAATAATAACCCTAACCGGACTATTTACAAGCTCTTGTCCATATTTACACTGTTTAATGTAATTATCCACTCCAATATCAAACTTTTCAAGTTCTTTAACTGAGAATGAACTATAATAAGCCTTATACTGTTCTATTGCATTTTCAAAATCCAGGTTAAAGTGATAAGCTCTGGCCAACATATAATGTATATCCCGAGCTATATTATTATCTTTTAAGTATGCTTTTTCAAGATATTCCGCAGCATAATAAAACTTATCCGTTGCCAGATAACAAACTCCAATTTTATAATTAAGACTTGCACAATCAGAATTATATTTATACGCTTTTAAGTAATGTTCCAAAGCTTGAGGAAAGGTTCCAAGCCCTTCACTATATAATTTTTCACCCTCTTTAACGCGCTTCCAAGCATCATTAAATCCAACTTCTTTTATTTCAATCTGAAAATCGGATTTCTTGATTTTAATGTCCTCCTGTGCGCTCGAAATTGTTATAAATGCCAATAAAATAGATAACGATAATATGGTTGTTTTAAAGATCTTCATTTCAACTAATTTTAAATTATTCACATTCGGTTATATATTTTTCAGCTTCTTCTATACCTAATTCCATAGCCATTTTCCAATCCGCGCAAGCTGCCGGAAATTTCCCTAAAAATTCTTTAGCGTACCCCCTGTTCATATATGCTTCACCATACTCAGAATCTATTTCAATGGCCTTATCCAAATCCTGTTCAGCTCCAAGGTAATTTTCCATTTTTATTTTTGTAATTCCGGAATTGTTATAAGCCGGTGCGTATTCTTTGTTCAATTCTATTGCTTTTTGAAAATCTCGTAAAGCTGCGTCATAATTGCTCATTTGATAATATGCGTTACCACGATTATTATATGCCAAATAATATTCCGGATCTTTAGTAATAGCTTTTGTAAAATCATCAATAGCTCCTTGAAAATCACCTGTTTTGATTTTACAACTGGCTCTATTATCATAAGCCACAACTATTGTTGAATCATAAGCAAGAGCTTGCTTATAGTCATGTATAGCTCCATGATAATCGCCTAACATTCTTTTTGCACTTGCTCTTTCATTATATGCATATGCAAAATCATATTTTTTATCAATTGCCAGAGTAAAATCTATTAATGCACTGTTATAGTCTAACAATTCAAAATTCATTAATCCGCGATAATAATATGCCTCTGATTCGGTAAATCCTTTCTGTATGGAATGGGTAAAATCAGTTAAAGCATTCTGGTGATCTTTCATCAGAAGTTTCAAATATCCCCTTATATAAAAAGCTTCTCCCAAATTTTGATTTAATTCAATTGCTTTTGCCACATCGTTCATTGCCAGGTCAATCTCCTGATTTAGAAGTTTAATTTTAGCCCTTTCAAGATATGGGTTTGCAAATTCGGGATAAATAAATAAGGCTTCATCAAACTTTAAATGTGCTTGAGTGTAATTGCCTTCTTCAGCAAATCGTACGCCTTCATTAAAAAGTAATTTTGCGTTTTTTTGCAATTCTTTGATCTCATTTTCAATTGAATTTTGCGAAAAAGAGCTAAAAACTAGCAAAACAGCAATTAAAGTAATGGATAGTTTCTTCATTCTAACTAATATAAATTGATTTTCGATATACTTAGCTTATACTCTAAATTGACTTAAATTGTTTTAATAATAAGAAAAGTATTGTAAAAATAAAAATTTATATAGTGCCAACTAAAAACTATTTCGTTTAATTTTCTATTTTCATAAAAGTTTATTTTATTGCATAAAATTACGTTTTGTTTAAAATGGGATCAAAAAAATTAATCGACTTAACCTACCTGTACGAAATAAGTGAAGGAAATAGTGATTTAATAAATGATTTATCTGAAATGTTTTTTAAACAGATCCCGGAATATCAAGATTTACTTACAGATTCTTATAATAAAAAAGATTTTTACAATTTAGGTAGAATAGCTCATAAGGCAAAATCTGCAATACTGATGTTAGGGCTAAAAGACCTTGCTAATGAGCTAAAAAAAATGGAAGAAAATGCAAAAGAGGGAAAAAATATTAATGAATATCAGGAAATAATTGCTAAATTTGTAAGAGAAAGTAATATTGTACTGGAAGAATTAAGGGAAATAAAGAACAATAAATAGATATATTAACTTTAAAACCGGAATATATGTTAATACATGAATCGAACAACGGAATTGAGATATTGAAGTTTGACAATGTTAGTAAATTAAATATCTTAATTGCTCAGTCTTTAAAAGAAGAGGTTGCTCAATATTTAACAAAGGCAAATACAAAACTTGTTCTTGACCTGGCAGGTATTGAATATGTTGACAGTTCTGGTTTTGGTGCTTTGTTATCCATTTTAAGAAATGCAAAAAATAACGATAGCCAATTTAAAATTTGCAATATCTCACCAGACGTTATGGAATTAGTTAAATTACTTCAATTGCATAATGTATTTGACATTTGTGATAATGTGGTTAAATGTGTGGAGTCATTTGAATAATATAATATAAAACTGGCTAAAGCCGGTTTTTTTGTTTTATATAATCTTCTTCTATTTAATTTTCTTTATACCTTCCTCGTCATTTTGGACCTTTTTTAATTCTTAAATTATTTAAAGCTAAAAATTAAGTAGTTTTAAACAATTTAAATAATTCCAACATGAACTACTTTCAACTAACAATGAAAATTACAAATGAAGCAGACCATGTTTATACGTTGCTTATATCTGATAAACATTCTGAAAGTAGAATAAATTTCTCACCTGAAACAAAAGAAATTCAATATCTGGACAATGGAGAACTAACTCAATTTATTAAATTAAAAGAGTTTCAATTACGAAAACTCTTACATAATAAAAAACCTGATTCGTTTTACATTGGATTTAAGTTGAAATTTGTTTTACACGACGGTTTGCCTGATACAAATTTCTATGATCTGACTAAAATCACCATACTGGATAATCTGGAAGATAAATTTATTGTAAAAAAGACGGATAAAAAAACTCCAAACATTACGGAATTATTTACGGATGGATCATTTAATCATCAAACTAAAAAAGGAGGATATGCAATTTTAATTAAATCTGCAGAAGGAGAATACTTATTAAACCAAACAAAAACTCAAAATAAAGACAATAATTTAGTTGAACTTTTAGCTATAATCGATGGATTAAAATATTTAATAAATGAAATAAAAGTAAGAGTTGTTACCGATAGTCAATACGTAATAAAAGGTATTACTGAATGGCTCCCGTTATGGAAAATAAACGAGTTTTATACAGCTAATGGAACTAAAGCAAAAAATATCAGAGAATGGAAAGAAATTGACCTGCTTACTCAAGGTAAATATTTAGAATTTGAATGGGTAAAATCACATTCGGATCATTTTGAAAATACAATTTGTGATATGAAAGCTAAATCAACACATAAAATTTTATAATATAGATGAAAAAAATTAGTAAAAAACCGGCTCCATTAATTTTCCCTGTTCCGGCTGCAATGGTTAGCTGTGGAAGCACGCCTGATGAATTTAATATCATAACAATTGCCTGGACAGGAACCATAAATTCAATCCCTCCAATGTGTTATGTTTCTATAAGGAAAAATAGACATTCACATGCGATCATTGAACGTAATAAAGAATTTGTAATAAACTATTCTACCAAAGATTTAGTAAGAGAAGCTGATTTTTGTGGAAGAATGTCTGGACGAGATTTTGATAAATTCAAGGAAATGAATCTAACACCCGGAAAAGGTGAAATAGTTTCAGCACCAATAATTGAAGAATCTCCAATAAACATCGAATGTAAAGTAACTGAAATTAAAGAACTTGGATCACACGATATGTTTTTAGCCGAAGTTGTTAACATTCAGGTCTCTAAGGATTTCATAGATAGTTCAAATGGTACGGTAAACATGCAACATCAGGATCTGATGGCTTATTCTCATGGAAAATATGTTCAGTTAGGAGAAATTCTTGAACAGGCAGGGTTCTCAATTAAAAAGAATAAATAAATCTGCTATCTTTGTTATTCTCTTAAGAAACCGGACTATAAATTAATGAGACAAAAGATATTTTTATTTATTTCTTTTTTTCTTGTTCATACATTCTCTGGCTATACACAGGAAATTATGAATCAAACACTACGAGGTGTCGTTGTTGATCAGGAAACTCAAATACCTATTTCTGGTGTGAATATTGTATTAACTGAAACAGATCCTCAACAAGGTACCATTAGTGATGAAAATGGTTATTTCCGTTTTGAAAATGTCAGTGTTGGAACGCAAACCATTCAGGCTAGTTATATTGGTTACAAAACTCAAATCATAGACAACCTTATAATTAGTTCGGCTAAAGAAAAAATTATAAAAATTGAATTGGAAGAATCGGTTACAGAGATCGATGAAGTAGTTATAAAAGCTACGGTACGGAAAGACAAGCCAATGAATAAAATGGCTACGATCAGTGCCCGCTCTTTTACAATTGACGAAACTAACAGGTATCCGGGAAGTTACGGTGATCCGGCAAGAATGGCTGCAAATTATGCGGGTGTAATGTCTGTTCGTGACAATAGAAATGATATCATTATTAGAGGAAACTCTTCTACAGGCTTATTGTGGAGGTTAGATGGTGTTGAAATTCCTAACCCGAATCACTTTGCAGCTTCCGGAACAACAGGCGGGCCAATTACAATTCTTAATAATAATTTATTGACTAATTCAGATTTCATGACCGGAGCATTTCCTGCTGAATATGGAAATGCACTGGCTGGTGTTTTCGATTTAAAAATGCGAAACGGTAATAATGAAAAGCGAGAACATTGGATGGAATTTGGTTATAATGGTTTGGAATTTGGAACTGAAGGACCTATTTCAAAAAAATCAAACTCCTCTTATATAATTACTTACAGATACTCATTGGTGGATATCATTGATCTTTTAGGTGCTGAAGTTGAAACAACCAAATACCAGGATTTAACTTTTAAGTTGAATTTTCCAATGAAAAAAGGCCGCTTGAGTTTTATTGGAATGGGAGGAACAAGTTATATTGAAATGTTCGATTCAAACGATGATCAGGAGGATTGGTCTTTTGAAAACTGGGGAGAAGATTTAAGTAATGGATCAAACATTGGTTCTCTTTCACTTTCGTATGTTCATTTTTTCGGAACAAAAACAAGATTACAAAATGCTTTATCCGTTTATGGATCTGACGTTACCACACAGATTGATACATTTTATAATGATCCTACTTTAATTGGGAATTGGGCCGGTGAAGAATCTTCGGAGGTAAAAGCAAGTTTTACATCTCACTTAAACACTAAAATAAATAATAAAAACACTCTTAATTTTGGTGTTAAGTTCGACAGGTATTTTATAAATTTTGCCGATAGTAGTATCAATAATGGAATGTTCATTGTTAATACGGATGTTAAAAACGAGCAATTTAATTTATACCAGGCTTATGCACAATTTAAGCACAAATTCACTAATTACATTGACCTGTACTCTGGCATTCATTTTCAGTTTCTTGATTTGAATAATTCTTTTGCAATAGAACCAAGATTAGGTTTTAACTGGACCATAAACCCACGAAACTCATTTAAAATGGGTTATGGGTTACACAGTCAAACTCAGCTGAGGGTGATCTATTTTACTCAAACGCGAATGTCTGATGGATCGTACATTTATACAAATAAAGATCTTGATTTCACGAAAAGTCATCAATTCGTTATGGGTTATGATCATTCTTTTAGTGATAATCTGAGATTAAAGTTAGAAACATATTACCAATATTTATTTGATGTTCCGGTAAGTAAAAATCAACCTCAATATTCCGTTTTAAACTACGGTGCAGAATATTTCATAGAAAGAGAAGATTATTTAGCAAATGAAGGTACCGGAGAAAATTACGGAATTGAGCTTACGTTGGAAAGGTTTCTTTATAAGAATTTCTACTTCTTGATTACCTCATCACTTTATGAATCAATGTACAAAAGTACAGATGGCATTAAAAGAAATACTGCATTCAATGGTAATTTCGCCATCAATGTTTTAGGTGGATATGAAATCCCTTTAAGGAAATATAATGCATTTATTATAGGATTAAGAACCACTTATGCAGGAGGAAGGCCATATGTTCCATATAATGTGCAAGAAACAATTGCACAAAGACAAGAAGTTCTGGATTGGGATAATGCATATGAAATTCGTCAGGATGACTACTTCAGAATTAATTTACGGTTAGGAATCAAGCGCAATAAACCAAAATATAATGTTGAAATTTCAATGGATCTGCAGTACAGAACAAATTATACCAGTGTTTATGAACATCGCATTGATCCATTGACGGGTGAAATATATCATAATTACGAAATGGCATTATACCCAATGGCCAATTACAGAATTCAATTTTAACAAAAAAGAGATTGTTTTGTTATCTTCGCAGGCATCCAATTATAGATCATGAAAATACTTTTAATAAATACTCCCCGATCACCACACAATATGATATTGGAATCTGCGCCAGCGGAAGCGAAAAAGTTTATTCATAAAAAATTGATTGGACCTCCCTTGGGATTAATGACGGTTGCTGCGGCCATCAAAGATTATGATGTCATTTTTTTCGAAACCAAAGGTGAGTATGATCTATACCCGGATACAACTCCTCCTCTTGATCAACTGATTTTAAATTTGCTAAACGAACATAAACCGGATATCGTTGGAACAACAACCATTGCTTCGGAATTTTATTATGCCATTGAAATTTTTAAGACCGTTAAATCTTTTAATCCTGAAATTTTAACAGTTGCAGGGGGTTTACATACAAGTCTGTCGCCACATGACTTTACAGATCCCTCTGTCGATTTAGTACTACCGGGACAATCAGCCCATATATTTAGAGAAGTTGTACAAGCTAAAGAAAAAAACATAAATTTTGAAAATATTCCTGGAATCATTATAAATAAAAACGGAGAGTTACAAAAAACTAAACCCAGGGCATATAACTTCAACTCAGCCAGGGAAGATTTTTTAATGCCGGATCGAAAATTGATAGAGCCTTGGCGCAATAGTTATTTTGTTGGAAATGCCCCTTACCCGTCTACTTATTTATTTACATCATTAGGATGTCCTTATAAATGTACTTTTTGTTCTATTTGGTGCCAGCACCAGGGAAAATATCTTCAACGCGATGTGGAAAGTATCATTACGGAATTAAAAGAAATCGATTATAAAATTGTCAGGTTTGCCGATGCTAATACTATTGTGGATGAAAGCCTGATCGATCACTTATTTGACCGAATTGAACAAGAGGGTATTAAGAAAACTTACATTATGGATATCAGAACAGATACGGCTGTTAATAATCCTAAACTAATTGAAAAACTTGCTAAAAATGGATTAAAAGTAGTTATTTGTGGCTTTGAATCATTCCGCGAAGAAGAATTAAAGAAATATAATAAAAGTGCTGAAGCTAAACTGATTCATAAAGCAATTGAGATTTTTCACCAAAATGATATTATGTTGCGCGGAAATTATGTAATTCCAAATGATTATGATGAATCTGATTTTGATGCTTTGGCAGAATATACCGGTACTCACCGTGTAACATATGCGGGTTATACAATTCTTACACCAATGCCCGGAACTCCTTTTTATGAAGAAATAAAAGATGAAATTATAGATTTCGATCTTTCTAAATACAATTTTTTCAATAGTGTGCTTAAAACAAAACTTCCTTTGGAGAAATTTTATGAAAATGTTGGAAAGCTTTGGTTAATCAAAAAAGGTACTGATGTTATTTAGAAGGTTAATTTAAAATTAATTCTTAACCTTTATTAACTATTAAATAGAATGATTTCACCAAAATTTAATCTACAATCGTTATTTTTTTAGTAAATTAGCTTATCACTAAAAATCCGGAGGTTTAATATGAAACAAAAACTTACAATTACAGGCATTATAACTGTATTTACTTTATTTATTTTCTCAGTAGGAGCTTTTGCAAACAAAACTTCAGTTACTGTTGTTGCTCCTGAAAAAGCAGAAAAAGGCAGTGAAATTACCATAAAAATAGAAGTTAAACACATGGGTAATACAAAAGGACATTATACTGATTGGGTATGGTTAAAAATTAATGGAGAAGAAGTTAAAAAATGGGAATATTCAAAAACCATTTTACCAGAAAGTCAAAATTTTACTTTAGAATACAAAGTTAAAGCAGAGTCAAATCTTGAAATTATTGCAGAAGGAAACTGTAATAAACATGGTTCTAAAGGTATGGATAAAGCTACCGTCATCATCGAATAATTTAACAAGCTATGTTTGGGGTTAACATTATTCTATGGCTTGGAGTAATAAACTTATTCCTTGTGTTATTCCAGTTATTAAGCGGATTAAAAATATTAAAGGTAAAATATAAAACCCATAAAAGAATGGGTATATTATTATTTTTTACCGCTTTTATTCATGGAATTTATGCTATTGTTAGTTACTACATTTAATTTATAACCAATTTATTAAAAATAAACCTATGAAAATTTTAAAAACTGTTTTTGTTGCTCTAATCGTTTTTGGAGCAATAACTGTTCAAGCACAAAAAATTAAAGTTACGAAAGGTGATTTAAGCTTCTTAAAGGGGCAAACGGCTGTTTTATTAGAATATGATTATAGCAACATGTCTGTTGGTAAATTTGATAAAGAAGAGGATTATATTGCCAAAAAGGTAGCGGAATATAATGAAGCAGAAGCAGGAAAAGGTGATACGTGGAAAGAATCTTGGTTTAACGATAGAGAAGCTAGATTTCATCCAATGTTTGAAAGGCTTTTAACTGAATATACAAGTAGTACCGGGTGTAAATTTGCTCAAGGAACCGATGCTGCCTATAAGTTAATTTTAAGAACAACTTTTACCGAACCTGGATTTAATATTGGTGTTGCAAGAAAAGATGCCATGATCAATGTTGAAATTACATTTGTTGAAGTTTCTAATCCTGAAAGTATATTAGCAGTAATGACAATGGAAAAAATTCCTGGTCGTGGAGCAATGGGGAACGATTACGATACCGGGTACAGAATTTCTGAAGCGTATGCTAAATGTGGAAAATCTTTAGGCGCATATTTAACTAAGAAAGTTTTTAAATAAAAAAATAACATTTTAATAAAAGAGGTTGTCCAAAAAGTCTTAGTGTTCTTTGTGCCTACTTTGTGAAACTCTGCCTGTCGGCAGACAGGTTTGTGGTATAATTATAAAAGGCTGTTACACAGAGAATCACAAAGAAGACACTAAGTAACTCAAAGTAAAAAATACGAACAAAATTCAACTATTCAACTTTTTGGACAGCCCCTTTTTATATTTTATAAACTGATCTTAAATTATAATCTCCCTTTATAAATCTCGATATTTTCTTTAAATCTTTTCCTGCGCCACATTCAAACATTTTTTCAACCCTACAATCAATTAGTTTCTGCATCGTTTTAAACCAATTGATTTTTTGGGTCAAATTATAAACCAATTCTAATTTAATATCATCAATGGTTAAAACTTTTCTTTGATCAAAAGTAGAAATAATAGGTATTGTAGCTTCATAAATTTCAATATTTTTTAGAAAATCAGAAAAAGATTCTGAATAGTTTTCAAGATGTTTCGAGTGATAAGGAGTATTTACAGTTAACTCTCCTGCGCTTAAAGCCCCCTCCTTTTTCGCTTTTTCAAGTAGAATTTGTACATCTTCCTTGAGGCCTGCTATAACTAATGAATGTTCATTATTTACATTAATAATTTCTAAATTTAATTCATTATTAGAAATTAATTCTAAAACATCTTTACTTGATAAACCTATTGTTGCACCCATTCCATACAAGTTGGTTTCTGTTAATTCATTTACCAATTCGAACGCCTTAAAAATTAGTTTTGCCCCGGTTTCAAAGCTAATCGACTTTGCAGCATAAAGCGATGCATAAATTCCCATACTATAACCTGCTAAATAGGCGGGAAATATTGCTTTTGATAACAGTACATCTGTAAAAGCACAACTAATCGTATAAGCAAGAATCTGAGAATTTAATTCTTCCCTGAATAGTTTATTATCGTAAGAAAATTCGGGTAGTTCAAGATTTAATACGTTTGATATTCGATTCAAATAATCATTAATATCAACTGAATTTATTTTAAGAAAATCTATTTCCTTTCTTGTAAATTCGGTAATAAAAGCTGGAAAAATAAATGCAGTTTTACTTTCCATTAATTAATTACTTGTTGATTAGCACTACTTTAAAGACTGCATATTTATCATTTGACTGAAGACCGGCTACAATCCTGTTTATGCTTAATTCAGAAAAAATATCTTTTACCGGATCAGATTTAACTATTTCGAAGTTTTTGTTATCAGAAAAAAATACTTCAATATCTTTATAATCCACTTCGTTACTATTCAAGGCCTTGTAAAAAGCCTCTTTAAAGCAAAAGCCTTTTAAAAAGGCTTCTTTTCCAAAATATGAGTAATTTTCAATTTCCTTTGTTGTAAAGATATCATATAATAAATCTGATAACTTTCCTTTTTCAAAGTAATGCTTATTGAAACGATCTACTTCTTCTATATCAATTCCACAACCGTAAATCATCAGATCAATTATATTCTAAAGATCTAAAATATTGTTTTCGTGCTCTATGATCAGCATTTGCATATCGATTAATTCACCGATGGTTTTAACGGGATTTTTAACCGCATATTTACCAATGGTCTTTAGCTCGATATTAAGAGAATATTTTTTCTTAAATACTTCTATTAATTCAAGAAACATTAAAGAATCACCATCTAAATCACTAATAATATTTGATTCTTCTGATATCTCCTCAACATCTATTTCGCACTCTTCAGCAAAGAAATCTAAAACAATTTCTTTTACTTCACCTCTTGTGTTATCAGTAATTTGGGCCATATTGTATTAATCAGTTATTAAATTATCTACTTCTTCCTTTGTTAATTCCTTCCACTGAGGATTCTCGAATTTATCAACAGTTTTTTCGAAGTTTACTTCAAAAAATGATTCGTGATTAAAAGAAAGTTTTGTTTTTTTATCCGGTGTATGCTCAATATAAATCAAACGATCATATTTAATTTCATTTTCATCACAAATTTGCTTAGCTAATTTTGTGTTCCACTCTGTAATCGAAGTGCCGGGATTTTCTTCAAATAAATCTGTCGCAATTACTATCGTTTGATTTCCCTTTTTTACAATCTTTAAACCACAAATTGAAGGAACATCCCACAAACCTTTAAAATGATAAATTTGATCCTGATAATTATCTACTTTAGGTTCCATTTTAAAATAATTATTAAGCAATTTTATGTTTTACATTTTTACCAAAACTTGTCTTTGACAAATCTTGTCTTCTTTTTCTAAATGTACCATCTTCAACCTCTCTTGAAACTACTTTCTTAAGTAATTTAAACATTTTCTCTTCTTGGGTTTCATCTTTATAGAAAGTGTCCCATGCATATTGGTACAACTCCTGTAATCTTTCTGCACTCATATGTTTTGGATGATAAACAACCTGACCTGCATTGTAGTCGTCCCAGTTTTTATTGAAAATACGATTTTGTTTTACCAGATCGTTATAAGCTTTAGTATGAGGGAATGGAGCCAAAACTGTAAATTCTGCAAGATCCAAATCTATTTCTAATAAGAAATCGACCAATCGTTTGATATCATCCTCTGTTTGATTATCTAAACCTAAAAGAATAGTTCCTTCAACACCAATTCCATAATCATGATACTGCTTTACTCTGTTTTTAATGTAATCCGAAGTATCAAAAACAGCCTGATAAACATACCATGCTCCAGCCTGGGCAGCCAAATCCAACACCTCAGGTTTATCTTCAATTGTATGACTACACCATTTCTTTTTAAACGGGATCATTTCTCTGAATAATTCTTTTTCCCATTCGGTATCCTGAGCCAAAGAGTTATCAACTATAAATAATCTATTGTTATCTATTGTATCTAATTCTTCAATAACTTTATCTATTGGTCTAGGTCTAAAGTTTCGTCCTCCTAAATATGAAACCGCGCAAGGATAACAACTGTATTTACATCCGCGCGATGCATGGAATAAATCAACCATTTGTACACCCTTATGGTAATAAAGATCTCTATTATATAATTCTCGTCGAGCCGGTCCCACAATTTCAATTGATGGTAAATCGTTCATATGATTATAAACTTTCTTTAATTCACCCTTTTTGAAATCCTTGAAAACTTGTTCCATATGTCCTTCTGCTTCACCTAAGAAAACAGAATCAGCATGCTCCATAGTTTCTTCCGCATGAAGCATTGTTGAAATACCTCCAAAAATAACTTTCTTACCGCGCTTTCTATACTCATCTGCTATAGCCCACCCACGCTTAATTTGAGTTGTTAACAACATTGAAATGCCAACAAAATCAACATCATCGTCGAAACGCATTTCTTCTAAATTCTCATCAATAAATTCTACCTCAACATCTTCCGGAATTGTTGCTGCAAAAACTATCGCACCATGAGGCGGCAAATTAAAAGTAGTTTGCCCCTCAAGCTTTCTCCATTTTGGGAATATTAATTGAAATTTCATATGCTATTTTTGGTTTACTGCTTGTTTTATCGGATAAAAGTATCAAAAAAATATACTATTCCAAACTATAATTTTTCTGTTCCATCCATCCTTTCAGGATGTTATTGATTTCCAGTTTGTCTGTTTCAGGTATCGAGTATTTATTTTTTTGGTAATCTTTTACCGAAATTAAAAACTTATTTATTTGTTGCTCAAATCGCTCTAAAAATTCAACATTTAATTGCTTATAAATTTGTTTTATTTCATGTAATGGATCATTTTCCAAATCCTCAAATTTTACTTCGTAAAACCTGTTGTTTGGAAACAATCCAGAGTCACTTTCTATCTTTTGTAACATTAAATTAAGCATCTCACTTACTTCTTTCACTGATGGCTTTGTCCACTTATTATTCATTGCATTTTGCGTGCCAACAATATCCCACATTCGAATTGTTGATGGAACAACATTGTACGGATGCCTAATAATGTGTATGAACCTTGCCTTAGGAAATATCTCGTTTAAAACTTCCATCCTTAATGAATGAAATGGATTTTTGATCAATATCGTTTTATTGTTTTCCAGGGTTAATTTTTTATAGAAATATTCCAATGCCGATTTCCATTCATTTAATTTTTTTCCCTTTGGCAAAAAACCTGGAAAGTCTTTTAAAAAATATGTTTTCTTTTTAGGAAATATAACCCTTTCTAATGGTGAATAACTACATAAACGGAGTAATGCATATTCATCTTCCAATGGTTCATCCATACTAAGTTTTACCTGATCCATTGGTCTGGTTCCCCTAAGAGCTCTCCCCATAATTGGTTCATAAGAGTTACGAGAGGTTAGAAAACTATCCGGAATGGATCCCTGAAAAACATTTGAAGTTACCAGGTTTGTATCCATAGATAAAAGCTGGTGCAGAAAAGTACTTCCGGTTCTCCAATGACCTATAATTATGATAGGATCTTCCGGTAATCTATGCTGTTCGATTTTTTCCTTATAGATCGATCTTTCTTTTCGATGAAAGATTGAAGCCCAAATACCATTTTGTAAAAGAAACAAGAACCTTACAAAATATTTGGGGTATAAAGACATTCCATTTTTCACAAGTATTTTTATGAACCTGGATAGTCTCATCCCAGCTATCAGGTAAGCACTTTTCATCTTTTAGTTTTGGTTCGGATTTTAAAATGAAATCTAATTATTCTGATTTGCTCTTAATGAATTCTGCGATAGAATTTACATCTTTTAATACTTCTCGAGCAAGATTCTGATCATCAATACGTACCTTAAAATCACGTTGTACAGCCATCACAAGTTCAATAGCATCTATAGAATCCAACCCCAACGTATTTTCTCCTCCGAAAAGTGGTAAGTCATCTCCTATATCCTCTGGTGTAATATCCTGTAGATTCAGTGTTTCAATAATCATTTTCTTGATATCCGCCTTCAAATCAGTTCCAATATTATCTCCCATTCCATCAATAATTAAATATTATTTACAACTAATTTTAACTCTTTAAAGAAACCTTCTTCCGCATCTGCCCTTTCATTTATCATGTGTCCAAGTTCTTGAAGCTTCTCCGGTCCTAAGTCCCTATTCTTTCCAATCCTGGCTGCAAAGTAAGAAATATTTCTCCAACCATCCCCAATTTCCATCATCTTTTTTGACATTTCTTCTAACCCCTTACTTTGAAGAATTTCAGATGCTTGACGTAAGAATGTTGCATATAAAAACCTGAAACCTCCTCCGCCTGTTCCCTGATCTTCCAAAAAAACATTAATTTTCATTACTTCATGCGAAAGATGATCAATATCTCTGGTTAGCTTTGGCCATCCCTGTAATTTCTTTGCAAAAGTTCTAATACCGCGTACTCCAATAAACGGTGGTTGTACCCCAATCATATTATTAATAGTATTCTTTAAGGCAATTGGAATTAGCTTGTTGTAGTTAACACTTTCAGGAACATATTCAATATAATATCTAAATCCCTTGGGTGCTAAATAGCCCCCTGCAAATCTTGCTTTTTTCAGATTATCCTTATGAATTCTTGCTAACTTAGGAAAGTAACTATCACTTACTAAATACTCATCCCCTTCTTTTCCAACAATTGTAATAAAATGAATATTTGCATGAACTCTTTCCCACTGGGGAATATAATCCATATAAAAAAAATCAACCTGACATGCAACCGGAATTCCTTTATTAATTAAATCATCTAATTCCTGCTCTGCTTCATTCTCAGTTTTAAAACGTTTTGTGTTAAATTTAATATCAGTTCGTTTTGCAATTTTTTTTCTAAGCTTACCAGGTTTTGTTCTTAAAATAAACATTGGAAAATTTAAGTTAGGTGTACGGCTTAAATATCCAAAATACAATCCGCTTCCTAGTCCAAACATCATTGGTTCCGTAACTTCCAGCCCCTTATGTTTTAATAATGCCGTTAACGTACCTGACTCACAATGAGCCGCCATATTGTGGTTAAAAGAATCTATAATCATTATTTATTTAATTCAATTTTTGTAATTACAACAAAAGGATTTTCTGTTCTGGTTTGTTTTACAACAATAGGTTGTTTTGACGGGTTCGCTTCTACTTTATTCTCATTACCTTCAATTACTATAGTTTGAAGCAAATTAGAAACAGGAATATCAAACGCATAAGCATATTTTTTTAAATCAGACAATTTAGCTTTTTTAAAACCATCTATTTTTTGATGCTGTTTGACCTTTCTAACCGAAACCTTTGTCCTTCTTGATAATTCTATATCACTAAAATCATGAATAGTTTTATAAAAATGTATGGGTGTTATTTCGTTTTTCTTTAACTTTTCGAGTAATGTATTTCTAAGCTTTACTGTTTTTTCCCAAAAATCATCAAGATAATTCTTAGAAATATAAGAACCAGTTTGAATTGGTCCGTATGAGCCATCTTCTTTTTCAACATACATGATAAGTTGTTGTGGTTCAAAATCAACATAAACATCTTTTTCTTTCATTATCTTAGATTTAGCAAAATTTAGGCTCACTAAAATAGCCCAAATAAAATAATTGCCAAAATTAAATAAATTAAACAAAACTTAAATTCAATTGTTTGTAAAATTAATGGGGTCTTTCAAAAAGGTGTGTAAAGTTTTCAACTTTTTGCACAACTAAATTTCATGTAACTTTTAGAATGTTTAATAAAAATATTCGCTAAAACAAATTGTATTCTAAGGAATATTAAAACTATTTATTAAATTTGCATTCTTATAAAAACGGCATAAGAACTAACAGGTTTATTTAAACCACTTTAACGCAAACCAAAGAATAGAAATGATAATTATAGGGGGTAAAAATCTAAATCTGGATGATTTTTACAAGATTCTTTTCGAAGGAGAAAAGATTGAATTAGAAGAAGCATCAGTAGATAGGGTACAAAAGAATTTTGAATTTCTTGATGATTTTTCCAAAGACAAGGTGATATATGGTATCAATACTTGTTTTGGACCAATGGCACAATATAAGATTAGCGACGAGGATCAGCAAGCATTACAATACAACCTTATTCGCAGTCATGCAGCCGGATCCGGAAACCCTATCCCAAATATACATGTAAAAGCTTTAATGATTGCCCGCTTAAATACTTTTATGCGTGGATATTCCGGTGTTCATAAAGAAGTGGTTTTACTTTTAAAGGAGTTTATTAACAAAGATATTTACCCAAAGATATTTGAACATGGAAGTGTTGGTGCAAGTGGAGATCTGGTTCAGCTTTCTCATTTAGCCTTAAACCTGATCGGAGAAGGAGAAATTAATTTTGAAGGAAAATTCAGACCTGCAAGAGAAGTATTTGAAGCTACGGGTTTAGCTCCACTGAAGGTTCATTTAAGAGAAGGCCTGGCATTAATTAATGGTACTTCTTGTATGGCTGGAATTGGTATTATTAATTTAATTCATGCAAAAAACCTTTTAAACTGGGCAGTTGTTTCTTCTAGTATAACTAATGAAGTTGTTGAATCTTATGATGATCACTTCTCAAAAGAACTAAACGAGGTAAAACTCCACAAAGGACAAAACTTGATTGCTACCGAAATGCGAAATATCGTTAAATCAAGTAAATTAATAAAAAAACGTGCTGAACATTTATATGACAATCATGTAGATGTTGGAGTTATAAAAGACAAAGTACAGGAATATTACTCGTTAAGGTGTGTACCTCAAGTTTTAGGACCAGTTTACGAAACTTTAAAAATTGTTGAGAAAGTTTTAATAAACGAGGTTAATTCTGTAAATGATAATCCGATTATTGACAACACAAATGTAGACGTATTACACGGTGGCAATTTTCATGGAGACTATGTTTCTCTTGAAATGGATAAATTAAAAATAGTTACAACCAAAATGTCCATGTTAATTGAGAGACAGTTGAATTATTTATTTAACAACAAATTAAATGAGAAATTCCCTCCTTTTGCTAATCTTGGAGTATTAGGATTAAATTTAGGATTACAGGCTGCTCAATTTACTGCTACATCTACTACAGCTGAAAATCAAACTTTATCAAACCCTATGTATATTCACAGCATTCCGAATAATGGGGATAACCAGGACATAGTGAGTATGGGTACTAATGCCGCTTTAATGACAAAGAAAGTAATTGAAAATACTTTTGAAGTATTGGCAATAAAATGCATGAGTTTACTGCAGGTGATTGATTATATGAAATTTAAAGATCGATTATCAGATTTATCAAAAGAATTGTATGATGAATTAAGAGCAATAGTACCAACTATTATTGCCGATGAACCATTGTATCCTCATATTGAGAATATAAAGCAATATCTTATTAAAAACAGACCAAACCGCATAAATTAATCTCTATGAAATTTGCACTAATAACAGGAGGATCAAGAGGAATAGGAAAAGCAATTTGTATTGAAATTGCAAAATTAGATTATCACGTATTAATAAATTATAGAAATAATACGGAAGAAGCAGAAAACACTTTAGCACAGATTAAAGAAAATGGCGGTTCTGGCGAATTAATGCAATTTGATGTTTCTAACCCGGAAGAAATAAGGAAATCTATTGATTCCTGGAAAGAAAAAAATCCTGATTCTGTAATCGAAGTTCTTATTAATAATGCAGGAATTCGAAAAGATGCATTAATAATATGGATGAAAGATGAAGACTGGAAAGATGTATTAAATACAAATTTGGATAGTTTTTATTATATTACAAAGCATTTAGTTCAAGATATGATAGTAAACAAATACGGAAGAGTTGTTAATATAGTATCATTATCCGGAATTAAGGGATTACCGGGCCAAACAAATTATTCAGCAGCTAAAGGTGGAGTAATTGCAGCAAGTAAAGCTTTAGCTCAAGAAGTTGCCAAGAAAAATGTAACTGTTAATTGTGTTGCGCCTGGTTTTATTAAAACTGATATGACGGCCGAATTGGAAGAAAAAGATTTAAAACGTATGATCCCAATGAGCAGGTTTGGTAATGCTGAAGAAGTAGCTCATGTGGTTTCTTTCCTTGCATCGCCAAATGCCTCTTATGTAACAGGTGAAGTAATATCAGTAAATGGAGGACTTTATACGTAAACTATAAAACACTGTAATACAGACCTATGAATAGAGTGGTAATAACAGGAATGGGAATTTATTCCACTATTGGTAAAAACATTGAAGAAGTAAATAAATCTCTTTATGAGGGTAAATCAGGTATTGGTTTCGAACAAATAAGAAAAGAACTTGGATTTCGTTCAGGATTAACAGGTATCCTTGAACGCCCAAATTTAAAAGGAGAACTAAAAAGGCGTCAGCGCGTTGGAATGGCAGAAGAAGGAGAATATGCATATGTTGCAACTGTTGAGGCACTAAAACAAGCTGGAATTGATGATGATTTTTTAGATACACGCGATGTTGGAATTTTATATGGAAATGATAGTTCTGCTCGATCCGTTGTCGATTCTTATGATCTACTAAAAGAAAAAAAGGA
Organism: Bacteroidales bacterium; assembly: GCA_028282785.1. Taxonomy (GTDB): domain Bacteria; phylum Bacteroidota; class Bacteroidia; order Bacteroidales; family UBA12077; genus UBA12077. The sequence goes on along the minus strand of JANQHE010000069.1, from coordinate 22,645 downwards.
TACTGCTTTATTAGGTTCTGGAGCAATTTTTCAATCGATGAACTCAACCATCACAATGAGTTTATCTACGATTTTCAGGTTACGTGGTATAAATTTAACGGTAAGTGCTGCTTGTGCTAGTGGCTCCCATTCTGTAGGAATGGGCTTCTATTTTATTCGCAGCGGTTTACAGGATGTTATTATTTGTGGTGGAGGCCAGGAAATCAATTACCATTCGATGGGTAGTTTTGATGGATTAGCCGCATTTTCAACCCGCGAAAATGAACCACAAAAAGCAAGTCGCCCATTTGATCGTGATCGTGATGGTTTGGTTCCAAGCGGTGGTGCAGCAACTTTAATTCTTGAAAGTTATGAATCGGCAGTAAAAAGAGGTGCTCCTATTCTAGCAGAAATTGTGGGATATGGTTTTTCTTCAAACGGTGACCACATTTCAGTTCCTAATGTAGAAGGCCCTGCGAAATCTTTAGAAATGGCGCTTTTAGATGCAAAATTAAAAGCAGGCGATATCGATTATATTAATGCACATGCTACTGCTACCCCTGTTGGTGATTTAAATGAAGCACAAGCAATTAGCAAAATTTTTGGTGAAAAAACACCATTTGTGAGCTCTACAAAAGCTATGACAGGCCATGAAATGTGGATGGGTGGAGCCAGTGAAGTTATTTATTCCATTTTAATGATGCAAAATTCATTTGTTGCGCCAAATATAAACTTTGATAACCCTGATGAATATTCAGCAAAGTTAAATATTGCAGCAGAAACTATTAAAAATCACAATATTGATATATTTTTGTCTAACTCGTTCGGGTTTGGAGGCACAAACTCATCTTTAATTGTAAAAAAAATTAAATAATTTATTAACTGGGAGAAATCGAAAATGGAGAATCAGGAGATTATTAGTAAAGTAAATGACTTTTTAATTGATGAATTCGAGCTTGAAGAAAATCAGCTAATTCCCTCAGCTAGTTTAAAAGAAACATTAGAAATCGATAGCCTTGATTATGTTGATTTAGTTGTTATCATAGAAAAGAATTTTGGTTTTAAGGTTAAAGGAGAAGACTTCGCAACAATAAAGTCTCTTCAGGATTTTTATGATTATATCATAGGCAAAGCTCACGTCAATTAACCAATGTAAAACCAAACCGGAGGTGTTGAATGCCATCATGGAAAGGACAATCCCGTGGAAGTGTACTAGGATATAGAATCTTTGTACAAACACTTAAACACCTCGGCTTAACTTTTGCCTATTCCATACTTATTTTTGTAGCTTTTTATTATTTCTTGTTCTCTCGAAAGAGTTCGATTCATTCGTACTATTACTTCCGACATGTTCTAAAATACTCATGGCTAAAATCAAAATGGAATATTTACAGGAATTATTTTGTGTTTGGGCAGGTTCTTCTAGACAAGGTAGCTATTCTAGGTGGATTAAAAGGAAAATTCTCATACAACTTTGATGGTGAACATTATCTACGAGAAATGGCTGAAAATAAGACAGGTGGAATCATTGTAAATGCACATATCGGTAATTTCGAAATTGCAGGCCAGCTTCTTGAAAGGTTACAAACCAAAATTAATGTATTAATGCTTGATGCTGAACATCAAAAGATCAAAAATTACTTATCGGATGTTCTGGTAAATAAAAATGTTGGGATCATTCCAATCCAAAGTGATAATTCACATATAATTCCAATCAGTGAAGCGTTAATAAATAAGGAACTTATTGCAATGGCTGGTGACCGCTATATTGAAGAAAGCAAGTTGTGCATTGTTGATTTTATGGGCAAAAAAGCAAAGTTTCCAACAGGGCCATTTTACCTGGCTGCCAGATTCGGTGTTCCAATAACATTTGCTTTCGCAATGAAAGAAAGAAAAACTCATTATCATTTTTTTGCATCAAAACCAGAGTATGTTAAGAGATATACAGATTCTGAAGAACAAGAAAAGGAGTTGCATAAGTTCACCGAGAAATATGCAAAAGAGTTTGAACGCATTTTAAGAAAGTACCCGATGCAATGGTTCAATTATTATCAGTTTTGGGAGAAGGAGTAGTTATGAAAGAAAATAAAATACTATTTATATCGGCTAACCAACATAAGGTTCCCTACCCTGTTTATCCAATTGGGCTTTCCTATATTACAACCTATTTACAGGAAAGGTTGCCTGATTACCAATTCAAGATGGTTGACCTCAATTTCAGCACTATTGATGAATTAAAATCGATAACTAAAGAGTATAATCCGAAATACATTGGAGTTTCATTCAGAAATATTGATGATGTTAATTCATATAACAGAGAAGAATTTGTAACTCATTACAAAAATGTATTGGATAGCCTAAGAACTGTTTCTGATGCTAAGATAATTATTGGTGGTTCTGGGTTTTCTATCTTTCCGGAACTTATGTTCAAACGTTTAAAACCAGACTTTGGCATATATGGCGAAGGTGAGCAAACTATTTTAAACTTGATTAATAGCTTAGATAAAAATGAAGATTATACAGGACTTAGCAGGTTAGTTTACAAGAAAAACGGGCAATGTGTTTTTAATCAAAACGAAAGTCATTTCAGGGATTTAGATTTAGATTTCGATAAAGATTTAATTGATTTCTACTGGGAAAAAAGTGGAATGCTCAATGTCCAAACGAAACGAGGGTGCCCTTACGATTGTATTTATTGTACTTATCCTTTGATTGAAGGTAAAAAGGTAAGGACACTAAATACAAATAAGATTGTTGACACCCTTAAAAAATTATATTACCAAAAAGGTATTGATTATGTTTTCTTTACTGATTCTGTATTCAACATCAACAATTCATATAATTACGAACTTGCTGAAAAAATTATAGCAAGTGGAATAAAAATCCAATGGGGTGGGTACTTCACATTTAAGAACCTGGATGAAGATTTATTAAAAATCTTAAAAAAATCGGGATTAGAACATGTAGAGTTTGGAACTGAAGCAATTTCAGAGAAATGCCTTAAAACATATGGTAAAAACTTTACTGTTGAAGATGTTTTAGAGAAATCAGCATTGTGTAATAAGTTAGATATTCCATTCGCTCATTTCTTAATTACTGGCGGTTATGGAGAAACAGATGCAACCGTTGATGAGACTTTTGAAAACTCTAAATTAATTGATAATTCGGTATTTTTCACCTTCGTTGGCATGAGAATATATCCTGGTACAAAACTTCAAGAATATGCAATACAAGAAGGTGTTATAGATAAAAATGATACTTTATTAGAACCAAAATATTACCTTTCGAAAAATGTAAACTATGACACTTTAAAAGAAAGGTCCTATAAAACAAGAAAGCGTTGGGTATTCCCGGATGAGGATACTACAACGATAACAAATAAATTAAGGTTAAGAGGCAAAAAAGGTCCACTATGGGAATATATGACAATGTAATTGCTACCGGAGAAGATATTTTACAATTTATTCCTCAACGAGCTCCAATGGTTATGGTTGAAAAACTACATAAAGCAGAAAAAGGCCAAACTATTGGAAGTTTTGAAATAAAGAAAGAAAACATTTTTTGTAAAGATGGTTGTTTGCAGGAACCTGGATTAATTGAAAACATAGCCCAAACTGCTGCAGTTGGCGTTGGTTTTGAGTATAGAAATGAGGATAAAGATGTTCCGACCGGTTATATTGGCGCAGTACAAAAACTTACTATTCATAAATTGCCTGAGATTGGAAAAAACATTGTTACAGAAATAAATGTAGAGCATAAGGTCTTTAATACGACTCTTATAAATGGGAAGATAACTTGTGACGATGAATTAATAGCAGATTGTGCTATGAAAATCTTTTTGGATGAATAGAAAATGATTAAATAAAAGAATATTTGGATTAGATGACGGAAAAGGAAATATATATAGAGAATTTAAAGAAACAAACTAAGAAGTTTGCTGTTGATGTGATTTTATTTTGTAATTCACTTAAAGCCTGCAAAGCGTCTGATGTTATCACTTATCAACTTGTAAAATCTGCAACTTCAACTGGGCTAATTATCGCGCATCATGCAGAGCCAGATCAAAACAGGAGTTTTTTAGCAAAATTTGCATTGTTGTTGAAGAAGCTGACGAATCAGAATATTGGTTAGAATAAATGATACTAATTTATCGAATGATAAAAATGAATTATTAAGGCTTTATAATGAAGCAAATGAAATTACAAAGATTATGACAAAAGCAAAAAGCATATCTTATGTAAGTAAAACCTAAACATTTGATCATTTAAGTATTTGCCCATTTAAGCATTGAAACTAAAAAACCATGGAAAAAGATAAAGTACCACAAGATGAAGGAATAACCGGGGGAATAACCCGTGAAGTTCAATATGCTGTTGATAAAGATGGCAAATACGTAAAAACCTTCAGTAAAGGTTGGGAAGCTAAAAATATAGTTAACGAATTAGCCTGGGAAGATATTCAAGAGTTAGTTGATGAAGCTGATGAAAAGATCAAAGTAGGTAAAGCTAGCCCGATTATGCACTTTATGGCTAAAAACCAAATGAATGCCACACTATTAGCCGACTACGTAGAATTATCCAAATGGAAAGTAAAAAAACATTTGAAACCAAGAGGGTTCAAAAAATTAAAACCGGAACAATTAGAGAATTACGCAAAAGTATTTAATATCAGCGTAGATGAATTAGTAAACTTTAAACCTGAGTAAGAAAAAAGATGGGACATCCAAGCATCATTCTTTAATAAGTAAAAAATAAGTAGTATGGATGTTCTATCGGACCATAAAAAAAGTTTTATAGAATTAGTATTAAGTAAATAAGAGAAATTTCAATTTAAATAAACACAAACAGTAGATGAAACTTGATTTCGAACATATACCCGCTGGGCACTGCGAAAATGGAGTTATTTCCAGCCTCTTAAAATACCATGGATTAAACTTGAGTGAAGCAATGATCTTTGGTATAGGTAGTGGTTATTTTTTCGCTTACATGCCATTTGTAAAAGTAAATGGAATCCCATTAGCTTCTTTCCGCCCAGTTCCTGGAATGATTTTTTCCAGAGCTGCCAAACGCTTGGGAATTAAAATGAAAAAACAAACTTTTAGGAAACAACCTAAAAGGGCAATGGATGAATTGGATAAGGTCCTGGAAAAAAAATTGCCGGTTGGCGTTCAAACAGGAGTTTATCATCTGACTTACTTCCCTCCTGCTTACCGTTTTCATTTTAATGCACATAACTTAACCGTTTTTGGGAAAGAAGACGGAGTATACCATATTAGCGACCCTGTGATGGAATATGCAACCACATTAACTTCTGAAGAGCTTAAAAAAGCCAGGTATGCAAAAGGGCCATTAAGCCCTAAAGGTAAAATGTATTACCCAATTGATATACCTGAAGACATTGAATTAAAACCAGCCATTATAAAAGGCATTAAACAAACTTGCGATTGGATGCTGACCATTCCGGTTCCATTGTTTGGTGTAAAAGGAATTAGGTACCTATCTAAACGAGTTCGTAAATGGCCTGATAAATTGGGTGCAAGAAAAGCAGCCTCATACTTAGCTCAATTGGTTAGAATGCTTGAAGAAATTGGTACTGGTGGTGCTGGATTCCGTTTCATATATGCAGCGTTTTTACAAGAAGCATCTGAAGTAATGGAAGACCAGAGATATTTTGAGCTTTCAAAAGAAATGACCAAAATTGGCGATAAATGGAGAAATTTTTCTTCACTGGCTGCACAAACTTGTAAGGGACGTTCTTCAGATCCGGATGGATATAACACTGTTGCAAACCTTATGCTTGAAATAGCTGATGATGAAGAGAATTTTTTTATGGAATTAAAGAAACTGATCAATGCAGGAAAATAATCATATCATCGAATTAAAGTATCTAACTAAGTATTACAAAGGTTCTAATGTTCCGGCCATTGATAATATAAACCTAAACATTGATAAAGGTGAGATTTACGGTTTGCTAGGCCCAAATGGTGCCGGGAAAACAACCACCATCTCAATCCTTTGTGGTTTATTTGGCCCAACATCGGGTAATGTATTTATCGACCGTATGGAATACCAGCATTCACGGGAAAAAATAAAAGGCATTATTGGTGTTGTTCCTCAGGAAATTGCACTTTACCCATCATTAACAGCTAAAGAAAACCTTACGTTTTTCGGCCATATGTATGGTTTAAAAGGCAAGGAATTAAAAAATAGAATCCGTGAATGCCTTGAACTGTTTGGATTAGAGAAGAATGCTAACAGAAGAATTAAAACCTTTTCAGGTGGAATGAAAAGAAGAATTAACCTCATTGCAGGTATTCTTCATAAACCTAAAATTATTTATTTGGATGAGCCGACAGTTGGTGTTGATGTACAATCACGTAATGTGATCCTGGATCATCTCAGAACTATAAATAAAGAAGGAACAACCATTATTTATACTTCTCACTATATGGAAGAAGCAGAAAACTTCTGTTCAAAAGTTGCTATCATAGATAAAGGAAATATCCTTACGGAAGGTAAACCTAAAAAACTAATCGAAAGCAAACCAGAATATACTGACCTGGAAAACATTTTCTTACATATAACAGGAAGAGCTTTACGCGATGAATAATGTGCAAAATGGAAATAAAAAAACATAGTTAAAGAAATAAAGTGAAATCAAATTAGATAAATGGATTATTGGATTAATGGAAAAATAATAGCTTGATTGAAATTGAAAATATACTTCCAATATTCCATCATTCCAGTTATCCGGTGTTTATTTAAGACTAATTTCATAAAAATGCAACATCCATTTGAAATAATATAAACCAAGAAGAAAAATGCTACGATTATTATCATCCATATATAAAGAGTTATTAGTTTTAATCAGAGACCGTGCAGGCCTGGCAATTTTATTTATCATGCCCCTGGTTCTGATTTTAATTATGACTTTAATTCAAGATGCTACCTTTAGGACCGTAAAAGAGGTTAACATCTCCATGATCCTTGTAAATAATGATAAAGATAGCTTGGGTGAGGCTATTAGCCAAGGATTATACGCATCAGAATATTTTCAGATTGTGGAAGAAATCGATGGTGAGAAGATCACCGACTCACTGGCCAAAGAGCTTGTCGCTAAAGGTGACTATAAAATTGGAATTATTATTCCCGAAAGAGCAACCGATGCAATACGAGGCAATGTAAATGCTTTAATAAATAAATCCTTCAAGTCATTTAACATTCCTGGTGTTAAGAAAAGAACTAAGAAAAGTACCATTGATGTAACCATATATATAGATCCAGCTACGAGCCAATCATTCAAAAACATGGTGATGAGCTCTCTAAAAGAATTTACCTCACAGCTTGAAATCGAAATGTTCTTCAAAAATTTCTCAGAAGCAATGGCGCAAATGATGCCGGATCAAAAGCCCATAAAATTTGAAAGTTTTGAAACCATAAAGTACCAGGAAGTTTATGCTTCAACAACAAAGGATGAGGTGCTGCCAAATTCGGTTCAACATAATGTTCCTGCCTGGACTATGTTTGCAATGTTTTTTATTGTTCTGCCATTAGCTGGTAACATCATCAAAGAACGTGATGACGGAAGTGCTTTCCGCTTAAAAACAATGCCAGGGTCTTTTGTAACAGTAATGTTCAGTAAAATATTTGTATTTCTTGGTGTAGCATTTTTACAATTCATTCTAATGCTTTTAGTTGGTGTATACATTATGCCATTAATGGGACTGCCACAGTTAGAAATTGGCCCGCATAAAATTGCATTAGGTGTAATGGCAATAGCATCAGGACTTGCAGCTACAGGATATGGAGTAGCAATTGGTACTATAGCAACCACACACGAACAAGCGGCAACTTTTGGTGCAGTTTCAATCATTATTTTTGCCGCATTAGGCGGAATATGGGTTCCTGTATATGTAATGCCTCATACAATAAGAATTATCAGCCAATTCTCTCCTCTTCATTGGGGATTAAATGGCTTTTATGATATATTCCTACGTGGTGGAGATATTTCTGTAGTAATTGCAGAAACTGTGAAACTGTTGTTGTTTTTTGTAATCATGTTATTAATTGCAGTTGTATACAACAATTATACAAAAACCAAATAAGATTGATTTAAGATTTTAAGTTCAATATTTCAAATTAGGATCATCGAACATGAAATCTGAAATCTGAAATCTGAAATTTGAAATTTTGTTAATAAATAGAAACATAATATGCTAATTTTTAATTCATAGAGTTTAATTTAGCGTTTTGTTAAAAAAAGAAAAATTGGAAAAGAAACCACTTAAACATAGAACTGAAATCGTAGTAAGGTTTAGTGAAGTAGATTCAATGGGAATCGTATGGCATGGCAACTACGCCAAGTATTTTGAAGATGGCCGTGAAGCTTTTGGAAAAGCTTTAGGGTTAAGTTATTTGGATGTTTATGCAAACAAGCACCTTACTCCTTTGGTAAAGCTTGATTTCGAATACAAAACACCTCTCGAATATGGTGATACAGCCATCATTGAAACAAGGTATATAGATCATGATGCTGCAAAAATTCATTTTGAATATACCATATACAACAAAAAAAATAATAAGGTTGCTGCAACAGGAGAGAGCATTCAGGTGTTTTTAAACCTGGATAGAGAGTTAGTTCTAATTTGCCCGGAATTTTTCCTGGAATGGAAAAAGAAAATGGGACTCCTTGAATGATGAATATCGATTAACGAATATAGAATTAAGAAATGGCAAAGACATTAACAAAATATGATTTAGAAGAAAGACGGATTAATTTTTCAGTATTGATAATTGATATAGTTAATGAAATGCCAAATACAAAAGCAGCAAATCATCTTTCCGGACAATTTGTTCGTTCAGGTACTTCGCCCGCTCTTGATTATGGTGAAGCGCAAAGTGCAGAATCAAGAAAGGATTTCATTCATAAGATGAAGGTTATTCTTAAAGAATTAAGAGAAACATTTGTGTGTTTGAAAATAATTCATTGATGTAAATTGTTTAAAACAGAAGAAAAAATTAAAAAAGCTAAAGAAGAAAATAATGAGCTTATTTCAATATTTATAAAAAGTATCGAAACAGCAAAAAACAATTTAAATTCCAATAAATCTTAAATCCCCGCCTGCCGGCAGGCGGGTTAATCTGTGTTCGATATTCGATATTCAAATAAAAATTGAATATGATTTAAGTAAGATTAATAATAATGAATAAAATTTATACAATAGCAGATAATATCATTTCATCTCTGGGTTTTACAAGTAAAGAAAACTTCGAAAATCTGAAGCAGAATAAATCTGGTATTAAACAAACCACAGACCCTAAAATTACCCAGGTTCCAATGCAATGTTCCTTGGTCGATTCGGGGAAGTTAAATTCAGAGTTTTCGAAAATTGGAAATCCTGTAAATTATACACGCCTTGAAAAATTAATGATCTTATCTATTACCGATTGTTTAAATCAAACAGGCGTGAATCCTTCTAACAAAGACACTTTGTTTGTCTTTTCATCGGTAAAAGGAAATATCGATTTAATCGAGGATGAAAACCATCCATTTGAAGAAGAAAGAATTAACTTATGGGCAATCTCTGAAACCATTTGTAATTTCTTTAAAGCTAAAAACGAAGCTATTTTTGTTTCAAACGCATGTATTTCAGGAGCTACAGCTATCATCACAGCAGCACAATATTTATCTGATAAAAATTATAAAAATGCTATAGTTTGTGGTGGAGATGTTATTTCCGAATTTACACCTTCCGGCTTTCAATCTTTCAAAGCAGTTAGTGATGAACCTTGTAAGCCTTTTGATGCAAACAGGACAGGAATTACGTTAGGAGAAGGTGCAGGAACCATCATATTAACAACTGACAAAAATTTAGTTAAGGAAGAAAACCCTGTAATTTTCAGAGGTGGAGCCAATACGAACGACGCGAACCATATTTCGGGCCCATCACGTACTGGTGACGGATTGTATTATGCAATCAGAAATGCATTAAACCAGGCTAATAAAACCAACACTGAGATTGATTACATATCAGGGCACGGAACAGCAACTCCATACAACGATGAGATGGAATCAAAAGCGATTGCATGGGCAGACCTTAAGCATGTTCCGGTAAACAGCCTAAAAGGTTATTGGGGGCACACATTAGGAGCTGCCGGAATCATTGAAAGTATTGCGGGAATTCACTCCATAAAAGAAAATTGTTTAATAAAAACATATGGTTTCTCTAAACATGGTGTAAGTGAACCGATCAATGTAATTAATGAATTTAAAGAAACCGAAATAAAGAATTTCTTAAAAACAGCATCAGGTTTTGGAGGTAGCAATGCTGCCGTTTATTTTTCTGAATTAAATGCTGATTAATTGGAAATTGAAAAACAGAAAATTATTACAATATTATGTCTTACATTAGAATTTGGGTACATTGTGTTTGGGGAACTAAAAAGCGAATCCCTTTTCTAACAAAAGAAAATAAGTGGGATATTATAAACCATATTAAAGATAATGCTAAAGCAAAAGGCATTTACATAGATTTTATAAATGGAAACAAAGAGCATATTCATTGTATAATTTCGCTCAAAGCGGATGAAACCCTTTCTAAAACTATTCAATTAATTAAGGGAGAATCTTCATTTTGGATAAATAAAAACGGTTTATCAAAAGATAAATTTGAATGGGCGGATGAATATTTTGCTGTTTCAGTTAGTGAATCACAATTATCTAAAGTTAGGGACTATATCAAAAATCAGGAAGAACACCATAAAAATAAAACCTGGATAGAAGAATATGAAGAATTTATACAAAAGTATAGCTTTGAAAAATTTAAGGGCTAAAGCCCTTACTAGTGTGCTAATTCTTAACCCCAGCCTTAAGGCTGGGGTTAAAGAAAATACCCCTGAATGGACTTTAGTCCATTAATTTATTAATTATTACGTTTATGGAAAACATCATATCAAAATATTGTATTATAAAGCCACACGAGGTTATCGTTGATGGAAAATCAGAGTTTACTGATGAGGAGAAAAGCGAATTCGGCACCTTTATGAAATCCATCTATAAGCAATACGATGTAAAGTATCCAAAGTATTTCAAGATGGATAATCTTTGTAAGGTAGCTTTCATTGCTTCGGAAATTGTACTGAAAGGAAATGAGCATATCAAAGAATTGGATCCCACCAAAGTTGGTGTTATCTTACAAAATTCACATTCATCCATCGATACGGATACAAAATATAACGATACTATTAAGGATAAATCAAATTACTTTCCCAGCCCTGCAGTATTTGTTTATACCTTGCCCAATGTAATGATTGGTGAGATTTGTATTCGTAATAAATTTCAGGGTGAAAATACTTGTTTCGTAGCTAAACAATTCGACCCGGAATTTGTAACTGGATATGTGAGCAAACTATTAAATTCCGGAAAGATAGATGCCTGTATTACCGGGTGGGCAGATTACATTGATGGAGAATACAACGCAATGATGTTTTTAGTTGAAAAAAACAAGGAAAATAAAAAAGATAGTATTAGTTTTAACCCCCAAATCATAAATGGATTAATTAAGTAAATAGAAATGGAAGAGTTAATTTTAAAGATTAAAGAACAAGTAATAGAGGTATTAAATTTAGAAGATATTGAGCCAGATGATATTGATACAGATGCACCACTTTTCGGTGATGGTTTAGGGCTTGATTCAATTGATGCATTGGAATTGATCGTATTATTGGAAAAACAATATGGATTAAAAATCGAGGATCCAAAAGACGGAAAGAAGATCTTCTATTCTATCAGGACAATTGCTGAATACATCGAAGAAAAAAAGAAATAACATTAGATAAAGGATTTGTAGATGTCACAGAGGGTTTTTGTAACAGGCATAGGAATTATATCAGGGATCGGAAATAATGTAGAAGAAACTCTTCAATCTCTAAAAGAGAAAAAATCCGGGGTTGAAGATATCAAATATCTTCAAACAAATCATAAAGGCACTATTCCTGTTTCTGAGGTAAAATTATCCGAGGAAGAATTAATTGAAAGAGCCGGATTACCAAAAGGAGAACCTTACACTCGTTCTACCTTAATTGGTATAATTGCAGCCGACGAAGCTGTTAAAAATGCTCAAATTGATAATATTAAAGAGTCTAGAACCGGATTGATCTCCGGAACTACCGTTGGTGGAATGGATAAAAGTGAACTTTTTTACAGGGATCTTTTAGAAACTACAAATCATATTGAATATATTGAAACCCACGATTGTGGTGACAGCACAGAACGTATTGCTGATTATATTGGTGTTAAAGACTTCGTGTCCACAACAAGTACTGCTTGCTCATCAGCTGCTAATTCAATGATATTAGGAGCCAGAATGATCAAAAATGGTCTATTGGACCGTGTTGTTGCAGGTGGAATTGAATCATTAACCAAGTACCACATGAATGGTTTTAACACGCTAATGATTCTTGACCGCGAACCTTGCAAACCCTTTGATGATAACCGTAAAGGATTAAATCTTGGTGAAGGTGCAGCTTTTCTCGTTTTGGAATCGGAAGAGATGGTTAAAAAATCAGGTAAAAAAGTGTTGGCTGAATTAACTGGCTACGGAAATTCTTGTGAAGCATTCCATCAAACAGCATCAACCCCTGAAGGTAAAGGTGCCTATGCAGCTATGAAAGAAGCTCTTCACAGAAGTGGATTAAAAATAGAAGACATTGACTACATCAATGCTCATGGCACGGGGACTGATAATAATGATTTATCTGAAGGAAGGGCAATTGAAACATTGTTTGGAGATAAAATTCCTAAGGTAAGCTCTACAAAATCTTACACAGGGCATACAACAAGTGCCGCCGGTGGTGTTGAAGCAGTTATTTCAGTTCTTACGTTGCAACACAATATGATTTTCCCGAACCTGAATTTTAAAGAGCAAATGAAAGAACTTAATTTCAAGCCTGTTACGGAAGTTTTAGAAAACGTCAAGGTTGAACATGTTTTATCAAATTCATTTGGTTTTGGAGGTAATAATTCAGCGTTAATTTTCTCAAGATATTAGTATGGAAGTTTATATAAAAGGCATTGGTAATATTTCGCCTCAAAATACTGCAAATAATAAAGTGTTTTTAGAAGAACCGGTTAATCACAAGTCTGATTTTCTTTCCTGCATTGAACCAAACTATAAGGAATTCATTAATCCTATTCAACTGCGCCGAATGAGTAAGTTGATTAAAATGGGGATTAGTGCTTCGAAAATTTGTTTACAGGATGCAGGTGTGGAAGAACCAGGAGCCATAATTACCGGAACAGGACTAGGATTAGTTGGAGATACTGAAAAATTCCTAAACCAGGTTTTAGACCATAATGAAGAATTACTTGCCCCTACTGCATTTATTCAATCAACACACAATACGATTAGCGGGCAGGTTGCTATTGCTTTAAAATGCTTTAAATACAACAATACTTACTCACATCGCGGATTTTCTTTTGAAAGCGCTTTGTTGGACGGAATGCTTTTAGTTGAAAATAAAGATGCGGATAATGTTTTGGTAGGTGGTTTTGACGAAATAACAGCAGAACACCATCAAATTATTAAAAAAACGAAGTGGGTAAAAGATGAAACTATAAGTAGTTTAGAGTTATTAGATCATAAAACTCAAGGAACAATTGTTGGTGAAAGTGTTGCTTTTTTTACTTTAACAGGTAAAAAAGATGAAAGCACTTATGCCAAAATTAAAGATATCAAAACCATATATAAACCTGAAGGCAATCAAGAAATCGAAGCTAAAATGGATGAATTCTTGGCTAATAACAACCTTAAAAAGGAAGATATTGATTTAGTTGTTTTAGGTTTAAATGGCAATTCTGACACTGATGATGTTTACAATCACTTAGCAGATAATTATTTCAATACAAACTATGCTTACTTTAAACACCTCTCAGGTGATTATCATACGGTAGGTTCGTTTGCATTATGGTTTGCTGCTAATACAATTAAACATCAGAATGTACCTGAAGTTGCTCGTTTCAGAAAAGAAAACTTTGCTGAAAAACCAATAAGAAATGTATTGGTATACAATCATTTTAGAGAAGTTGACCATTCAATATTTTTATTAACTCAATGATCAAACCAAGAACTACATTCGTTCTTTACATCATTGTTTTGGTCCTGGTTTATCTCTTTCTTCCATGGAAAGGGATATTTTTTATTATAATAACAGGCTTATTTTTAGCTCATTTAGTTTATTGTTCAGCTAATATTTGCTCTCAAGCATATATTAAAACATATTGCAAATCAGATACTCAAGAGAAAAAAATAACCATTACATTTGATGATGGCCCTGATTCGGAAATTACTCCTAAAGTTTTAGAAATATTAGACGAATTCAATGCTATGGCCACTTTTTTCTGTATTGGAAATCAAATTGCAAAAAATAAGGAATTACTACAACAAATTGATTCAAAAGGGCATTTAATTGGCAATCATAGCTTTTCGCACGAATTTTGGTTTGATTTATACCCTGCCAATAAGATGCAAAAAGATATAAAAAATACAAATAGACTAATTTTTGAGACGATAGGTAAAAAAACAAAGTTGTTCCGCCCTCCTTATGGTGTTACAAATCCTTCTTTAAAGAAAGCTATAAAGGATTTGAATTTTAATACCATTGGATGGAGTATACGTTCTTTGGATACTGTTAGTAAAACTGAAAAAACAATTAAGCGAATTAAGAAAAAATTATCGCCGGGAGATATCATTTTATTTCATGATAATAGAGAACAAATAATTCCGATTCTAAAAGAATTTCTGTCTTATGCCAAATCAGAAGGGTTTGAAATTGTTCCTCTCGATGAATTATTCAATATACAAGCGTATGAATAAGATTGAAATAAAGAAATTAAATTTTCACCCACCGGTCTCCTACCTGCCGGCAGGCAGGTCGACCACCTCCCTCCAGGGAGGACAAATTACAGTATTCTCCCTTGAGGGAGATGCCCAAAGGGCAGAGGGTGAATATTTCCTTATTTAAAAAGTTACTAAACGACATAAATGTAGAACTTGAAATTATTACTATGAGAACCAATATTATATTAAAAGTATATACCATTATATTTTTTGTAAATATTCTAGTCAATTTTTCATTTGCGCAAGAAAATGGTTTCAATAAAGTTCAGGATTTAGAAAAAGTTAAATCGGAGCTATCAAAACTTACTAAGAACACTTCAACCATACAAAGCCAGTTCATTCAGGAAAAACATCTAAGTTTTTTAACTGAAAATATCATTTCAAAGGGTAAGTTTTATTTTAAAAGCCCCGATAAACTTCGCTGGGAATATTCAGAACCATTCGAATATATTATTGTGTTTAATGATAAAAATATTTTAATCAAAGATGGTTCTAAAATCAGCACGTTTGATACAGGATCCAATAAAATGTTTAGCGAAATCAATACCATGATGATCGGCACCATTCAGGGTAATTTATTTACAGATAATGAGCGTTTTGATGTGGAATATTTTGAAAATGCCTCTCAATATTTGCTTGAACTGGACCCTAAATTACCGGAAATGAAAAACATGCTGAAAACCATCAAAATTTATATTGATAAGTCTGATATTTCAGTTGCTAAAATCAAGATGATCGAAAGCTCGGACGATTATACAAGTATTGATTTTAAGAACAGATTACAAAACCAAGATATAAACGATTCAAAATTTGAGCTTTAAAAAAAGAATTAATATTATTCCCCCTTTTTTTAAAAGGGGGTTAGGGGGATTTATTAACTCAAACATAGTCAACACCCCCTGCTTGTCCGCCCGCCTGCCGGCGAGGCAGGGCAGACAGGCTGCCTCCCTTCTCCACAGGGGAAAATTCTTACTAATATTCTTAATATTAATTGTAAGTTGCATCAATCCATACAAAAACCTTCTTAGAAAAGAATTAACAAAACCTGAAGTTAAAAATATTCCATATACCCTTCCCTATTCTGAAAAAGCTTTAATCTATAAAACAAATATCAGTTTTTACAAGAATGATATTGGAGGATTATTGATCATCAAAAAAATTGAAGAAAGTGTATACCGGATTGCATTAACTACACAATTTGGATTAAAAATCTTCGATTTTGAATTGAACCATGGAAAACTCAAAGTTGAGTATTGCGTTGAATACCTGAATAAAAAAGTAATTCTGAATACATTCGAAACAGATTTCAATTTATTGTTAATGCAAAATGAATTTGATAATGCTATTTCATTCAAAGACTTGGATAAAAACCAAAATATTTGGCTTTTTAAATCGGGTAAGTTTAATTACAGGTATTTTCTAGATTTAAACTCAAATGAAATTGTAAACATCAGCTATCACAAACGAAATTCCAAAAAAATTTCAGTAGGTTTGTATGCATACCGAGGTGAAATTCCGGGAGAAATAAAACTGGAACATCACAACATAAAACTAAAAATGGATTTAAAACTGATTCAATAAAATGCATCTATCTCTGTGAAACTTTGTGGCTTCTTCGTGTAACTTTGTGGTATAGTTATTACACAAAGAACCTCAAAGAAGGCACAGAGATACCCAAAGTTATTTTAATTTAATGACAGAAAACGAAATTTCAAATAAAATACTAGGCTGTGCAATTGAAGTGCACAAACAATTAGGCCCAGGATTATTGGAATCTGCATATCAGGAATGCTTATTTTTTGAATTAAAAGAACAAGGACTAAAAGTCCGAAAAGAAGTTCCTATGCCAATTACCTATAAAGATGTAAAATTGGATCATGGTTATCGAATTAATTTATTGGTTGAAGAAAAAGTGGTAATTGAAATTAAAACTGTTGAACTCTTAAATGATGTTCATACTGCTCAAGTTCTTACATATCTTAAATTAGGTGGTTACAAACTTGGGCTATTGGGCTACTATTGAACTTTCATGTTTCAATATTAAAAAATGGAATAAAAAGAATAATAAATTAAATGCAATCAGATAATATGCTTTTAAAAGATTTTTATACCCTTGCTGAATTAGATAAAAGCGACCAGGAAAACCTGAAAGCCATTATCGACTTAAATAAAGGCCATGAGGTTTACAAGGGGCATTTTCCCGGAAATCCTGTCGTTCCGGGTGTTTGCTTAACACAACTAATAAAAGAAGTTATGGAAACTTCTGAAAATAAAGAATTAAGCCTTGTTTATGCCGATAATATCAAATTTATGTCGGTTGTAAATCCTGAAGTGAACAGCAGGCTCCAGATTGACCTGAAAGTTAAATATGATAATGAACAAAATCTTATTAAGGTGAACAGTGTTACTCATTATAATGATCAGGTTTTTTACAAATTTAAAGGTAACTTTAGGGCAAAGTAAAATATTTGGGGAATGAATTTGGAAAAGTACCACGAATTGTTCAGAGAGAAAAAGTGCTGCGTAATTATACCAACTTACAATAATCACCAAACCATTGAAAAAGTTGTAACTGAAGTGTTGGAATACACCAATCAGGTTATTGTGGTGAACGACGGATCAACAGACAATACAGGTGATATATTAAACAAAATAAGTGAAGTTGATGTTGTAAGTTATCCCAAAAACAAAGGGAAAGGATATGCCTTAAAAACAGGTTTTAAACATGCCTGGAATAATGGTTATGAATATGCTATTACTATTGATTCCGATGGACAACACTTTGCTTCGGACTTACCTAAGTTCGTGGAAGCCATTGATGAAAACCCGAATGCCATTATTATTGGTAACCGTAATATGGAGCAGGACGGAATTCCAGGAAAAAGCAGTTTTGGGAATCGCTTTTCAAATTTTTGGTTTAAGTTTGAAACAGGAATCTCTATGCCTGATACGCAGTCCGGCTATAGGCTTTACCCTTTAAGGCCATTAAGTAAAATACGCTTATTTACTAATAAGTATGAATTAGAGATTGAGGTAATTGTTAGAGCAGCATGGAGAGGTGTTGATGTAACACATATTCCAATTCAGGTTTACTACGCTCCAAAAGAAACCAGAATTTCACATTTCAAGCCATTTAAGGATTTTACCAGAATAAGTATACTGAATACCATCTTGGTTATTTATGCACTATTAGTAGCTAAACCTTTTGCTTTTGTTAAAAAATTAAATAAAAAGAATATCCATGAATTCTTTAGGGACCAAATCCTTCAAAATAAAGAACCCAATATTAAAATTACTTTTGCAATCATGCTTGGTTTATTTATGGGAGTTGCCCCTGTCTGGGGATACCAAATGCTTATAGCTTTCGCATTAGCGCATATTTTAAAGTTAAATAAGGTAATTGTTTTGGTTGCTTCTAATATCAGCATCCCTCCTATGATTCCAATCATAATCTTTGCAAGTTTTAAAACCGGTGGATTCTTTGTTGAAGCTAACAAGGTCAACTTAAATTTTAGCTGGGATAATGGGCTTAGCTTAATCAAAGATAACCTGGTCCAGTATATCGTAGGAAGTCTTATTTTTGGAGTGATATTAGCTATTACATTTGGTATTGTTACTTATATTTTACTTCTTATCTTTAGGAAAAAACCTGTTCTTCAAAAAGAGTATGTCAAAACTAAATAATAATTTAACCACAAAGGAACTTAAAGTAAATTGCAATATCCTTAGTGCTCTTTGTAGTAAAATTAGTATAGATATAAACTAAAAAATACATGTCAAACCTTTTTAATTCTATATATAACCTATTTCAAAAGTTCAGAATTTCATTCATTTTTCTAATTCTATTAATTTTTGGGGCATCAGCGTATTTTGTTACAAAAATCAAGTTCGAGGAAGACATCACCCGAATGCTTCCTTCTGATGAAAACATTCAAAGAATAAGTGAGGTATCACAAAATATCAACTTTATGGATAAGTTGATTGTAAATTTTTCCCTTACGGATACCTCAAAAACAGATCCCGGAAAATTAATTGAATACGCAGATATTCTAAATAAAGAACTTGAAAAACATCAATCGGATTTAATAAAAAGTATAAACTACCAGGTTTCCGAACAGGTAATGAATGAGGTTTATGATGTTTTCTTCAATAACCTCCCTATCTTTTTAGAAGAAAAGGATTACAAAAAAATCGATAGTTTATTGGAAGTATCTGCCGTCGAAAATTCAATCAAAAATAATTTTAAAACACTTATCTCTCCTGCCAGCATGGTAATGAAACAATATATAATGAAGGACCCGCTTCATTTCACTCCAATTGTTTTAAACCGCTTAAATAACTTTCAGGTTGGTGATAATTACGAAATACACAATAGCAGAATTTTTACCAAAGACAAAAAAAATCTGAGTTTATTTCTTACATCAGCATTTCCATCCGGTGAGACACAAAAGAATGGTGAATTAATTTCAATGATTGATCAGAGTATTGATAGCCTTGAAACACTATTTAACGAGGAAATTAAAATTCAATATTATGGTGCAGCTGCAGTTGCAGTTGGAAATGCCAATCGAATAAAAAGCGATATACAGCTTACTGTTACCATAGCTTTGATTATTTTATTGATCTTTATGAGCTTATTCTTCAGGAAGAAAAGCATATTCCTGATATTATTCCTTCCTGCTGTTTTCGGTGGTAGTTTATCTTTAGCGATTCTTTTCCTCATTAAAGGCAAGATATCAGCTATCTCACTTGGAATTGGTTCAGTATTATTAGGTATTACCGTTGATTATTCTTTGCACCTTTTTACGCATTACCGCAGTATTGGCGATGTTAAAAAAGTATTGAAAGACATCTCTACTCCTGTTTTAATGAGTACGATTACTACAGCATCTGCATTTTTATGTTTGCTATTTGTCAGTTCTAAGGCACTCCAGGATTTGGGTTTATTTGCAGCAATTAGTGTTGTGGTGGCTGCTTTATTTTCGCTGATTGTTTTACCTCATTTCCTGCGAAAAAGAGATTATGAAAAAGTTCATCTGCGTAAACAAAAATCTATTATTGAAAAATTTACAGCTTACTCTTTCGAAAAAAACAAATACCTGGTTCTTGTGATTATTGCTTTCACTATTGTTTCTTTTTTCTTTTCAAAGAAGACATCATTTGATGGCGATATGGATAAAATGAGTTATTTATCACCGGAGCTAAAAGAAGCAGAAAATAACCTGAATAAAATTGCCAATGTAACGCTGAAATCAGTATACTTAATTAGTACCGGAGAAAATTTACAGGAAGCCTTAACCAATAATGAAAAAGCTATCCCAAAACTCGAAAAGTTGAAAACTAACGGAATCGTTAATCAATTTACGAGTGTAAGCACTGTATTAATTTCGGATTCATTGCAAAAGGAAAGAATAAAACGTTGGAATTCGTTTTGGACAGAACAAAAAGTTGAGCAATTAAAGCAAATTTTACAAAAATCGGGTGATAAGTATAAATTCAGGAATAATGCCTTTTCATCTTTTTATCAGTTACTGGAAAAAGATTTTACTACTATTGATCAGGAAGAGCTAAAAGTTTTGCGAGACTTATTTGTTGATGATTTTATCACCGAAAATGAAAATATTACAACTGTAGTAAGTATTTTAAAAGCAGATGAACTGGATAAACCTGCGATTTACAAAGCTTTTTCTGAAGATAAAAACCTGGTGGTTTTTGATAAAAAGTACATGACCGATAACCTTGTTCGTGTATTGAAAGATGACTTTAACTTATTAGTTAAATTATCATTAGGAATTGTATTCATAATCCTGCTTTTATCTTTTGGCCGAATTGAAATAGCCTTGCTTACATTTATTCCAATGTCAGTTTCCTGGATTTGGACATTGGGAATTATGGGAATATTAGGTATACAATTCACTATTTTCAACATCATTATTTCCACCTTTATATTCGGATTAGGAATTGATTATTCCATTTTCATTATGCGTGGCCTACTTCAAGAATATAAGTATGGCATAAAAAACTTGAATTCATACAAAACATCTATTTTTCTTTCGGGAGTTACAACCATTACAGGAATTGGCGTTTTAATTTTTGCCCAGCATCCTGCGTTAAAATCCATGGCTGTTTTATCCATAATCGGGATTCTTTCTGTAATCATTATTTCATACACAATAGAACCGGCATTATTCAATTTGTTTTTACTTAACCGGAAGAAAAAAGGTAAAATTGCATATACTTTTCAAGAATTATTAAGTTCAATTTTAGCATGGTCAATCTTCATTGGTGGTTCACTATATACAACTTTTGTCGGTTTTATTTTATTCAAAGTTCTGAAAATAAAGAACAAGAGGATAAAACTATTTTTTAATTATTCAATGGTTCTTTCATCTTCCGCACTTTTTTATGGAATGCTTAATATTCGAAAAAGGATTATTAATCCGAATAAAGAAGATTTTAAAAAACCGTGTGTAATTATTTGTAACCATCAATCGCATATAGACCTTATTTACAACATGTCTATTAATCCGAAAATTATTATTCTAACAAACGATTGGGTACAGAAAAATAAAATATATGGCAGGCTGGTTCAAATGGCTGATTTTTATCCTGTTTCGGAAGGTTATGAAGCTATTCTTCCAAAATTAAGTGCAAAAGTTAAGGACGGGTTTTCTATTTTGGTATATCCTGAAGGTACAAGGTCTGTTAATTTTAAAATGAAAAGGTTTCATAAGGGAGCTTTCTATATCGCTGAAAAATTAAACCTTGACATTCTTCCGATAGTTTTGCATGGAACCGGTTTTTGTATGACTAAAGGAGATGATTTATTACTTAAAAATGGAACAGTAACTGCTAAATACCTGGAAAGGATAAGCCCTGAGAACAAAGAATATGGTGAAAATTATTCCAAACGTGCAAAAGGTATTGGCAGGTACTTTAGGGAAGAATATAATAAGCTTCGCCTGGAAATGGAAGATACCAAATATTATAAAGGTCAATTAATTAAAAACTACCTTTTTAAAGGGCCTGTTTTAGAATGGTACCTGCGAGTAAAATTAAGAATGGAAAAAAATTATTCATTGTTTAATTCTATTATTCCGCGTTCGGGTAAAATATATGATATCGGGTGTGGTTATGGTTACCTTTCTTATATGTTACATTTTGTATCGGAAGAAAGAAAGGTAACAGGTATAGATTATGATTGTGAAAAGATTGAGGTAGCAAACAACTGTATTTCTAAAAATGAGCATATCCATTTTGAATGTGCTGATATAACACAATACAATTTTGAACCTGCTGATGTTTTTCTATTAAGCGATGTATTACATTACCTTCCTAAAGAAGGGCAGGAAACGGTTGTGAATCATTGCATTCAAAACCTGAATGATGGCGGAATGATCATTATTCGTGATGCAAATACCAACTTAAAGGAAAGGCATAAAGGAACTAAGTTCTCAGAGTTTTTATCGACAAAAATTGTTGGATTTAACAAAACAAAAGACAACTCAAAACAGTTATACTTTCTATCGTCTGATGACATATTGGGTATGTTCAGTAAACATAATATGGAGGTTGAAATTGTTGACCAAACCAAGTTAACATCTAATGTAGTTTATATAATCAGAAAAAATAAGCTTGAGGGCTAAAGCCCATTAAACTTATTACTTTATAGGGGCTGTCTAAAAAGTCAATTTATCTTCTAGAGAATTAAATATTTAAAAAATTACTCGTATAGGAGTACAAAGAAAAAGGGCTGTCAAATACTTTTTG
>JANQHE010000043.1 GCA_028282785.1 Bacteroidales bacterium | reverse complement strand
CAATTAAAAATGGACTTGATATATTTTATGATAAATATGATGGTTTCAAATTAGCAGTAAATGTTTTAAACAAAAAAGATGTGTATAAAGAGTAGTTTTAAAAAGGGGGAAAAATGAATTAGTTGCGGACGATAACGCCTAGTGCTTCGAGGAGTTGGATCTTGTCTTCAAGTGCGATTCTTGCAACTGCATAAAATTCACTCATCCAGTCGTCAAGTTCTGCAAACACAGAATCCTTTTGCTCTGTTGCATCTTGTGATTCTCCTTTTTCTCTTAGATAATCTGCTCTTGCTGCTTCTAATTCTGCTAAAAGCGCATCTGCAGCGTTCAAATCGTCTGCTGTAACTTTCAGACTAGAAATTTTAGTTTGCAATTCAGTATCAGCAAGCATTTCAGTATAAAACTTCTTAACTATTTCAAGCCAACTAACATATGCTCGTGGCATTGAACCATCTATAATAAGCTTTTTCATAGTCTCAAGGTCTTTCCTAAAGATTACTTTTGCTTTCTTCCTATGTAAAAAATAAGTCTTTCTTTTTAGGTGGTTCAGGGAATTTCAATACTACAAAAAATACTGATATAAAAAGTCGAGTTGCAAATCCGGCTTAGCCAGGGGTATGACTGAACCTTCTTTTGTAATTAATGAAATAGTTAAGAGTTGAAAAAATGAAGAAATCATTCTAAATTTGAACTAATTAAACTACTATGTCTTTATATAGCACGCCATGTTATGGTGTGTAAATTCCTCTATTTATCATAATGATATTTACAAGCGTAAATTCTCACTTCGTTATCATCCGCTTGATAAACCAATCTATGCTCTCTGTCAATTCTACGGGACCAGTATCCGGCCAAATCGTATTTTAAAGGTTCTGGTTTGCCTTTTCCTTCAAATGGTTTTCTTTGGATGTCTTTAATTAAATCATTTATTTTCTTTAGCATTTTCTTGTCTTCATGTAACCATGAAGTATAGTCTTCCCAAGAATTCTTAGTAAAAATGATTCTCATTACTCTTCGATTAGTTTTTCATGAACAGTGTCACCTGCTTTCATTTGTTTTATAGAGTCATAAAGTCTATCTGCATTAGACTTTGAACTTAACAAATGAACTGTCTCCATTATTGAGTTATACTCATCCAAAGAAATCATGACTGCCCCTTTACCAGAACTACGCTTTATAATTAAAGTTTCATTTTCAGATTCAACAGCATCAAGAAACTTTTTCAGACTCGTTCTAAACTCTGTATAATTTGCTGCTAACATATCATTACGCGTTTAAGTTATCATTAAAGTACAAATTTACGTACTTTATTTGAAAAAGTCAAATTTTGCGAGAAGAACTTATGCAGCATAACGGTCCTGCTTTACTGGACGTGCGGGTTTCCGCCTTGTTTCAGCTTCATCCGTTGTGTCTAACTGCAGGTAAATCGACAAGCAGGCGCGAAACAAATATAATAAAACACACTACATCAGACCACCGGACACTCTAAAATCCAATGTTATAAGCACTAAATATATCGTATGAAGTTAAAGAATTTTATTAATATTACTTCAGGGCATCATATAAAACCTCTACCGGGTGCAATGCTGTTTTTCCTGTTCCATCTTTGATCTGGTGGCGGCAACTGGTTCCCGGGGCAGCAATTAATACATTATTTTCTGCTTCACGCACTGCCGGGAATAAGACCATCTCTCCTATTTTCATGGAAACATCGTAATGTTCCTTTTCGTACCCAAAGAAACCTGCCATACCACAGCAACCGGAAGGAATTTCTTCAACACTGTAATTTTCAGGAAATGACAATAGAAATTTGGTCGGATCTATGGATGCTACCGCTTTTTGCTGGCAATGACCATGCAGTTTAATTTTTCTCTCTTCGGTTTTGAATGCTTCCTGTTCAATATTTCCGGCTTCTATTTCCCGTTTAAGGAACTCATCAATCATTAAAGCATTTTTACCCAATTTATTTAAGAGTTGAAAAATGAAAGAAACTATTTAAATTTGAACTGCTTAAAGCTTGCCTGCCGATAGGCACGGTCTATGCTTTTACATAGCACGCCATGTTAGCAGCTGTTTATTTCATCTCTGTTAGCACTTTTTCTAATGCTAAATTAAATTCTGTAGGTTTTTCTATCATAGGATAATGCCCTGATTCAGTAATCATTTCAACTTTATATCCATTTTCACAGTGGTTTTTCAGCCCATTTTCATTAGTTGGAAAATAATCACAATTTATCAAATTGAGTGGAAAATTTAATTTTTCCAACATTTGTGCATCTGTCATTGAATATTGCATATAATTCATTAATGATTCATAACCTATTTGGGCATTTGAATTAGCCAAATCAGTTTTTACCCTGTCTTTAATTTCTTTTGAAGTCGATGGGTGGAACATCATCATATCTGCATACATAGGTGCAGAATTTTTAAAGTCGTTTTGAAGCAAAGGAAAAAAATCTGTCATTTGTTTCATTTGTTCCGGTGTAAATTCAACATCTAAAACCTTGAAATTATCAACACCAACTAAGCCTATAATGTTGGGATTGTTTAACGTTGCTGTTTGAATCATTATTTCTCCAGACATTGAATGACCAATTAACACAACATTCTTTAATTGAAGTGAATCAATAAATGAATTTACATCTTCAGCATATTCTTCAATTGTCCAATTCTGACGATTAGCTGTTGATTTACCAAAACCAGCATGGTCTATTGCCAGAACATTATATTCTTTAGAAAAATAACTTAACTGATTGTTCCAATATGTTTTATTAATGCACCAACCGTGCAAAAATAGTAAAGTTGTGTCGCCTTCGCCTTGTTGATAATAATTAATTTCTACTTGGTTGTTTCTGATTTTAATTTTCTTTTCTGTCATTTTTAGATTTATTTGTGCATTGCTCCAATTGAATGTAATAGCAACAATAACTATTAATAAAATTGTCTTAATCATTATACTTTTCATTTGATTATAAGACAAAATTAAGTTGGGTGTATGACAGCCCTATGTCAGCAGGGGGTATTTTTTTTATGCTCCATCTTAACTGTCCTTTCTTTTACCAAAAAAGTGTCAAACCGATACGAGAATTAATTTGATTTACCAACTTAAAAAGAAGAAAAGCAGTTTACCTTTTTTGAAAAGGGCGCATTATTTGTAACGGTTGATCGAGTTTTATTTCTTGGTGTCTATTATTTCAATTAGAAATTGATTGAATTTCTCAACCTTATCAATAATTGGGAAAACATCTGATTCTTCAAAATCAACATAAACTGAATAGTCACTTTCTTGTCTCCAGTCGATTAATCGTGAATACAATTTACCATAATCCATATCAACTAAATTTGTTTTTACATAGAGTTGTAAAAATTTTGATTTTAAACCGTCGTGTGATTTAGCATTTATTCCATCTAAAAATAATAGAGCATTTACCAAGTGGAATGAAGAATAATATAACGCTATTTACACACGATCTCCACCTTTTATTCTCTGCTAATAGCCTGGCATCTTGAAAAATTTCTTCTGACCGATCTAACCTGTATTGAATGTAATCTTCTTTTGAACCTATCATGCTAATCGAACTCCTTCTTTCTTGATATTTTGATAAAGTGGTGTAAATACATATTTGTTTTCCCAGTCATTTTTAGAATAAATAAACGTTGATATTGACTCGCCCAATTCCAATTCTAATTGAAATATTTCATCTCTATATTTTTCCTCTACTGACCTATCTTTTTTAGGTTTGTTAATCAATATAAGTATATCCCAATCAGATTCTTCACTTGCTTGTCCTCTTGCATGAGAACCAAACAGGATGACTTCTGCATCAGGATCTCTACGTTTTATCCTTGAACTAATTAAGTTTGCAATATATGATTCCCTTTCTGTCATATTACAAATATAACTTTTCCATTATTATTACGCAATATCCCAAAACTCCATTTACCGTTATCGGTCAGCAAGTAAATTATTGTGCGGGGTATGACTGAACCTTCTTTTGTAATTAATGAAATAGTTAAGAGTTGAAAAATGAAAGAAACTATTTAAATTTGAACTACTTAAACGACTATACCTTTACATAGAACCCGATGTTAGCCATTGTTATTCTTCAAAAAGTTGATTAATTGTCTTCATAGGTAAAAACATTTTTCCACTGTCTGGCAGCTCTATAAAGCCATATTTTGAATAAAAAGATTTTGCTTTAATATCCAATGGGTCAACAATAACAGCGTAAGATCCAATGTCCTTTGAAATCAAATAGCTTCTTTTTAATGCGTCAACAAGTAATACCTTTCCAATCTCTTGACCTTGCTCATTTTTATCAACAGCCAATCTGCCTAGAAGCGTTGTTGGTATTGATTTGTAAGATTTTGGCAACTTCTTCCTATACTTTTCAGGTACCTGATGTAATGGAATGCTATTATTTGAAAGAGTGTAATAGCCCCTTATTAAACTTTCAGATTTATCAGCAATTACAAAACAAGCAGAAAGTTTTCTTTTAACATCTTGACTTGCTTGTCTCTGAATGTAACTATCTAGCAGTGCCTTTCCACAACAAAACCTTGTCTTATTGTGTTTAAAGCTTAAGCTTTCAGTTAAAAACATTATTCAGACACCTTCTTTTTGTAGTGCTTCACAGCATCACTCAAATCGTTGTTAGGTTTCTCAGCATTCATTATTGCGTTAAAGAAAATTTCACTGTCCTTTTGACTAGCTAATACTTGCTCTCTTTCTTCCACAATATGTTTTGCTTTTTCTTGAACTGCTGATAATACAAAATCTGTCAGACTTCTGTATCCACCAAGAACTGCTGCTCTTTCAAAAAGTTGCTTTTGTTCTACAGATAACCGAGTGTCAAACCTTGCACTTTCCTTTTTATTTACTTTTGTTGCCATAATAGATATTTTTATAAATGTACGAATTTATTCCGTACATATCAAATATTTTTACGTATTATTTCCGTACGTAATTTTGAAGAATGATTATGGCTAACGGGAAAGTATATGCAAAGTGGGCGATTGTGAGCTTCAAATTTATCAACCTGAAACAATTCTGATGCAGGCTGCAGCTGTTGAAATTACTACAATCACGCCCATTTTGTATATACAGTGTTGTGCATAGTTATTCTATTAATATCATCTGTTTTCTACGATAACTAATTAATGTTTTTTGCTTAGATAATAATTCATATCCCATTAGTCCGTCAAGTTTCAGTTTATACCCATTATTCAAATGTGACATATCATTAAATACGGTTTCCATTTTTTTAAAGCGTTTGCCACCGATAATTGTCTTTTTAATGAAGCCTTTAGTAACTTGTATACGATTTTTGTCTGCCCCCGACAAAGTATCTGTTTCTGTATGTTTTAAATATTTTGACATTGGTGCCAATAAATTATCATCCATCAGATTTGCTTCAGCCCCACAGTCAATACCAAAAGAATAATCTTTACTGCCAATGCGGGCTTTAATAATTGGAATGTGGCTTGACAGGTTGAAGGGAACAATTGTTAACTCATAATTCAATAATTTTTCTGTTTTATACTGATTATAAAGATCGGGATTTATTAAAGTCATCTCTTTGTTTTCATAATCAAACAATAAGTCATAATCTTTTATTAACTCATACCCGATTAATCCGTATATTTTGGTTTCTAATGATTCTTCTAAATGTGAAATATCTAAAGTCAGCACATTTTGATTTTCCATTATAATGCCACCAAATTCAAGTTTCCCGAGCTTTTCAATATCCATTCCCGAAATATTCCCGCCTGCTCCTTTTGATGATGAGATAACTTTTTTGTTTACGGTGTTATTTGTTGAGATATGTTTGGAGTTAAGGACTACTTTTGGCGAACCGCTATCGAAAAGAAACATTTTTTTCTCATCGTTTAGCATAACTTCAACGGCAATTAAATTTCCAACCATAATAAAAGGAATTGTTATTGTTTCGTTTTCGGGTTTACTAATTTTGCTTTTAGAATTATCCATCGTTTTTACTTCCATTTTAAACAATTCCAGCTTTTTGAGTTTATTATGTTCGTCAAAAACAAATGTTGCACTCTTTTGCCCCATTTTGCTGTAAGTAATGGAATATATTAGTGTCAAAGAATTTTCAATAATTTCAGAACTTGTTTCGGTGTATGATTGAACAGTCTCTCCTAATTGTGTAAAAAGTTGGTTTAAAACCATTTTTGCTATTTCTCCTTTTTGACCTGCTATTTCAAAATCAGTGGCTAAATATTTTTCTAATTCAACTGTTGACTTTGTATTAACTGCTTCTGTTGTTATTTTCACTACATCTCTGCATTTTTCAATGTCTTGCGAAAAGATTGATTGAACCAAAAAAGTTGCAAACATTAGTGTTGTAATTACTTTCATTGCCATCATTTTAAAAATTTAAACTAAGGCACAAAATAAATATAAATTGCTGGTTATATTTGATAAGGAAGGTTGTATTTTGGTATTAGTCCCGGTTATTTTCAGTTTTATTTTGAATTAAATTGTCTCTTTTGGCAACTTTTTCCTTTTTAAAGATATTATTGATATGTGTTTTAACAGTATTAACACTAATGAATAATTCGTTTGATATTTCCTTATTTGAATATCCTTTTTTTATTAATGTTAAAATCTCGCTTTCTCTTTGAGTCAAGTTATTTTTTTCCGCAACAACATTATCGGATTGAGCAAAATGCTTCATCAAAAACAATAACAACGAAAGCATTAACAAAAACAATCCTATAAACAGCAAATAATCAATTTCACTACTGTTGTTTAAATCTATTATGGTTATTTCTGCTTGTCCGGTATTAAAAGTTGATATTTTATCATGCTTTTGTAATAATGAATAAATAATTGTTGTTACACCAATAAATGCTATAAATAGAATTATTTTTATTTTATAATTTTTTCTTGTCAGAATGTTCATTTTTTGGTCATAATTATGCACAACAGTCCTCGAATAGCGTATCGTGCGGGTTTGCGCCACGTTTCACGGTCACCCGTTGAACATTGAAACAAATATAGCAAAACTACAAGAACCCACCAAACATCCGCATTGATGCTGACCCGCTGTTAGGGGTTGATTTTACTTAAACCTATCAATGAAGAAGTGGAAATTCTCAACAGCTTTCGCATGTTCTTTCAAGTTATAATTTAAATAATTTTGCACTAAGCTTCTTTCTTGGCTTACATCTCCATAAATATCTCTTTCAATCAATTTATGTTTTAATGAATCAATTCTTGATGAAAGTAAAAATATTTCTTCTGACACTTTCCTTAACTTATTTGACAAATCACAGAATACATTATCTAAGTATGGTTTCAGTAAACTTTTATTTAATTCTGAAATTTCATAATTACTAATCAGATGAAGATATACTTCAATTTTCAAAATAGTGTCAAAAGAAACAGGTGTTTTTAACTTGTCATCAATAATATTTCTAATTATCGTATCGCTAATTCCTATCAATTTGGAATAATGGGGGGCTTCTCTATACGGAACAACAATAGATAGTTCTTCTCTCAAAGTATCACATAATTCACTTCTTTTCTTTAAAAGGATTGAGTCAACCCTTTCGATTATTTCTTTTTCAGGAAAAGTATTTGTCAAATATTGGTATAAAATGTCTTTATTATAAGGTAGAATTGTAATTAAAAGAGGTCGTTTCAATAGTTCCTTTTTTAAGCGTATCCATTTGTTTTTTTGTCCACCTGTTAATTGCATAGATTATTAAATTTAAATTAAGTTATCCCGATGTTTCCGTAAAATTTACCCTTAACGGTCTTAGGGTATGAAGCGAGATTTTCAGTGTCACCGGTCGACCTGCCTAGCCGTCCAATGTCAATAAGTTAAGAAAATATAACCTGCTAAACATTTGTTATTTAGCAGGTTAATTAGTATATTTAAGTATGTTTCACGTATTAAATATACTATTATGACAAATTTAAGCAAATTATCCCAAGATGTGACAAAAATTTAAAAATCATGCCAAACTCATTGATTTACTGGACAAAAAACTAACAAATCCTGATTTTATATCAAAATATAAAACTAAACCATCAGATTTTACCAGGAAAAGAAGCTTTACCTTTAAATCCCTTTCGCTATTTATTATTTCTTCTATTCAAAGCTCTATCCAAAGAGAATTAGACAGATTCTTTAAGTTGTATAAGCAACAAGAGTTATCAACGCAATTTGCCAGCCAGGGTGCTTTTTCACAGGCAAGGATGAAAATAAATCCTGATGCTTTTGCAGAGTTAAATGATGATTGCATTTTTCATTTTTATTCGAATTACCATGTGAAAAAGTGGAATGGATTTAGATTAATAGCAATTGATGGTTCTGAAGTTCAATTACCTAAAACCAAAGAAACAATTGATATGTTTGGTGAATATACTTCAAACTTTATGAACAAAACCATAGTACTGGCACGAATATCTAAAGCCTATGATGTTCTTAACAAGTTAAGTATTGATGCAAAATTAGTCAAGCGTAAAATTGGAGAACATACCTTAGCCAGCCAACATCTTGAATTTTGTGGCAAAGGAGATTTAACTTTGTATGACAGGGGGTACCCTTCTTTTGATTTATTTAGGAACACCCTTATTTCAGGAAGCCATTTTTGTGCACGAGTTGCAGTATCTAATTGGAATATTGCAAAAAGCCTTGTTGAAAGTGACGAAAAAGAGATAATTTCAGAAATAAAACCAGGCGATGAATTAAAAAGAAAATACAAAAAACAAGGTATAATTGCTGAGTCTATAAGATGCAGGTTTATTCGTGTAGAGCTTTGTTCAGGAGAAAAAGAAGTGTTAATTACATCTTTATTGGATAAAGAGAAATACCCACACCATGTTTTTAAAAAGCTTTATCACCTAAGATGGGGTGTAGAAGAATCCTACAAGAAAGATAAGCACAGGTTGCAACTTGAAAATTTCTCAGGGAAATCAACTACTGCAATATACCAGGATTTTTATGCAAATATTTTAATGGGTAATCTTACTTCTATTTTATCTTCTGGTTTAGATGATAAAATTGATAAGAAAACAAAATATAAATACCAAATTAATATGACTACTGCAATTGCTAAGGTAAAAGAAACAATCGCATTACTTTTTACAAGGCCAAACATTATAGAACTAATAGAAAAAATTATACAAATGTTCCTTTCAAATCTATTACCTATAAGGCCAAACAGAAGTTTTGAAAGAAAAAAAGACAAACGAAAAAGGTACTATAAATGCTACTTGACATTATAACAAATTAAATAAAAAGCTACATATTATCTTTTGTAACACATCTTTTGTGAAGGGGAGAACTATATCCTAAAATCAGTCAAACTCTGTTAAATGTGCAAAATATCCTAAAAATGTAAATCTGCAACCCACCTGACCAAACAAAAAGGTCGAAAATCATTAATCAACATTCTTAAATTATACCTTAAAATAATGAATGTCGATTAATCAATCATAAATGATGAAATTAGAATTGCTTATCTTATTGACATTGGTCTTATAGGCAGCCTATTTTTTTAGTAACCCCTTGGATCATCCTCAATAATGGCGTAATGGTAATTATCAACCCATTTACCACGGATAGGTAATATTTTTCGTCGCAAACCTTCCCTTGTCATTCCAAGTTTTTCCAACACTTTAATAGAATTTACATTCTCTGTAGCTACTCCGGCTTCAACCTTGTGAAGTTTAAAATGATCAAAACCACAAGCAATAATAGTTTTTGCAGTCTCTGTAGCATATCCGTTTCTCCAGAAACGCGGCAAAAATTTATAATAAATTTCACCAAGTTTAAATTTATCATTGGAAAGTATCAAGCCGGATAAACCTATAAATTCGCCAGAATCTTTCAAAACAATTTTCCAATGATAAGCGCCTCTTGGATTTTTATCCTTAGCCTCGATCATTGGTTTAATTAATTTACGGGTTGCCTCGATATCTTTTGGTATGCCAAGCGTATTAAATTCATCTACCTCGGGAGTTGAATGCAACTCATGCAAATTTTCCAGGTCGTCGAATGATATTTCTTTTAGTTCAAGTCGTGTAGATTCTAATTCCATGTACATATTTTTTAGTAAACATAATAAATGATGTAGGAAATTCAATAATAGTTGCTTACAAATGCATTTTTATAATTTTTTGTTAAAAATTAATCCATTACCCTACTTAAAATCCTATCAAACCATCATTGTTCTCAACTTCACCTTCTATTATACTCTTCTTGAATTTACATCAAACCACAACTACCAAAGAAGGATTTACGGCTTTATTAAAGTTTTGTCTCTTCTTGAATTTACATCAAACCACAACACCGATTTTTATGGTACTAAATACGATAAAGTTTTGTCTCTTCTTGAATTTACATCAAACCACAACTTAAGTAGTTACAAAGCTTTAATCTTTAAAGTTTTGTCTCTTCTTGAATTTACATCAAACCACAACCAAGTCAGGTTCCCCGCCCGTTTGGTCTTGTTTTGTCTCTTCTTGAATTTACATCAAACCACAACCTGGGCTATTATTTGACCTGTTATTCCTGAATTTTCCCCATATTTTAGGATCAGAATTTTAACTGAAGCCATTCCACAGGAAGTGATTTTTATACAAATTTACAATTCTAATTAAAAATCAAAACATGGTTTACTATTTTTTTTCAGTATATCAAAGAACTTTTTTAATATTCTATTGTGGTAATGCAAGATTTTATAATGCTACAATAAATCAAAATATCTCCAGCTGTTTTGGCCCTTCGGGCAGCGGTTTTTCTTTAATTCCCCAGTAATTTATAATATTGCCATATTGTTTATCTGTTATGCTCAGTATGCTTACCTGTCCTTTTTCAGGAATACCGGATTTAACTCGTTTAACATGCACCTCGCCACTTTCTTTGCTTGCACAATGCCTGACATAAACCGAGTATTGCATCATGGTAAAACCGTCTTGCACCAGGTCCTTTCGGAAACGTGCTGCAGCTTTACGCTCTTTTTTGGTATTGGTTGGTAAATCGAAAAATACAAACAACCACATAATATGATATGCATTTAAACGGTTTTGTTCTATCATGTTATTACATATCCAAATTCAAGATTTTTTTTTTCTCCTTTAAAACAAGCTGCCAATGATGCCGATGTCTGGGTTAAAGCAATCATGAGTGGCCTTGTACTTTCTTTCATTTGAACATCTGCAGAAAGCAACTGAAGCATTTCTGCTTTTATTTCTTTTTCCAGTACTTCCATATCAGGATATTTTTGGTAGAGGTCAAAAACCAACAAATCAACCATTGGCCTGTAAGGTTCCATCATATCATCGGCAAGGCAAAAGGCATTAAAACGGTTCCGGTGAAAGATCCCAAAAGAAGGCAATAACCCCGACCCTACCAAAGCCCTGGCCATTGCTGCCCTTAAAACAATATAACCATAATTAAGCAGTGCATTGGGCCATTCGCCATACCTGTCCCGAATAAAATCCTTCCCAAAAAGGTTTTTCCAGTAAATACGGGCAGCCATTCCTTCCCGGTTGTCGCTGTCGCCACTTTTTACCTGTTTTGCCAATGAAGGCAATGATGCCGGGTTCCCTGTAGCTTTCTGTAGTACTTTCGACTGGTTTTCAATTTTTGTTATAATAGTTTGTTTCCATAGATTTTTCTTAAGTGGTTCCGATGCATTAGCCTGCTGACGGTATATTTCAGCCTGCATATGATTACCCTCCATATTCAATAACATAGACTGTGGATGATGTTTGCTATTGCAAAAAATTACCGCCACATTATTATCCATTAACTTTTCAATAAGTGGTGTACTTAATGTAAGCTGCATATTTTCAATAACCATAAACCCTATATCCTCAACAGGAACGGTTTTAGCTTCATCCTCCCCTTTTAACGAAACCACCAATTGTTTGTCTTTAACCGTTAAGTGGCTCGGTTTGGTAAAATATAATGTTCGTTTTAACATTTCTATTTCTTTTATGAGCGAGGGGTTCGCTTAAAGCGAATCTCTCGCTATAATTACAAACTCTTGTGCAATTCTTCTATTTACAAGGTTTCCTTTTCGAATACCTGCATAATCTTGAGCCGATGAAAACTCCCATTCTGTTTCTTCTTTTACCAATCCTGCATTTACAGGATTCTTATGTATGTATTCAAAACATACTTGTGGATATTGAATTTCGGGATTACTTACCAAAATCTTTGTTGCAAATTCGGTATTATAAAACGATGGAGCTATCCCATTAGGGCAGTTAATACATTCAGCTTTAGTAGTTCTACGAAATAATGATCCGGTAAAATTCTCTTGTTTATTTATTGCGTTAGTATATGATCGCAACATAATACCTATTGATTGGTTTAGTGTTCTATTAGCGAGGGGTTCGCTTTGAGCGACACCCTCGCTAGAATTAATGTATTTAGAAGACATACTTAGTTTATTCAACGGTAAACTTAGTTCACTAACCAACGCCATTAAATGAAAATGATTAGGCATTAAACACCATGCCAAAATATCTGCATAAGGAGTAATGTGTGTTTTTATCTTTTTAAGAAAAAATAAATAATTCTCCCTGTTAAAAAATATTCTTTGGCGATTATTCCCTTGATTGTAGATGTGGTATATGTAGCCTTTTTCAAATTTCATACTTTTAGTTTTCAGTTTCGTGTGTTTTAAAAACACACCAAGACCATTACACTTTTAGTTATATTTTTTCAATTTGACCAAGGATGTTTATTTTTACTTTAATTGGATTATAGGTTTTCCAACCAGTTTTTCCTTCAAGAAAATTCTTAATATAAATCCGTTCTGTATCATTATTTACTGTTGATGCTAAGTGAAATCTGAAGTAATAATCTCCAGATGTAAATTTTTGAACCCGATATAAATATCCACTCAAAAAAGCCGAATTATTTTTATTCAATTCAAACTCATCATTGCTTAAGCCAAGCACAAACATATCATTAATCTCAAGTGTGGTCACAATAGCTTCCCCATCAGCCGGAAGTTGATAAATTCCCTCTCCTTGTTGTTTTCGTTCCACTACTGTCCAAAACTGAACAACTTCCTCTTTCAAATTACCATCATGACCTTTGTAAATTAATACATGATGGTTGTTTCGTGGATTTACGAATTGGTTTAAATCAGATTTTAATTGAGCAGCATTCCCAAGCACCTCATTTATCCTAACTTTTTTGACAGGAACCTTTTCACCATTCTTGTTTGGCAAGAAAATCTGCCATTTCCCATCTCTAAAGAAAGCATCGTTAGGTATTGAATATCCATTAGGATTATTTACTTCAATATTAAAATTATCCCGTAAATGATTTTCAATTAAATTACGAATGGTATCGTCAACTACCTTCCCAACATGTTTATTGTTCTTAAGTTCGGTAATTTTGGTACGTCTGTGAAATCCCAGTTCTTGCCCTGGAGCTTGCCGTTTACCAAACACATTTTCTTTATGTAACTGCCCTCGAACACCAAAGCCTTTCTTATTTTTTGTAAGCGTTTTATTATTCTTTTTATGTGAAACAAGAATTTCAACAATAACTTTTCTAACATCCTTATGGAAGCCGTCCCATGGTTCCGGAAATTTTTCGGTGCTATCTAATTTTTCCCTTTGCTTTTCTTTGCGTTGGGCATTATAAGTACTTAATCGCTGTAAATATCCTTGCTCGGTTAAAGCAATAGTTATAGCATCAATGGCATGGTGGCGGTGGTCCTCACGGTTCTTTTTCGGGTCAAACTTAATTTCGCCTGTATATTTATCAACCCAAATATTGCCCTCAACCAACCGCTGACCTTTTTCCAATTTTGGCACTTCATTTTCAATTGGGTATAATTCGGGTTCGTGTGTCATAACTTCAAGTGTTACAAAGTACTTACCTGTAGCTTCTGTTGTTTGCATCTGAAATTCTTTATCCAAATCAGCCTTTAAAACACCATCTTCGTCAACCGTTGCAGTTAGCAACAATTCATTTTCCTGAATCCTAGGTTTTGGATTTACAGAACGGATAAACTCAACATTCTCAGGATTTAAATCAAGAATAATCCAATACTTTCCATCACACAAATTGGTTTGGCATTGGTAGATAAAACATTTGAATTCTCCGTTTAACACGTTACCAAAAAGCATTACCTGGTTACGTTTGGTTTTTGGTTGCTTATCCTTTTCGGGTGTTTCAAATTTTACTTTAAGGATCTCAAATTTTGCCCAATATGCCCCATCCTCTTCATTTGTTCTTATTCTGCCATAAGCATCATTCTTAAAAAATCCTTTTTCAATTTTTCCTTTAAACACAATGCTATTCTCATCCGTTTCCGGTTTCTCTAAAAATTTTGGAATTACCTGTATCGATTCAGAAACATTCAATTTAGCCCAATATTTTCCGTTAGGTAAACCGGGCGTTTCCATATCTATTTTGAAATACTTTGAAGTAAATTTCTGTTTATCGACATAACCTGTAGCTAATATTTCGCTTGCCTCTGTTTCAGGTCTTTCATTTTGTTTTCTACGGATACTTAAAACTTCTCCATTATCGTTGGTAACCACATAATGAGGAATACTTAATTTATCGTCAACATCGTAGGATTGTTTATCAAGATTCCGAACGGGTTGGAGAATATTGTTAAGCCCCCATAAATGCCTAAGTTCTGCTGTTAATTGTCCTGGCATTACCCGTACATCTTTACAAACATGCAATAATAATTCTACCGATTTTTTGGCAATGTACCGACTATCATTTAACTGCCGCTCGATAAAATCCGATTTTTCGAACTCTCGTTTTGCTGTAAACTTTTTAGCTTTTCGATATGGCAATAATCGAAAGGCTCGTTCCTCGACAGCTTCCCAAGATGAAACGCCCCATAAGTCAGAATTTGGATTTTTTTTATAAAACTGATAAGGTGTTTTTTCACTCTTTTCCCGATTAAAATTAGCTTCGCATAAAGTTTTATTACCAAAGCTATCGTCCAATGAAACGCTAAATGGGATAATATGCTCGATTTGAATAGTATTATCGCGTCCCAATAAATTGGAAACCGAAATTATCTTTCCAGTGTAAGGACATTGGGCTTTTCCCGCTCTATCCTCAATTTCCTTAAACATTAAATATTTTTGAATGTTTTCTCGTGATGGTTGCAGTCCGTATTCAGCAAGACGTCCACGGGCTTCGTCGTTTTTGGTTTCGTTCTCCCTAATTCGGAAACTCATTTCCTGCCTGCTATCTTTATTGTTGCGGAGGTCGCGTCCCATTTCCACTTTTATCTGGTCGAAATGGAAATCATCGCCAAATTCTTTTTGATATTTTTTTATCAGAAAATTCACCAGACGTCTGGTTTCGTGTAAGCCCTGCTGAACTATTGGATTTCTCAAATTTTCAACTTCAGGGATTTCAGAACTTAGTTCTTCCTGTGTTTCCACTTCCTGGCTATGATGGTATAAATGTAAAAAATGAGGGTCGCTTTTTGTGAATCCATAATTGAAAACAGGAGATGCCAAATGTTCTTTAATTTTTTCAATGGCTTCGCCCTCTTTATTATCTTCTCTTAAAATTGAAAGAATCTCCTTTTCAATATCATCGTGAAATTCCTTGAAGTACTCCCATCGCCTACCGAAAGCATTTTTAACACCCCCAAGTATAACAGCCCGATCAAACTTATAACCTTTCTTCAGGAATGGTAAAATATTTCGGATAGCTTTTAATGAAACATTTGCATAACCCTCCTTTAACTTTACTTTTCGAACAGATGCAATGCTTTTCTTAAAGTCAAAATCTTTTTTTAATTTCTCAAAAAGTTTATCGTCATTTTCGTAAAAGTAAAAGCAATGCCATATTTCTTCGTAGTTGTTTTCCCAAACATCTTTTGCAAATAATGGTTTTAATGCTTTTATTGTCGGATTCCCTGCAACCTTTTGTTTATCGCCGTAATTAAATTTTTCGTAAGTAAGCTTTAATGTGTCCGGTATCTTACTAAAGTCAAAATTCTTGTCATTCTTATTTATCAGTTCTAAAACGTTTTCTTTTTGTTCAGGAGTTAATTTATTATGCTTACCGTAAGAAATGTTATTAATAAATTGATATGCCCGAAATAATTCAAATTCAGGATGCGAAAATGGACACGGCTTCTTGCTACGTGTTTGTATTTCTCCATTTGGTTTTAAAAGAAAATCACCATTCTCTTTTATTACGGGTAAATTATCTTCGAACCTGCAATTTGCCAACAAGCCCTTTTGCGAACGCAAGGGACGTTGCCAGAAAAGCACGCTTTCATTGCTTTTAAATTGTAATTTCTTTTCTCCTGCTTCATTCTCTACTTTCTCAATTTTTCCGGCTAAAAATTCTTTAAGTGATAACTTTTCTGTCGTTACAACCTTTGTAATACCGCGTGAAGCAGTTCTTATTTCTACATTTTCAGTACCAAATTTATTTTTAAGATATTCTATTTTCTTTTGGTTTCTTTTTCCTGTTAAAGTACCTTTTAGTTCCCGTATTCTTTTGGCTTTAACCTCCTTTTTATCTATCTCTAAAAATTGCGACTGTACTTGCCATATTTTCTCAAATTCATCAACATACATATCACGAACTGTATATCTTCCTCTAACACGAACTTCTTTTCCTGATTCATCAGTAATTGTTTTGTAAGGAAATCCATCTTTATAAGAAATCGATTTTAGATATTTTCCTAATGACTGGTCACCTATTTTTTCTTTTGTTTCATTAATTGGTAAAATATTTTCATCAGGTTTTCCTTTTGTAAATATTGTTGATTCATCATTTCCTTTTCTATTGCTTAAAAATCCGCGACGTTGTATAAAATGATAAAAGATTCGTCCTAATTCGTGTAAGGAAAGTTCTTCTTCCAATGCCTTTTCACGTAAACTATAAGGATTTAATTTTATCCAAGAATCAAACTCTTCTGAACTTGGAAATTTACGTCCTTCAGTTTTTTTTGTCCTGTCCCAGTTCTTCCATTGAGCGAGTTCCGACAATTTTAAAGGACACATTTGCTGTTCTATTAAAACTTGTAGAAGCTTTATCTTTCGAAGCCGCTTTCGATAAAACTGACGCCGCATTTGGCGTTTATCTGTTCGAGAAGAATTTTTAGATTTTTCTTTTTCTCCTTTTCCTTTATCTATTACCCCTTCTGGAAAAATCCTTACTCCTGTATTTAAAATCTTTTGTAAATTGGTGTCCACCACAGCCCACCCAATGCTATTGGTACCTAAATCTAATCCAAGTATTTTTCCCATAACTATATGATTTGTATTTGATTGTCATAAATTTACTAAAAAAAAATCCAAGATATTTAAACATTTAATATTTTTGTTTAACTTTGAGTATTACATCTTATCACAATAAGGCTATATGCCGAAGGATATTAATCCTATACTCCCGCTTCGGTGGGAGTTTGTTTTTAACTACTCAACTACTTAATACATTTATAATCAAAAAAATGATAGAATACTAAACTTCTTTATCTATGTTTATTTAAATTCCGTTTTCAACAAACTGTTTTCTTCGTGTGGCTGGCAAAGAAAAAGAATATTTTATGTCTACTTATTCTAAAGAAAAATTAAATCAATTAATTGAACCAACTGTTTTCACCCTTCGGCCTCCTGTCTACCGACAGGCAGGTCGGCCACCTCCCTCTGGGGAGGACAAAGAAATACCTTTCAGCTCCTTTTCAACAAATCACTGTTAAAAAATTCATCCTAAATGTTAGCCACTTATTTTGCATTTTAAAATCTATCTCCTACATTTGCATCACATTTATGGTTCTTTAGTGTTACAAGCTAAGAGGGAATCGGGTGAAAATCCCGGACAGTTACCGCTGCTGTAAACTCCAAACCAAACCTTTTGCCCTTGAATAGCCACTTAACGGGAAGGCCGGCAAAAGGGGAGTAAGTCAGAAGACCTGCCATAAACCAATTTACATTTGTAGCTTTCGGATAAAAAGCGAAGGTGTAGTCCACAAAACCACACCGGAAAAAATTCCCTTTGTATCCTGTTAGTTATGAATGATTAAACCGGGTTTCGGATTTAATTATTTATACTAATGAAATTTTTGAAATACATATTTATTCTTCCGTTTTTATGGGGAAATTATACGCTGGCTTCTAGATCCGATGATGAGCTTCCATCCGATACCATTGCATTGGATGAGGTAGAGATCACAGCTAACCGCCTGGTGCATTTTACAGTTGGTGCTAAAGTTCATAAAATTAAATCAACTGAGATCAGCAATTACCAT
Source organism: Bacteroidales bacterium (assembly GCA_028282785.1). GTDB lineage: Bacteria > Bacteroidota > Bacteroidia > Bacteroidales > UBA12077 > UBA12077. The sequence continues at coordinate 32,213 of JANQHE010000043.1, read as the reverse complement.
AGCGATAATCTTTCCGGTCTATTAGCGGAAATTACCGGAATTTCGGTTAAATCATACGGTGTTGCAGGCGTAAGTAATATTGCATTACGCGGAATGAGCTCAAAACATACCGCGGTTCTTTGGAATGGAATGAACCTGCAAAGCAACATGAATGGAGGTGTTGATATGAATTCGATTCCTTCCTTTTTAATAGACGAAATTGATATTCAACACGGAGGATCGAGTGCATTGTTTGGAAGCGGCGCCGTTGGTGGTGTGGTTCACTTAAATACCAATCTGAAATTCGATAATACCCTAAACATACAATATAACCAAAGCGTAGGAAGTTTTGATAATTATTTTGAAGGATTCAAATTTAAAGCAAGCACTCAACAATTTGCCAACAATACCAGGGTTTATCATAAGTACGGAAAAAACGATTACGAATATAAAAACACTCAGCAATTCGGCCATCCTAAAGATACTTTGCGAAATTCGGCATCACGGCAATTTGGGATTTTACAATCGAATGCTTTTCGAATAAATAACAATAACCAGGTTCATACCAATATCTGGGCACAACATCATTTTATTGAAATCCCGGGCATTATGACTGATCTTGATCCCAGCCTTCAGAACCAGGATACAGATAATGTAAGAGCATCCGTAGTATGGAATTACAATCGAGAAATAAGTACATGGTTTACAAGGCTCTATTACAACTACCAATCACAGGTTTACAGGGATCCTAATATCAACCTTATTTCTGAAATGGATAATTCTGTCCTGGTAGGTGAAATCGAGAATAAAACATCATTGGGAGATCATTTTCTGCTTAATACAGGTTTAAATAATACCTATGATTTAGCCAAAACATCTAACTACGGTACGAACAAAGAAAGAAACAGAACTGCTGTGTATTCATCTTTGAAGTATTTTAATGTCCCAAAGACTTTATCAGCAGTATTAAGTGTTCGTGAAGAATTAATCGAAGGTGAATTATCTCCTTTTACTTTTTCTATAAGTTCAAGGTATTTTATTACTAATTACTTAAATATAAATGCCAATTTCTCCAGGATTTATAACATGCCAACATTCAATGATCTGTACTGGATCCCCGGTGGAAATCCCGATCTGAAAACAGAAACAGGCTGGAGCGAAGACCTGGGAATTACTTTTCAAAACACATTCAATATTCATTCTTTATTAATTGAATTATCCGGTTTTAATATCAATTTAAATAATCATGTTATTTGGTTACCAACCGGATCATCAGGAAACTGGGGAGCGGAAAATATAGAGAACCTATGGTCACGAGGAATTGAAACAGGCCTGACTTATGGACTAAAACTTTCGGACCTTACTATAAGGACCAACTTTCAATATAACTTCACGAAATCAACTTACGAAGAATCCGAAAATGCTGATCCAAACAGTATTGGCAAACAATTAATGTATATTCCAAAACACAAAGGGTTAGGAGAGCTCAGGCTAGCTTATAAGTGGGTCAACCTGAGATACATTCATAATTATGTTGGAAAAAGGTATATCATAAAAGACAATTCTGATTCGGTTGATGGTTACCAGGTTGCAGATGGGGCTATAGGCGTTTTATTTAAACTAAAAACTTCGGATATCCTGGTTAATTTCAAAATAAATAATATTTGGAACGAAACTTACGAGGTAATGGCTAATTATGCTATGCCTTTAAGGTATTATACATTGAGTATAACATATAACTTTAATAAACAACTAAATTAAACTTTAATCAAAATGAAAAAACTAATTCTCAAACAATGGTTCATCCTGTTTTTATCAATTGCGGTTTTTATGACAGCATGTGACGACGATGATGATTCAATCTCCGGAATATTTTCCGATGGAGTATTTATTACCAACGAAGGTAATTTCGGATCTGGCAATGGTTCGGTAAGTTACTATTCTTTTGGTGGGGATACGGTATCCAATGATATTTTTAATATGGTAAACTCAAGATCTTTGGGCGATGTGGTTCAGTCTTTGACTGTACATAACAATAAAGCATACATTGTTGTAAATGGTTCCGGTAAAATTGAAGTAGTAACCAGCCACGATTTTGAAGAATATGGGGTAATTTCAGGTGTAACTTCTCCAAGATATTTCGTTGGAATCAACAACGATAAAGGATATGTTACCGATTGGGGAACAGGTTCAGGTACAGATGTTAAAGTAATTGATCTAAATACGCTTACTGTTTCAAAAACCATTACGGTTGGTGTTGGTCCGGAAAGAATGATCTATCATAACAATCATGTATACGTTGCAAATAGTGGTGGATTCGGAAATGACAATACAGTAAGTGTTATCAACCCCTCCACAGATGAAGTTGTAAAAACCATCACTTTGGATGCAGACAGTCCAAGAGATTTTGCAATTGATGCAAATGGTGATCTTTGGATACTTTGCGCAGGTTTTGTAGATTACTCAAACTGGCCTGATATTGTAGAAACAAACTCAGCATTAATTAGAGTGAACACATCTACCAATGAGGTTGAAAGTACTTTAGCAATTGGTGATTATTACCATCCGTCTAGTTTAGAGGTAAGTCTAAATGGAAATAACTTATTTTATGGTGGTGGATATGGTGTTGAAGGAATCTATAAAATGGGTATCGCAGATACTTCCGTACCTACAACACCTTTAATTGATAAAACATTTTATGGTTTCTCAGTTAATCCCCAAACAGGAAATATTTTTGCGTGCGATGCAGGTTCTTTTACATCAAACGGAACATTATACAGATACAAAGATGATGGAACCGAATTAGGAAGTTACGAAGTAGGAATAGGACCAAATGGCACCGGTGCTGGTTCAAAGCGTAATATCGAATAGATCTGGTTCTACTCTGTAAATGACCTTTCTACCTATTAAAATTCAAGTTATAAGGGTATAAGAAGTATAATTCCAATTATGTTGATATATATTTATACCATAAACCATATACTTATACCCGTTAACTTTTAAATTTATAACGATTAGCCTGGAAGGTCCAACTAGTTTTATACAAACAAATGAAAGTACCAAAATTAAAACATAAGTCCCTATTTAACTGGAGCGGAGGCAAAGATTCATCTCTTTGCCTTTACCATGCTCTTCGCGATGAACGGTTTGATATTCAATATTTATTGACAACGGTTAATGGTAAATATAAAAGAGTATCCATGCATGGTGTTTCTGAAGACCTTCTGGATGATCAGGCAGAATCCATAGGATTACCTTTAAGAAAAATCCATTTACCTGAATTTCCTACCATGAGTGAATATGAAACCATCATATCAAAGGAATTAGAAGAAGCGAAAGAAAAAAACATCAACATTTCTATTTTTGGCGATATTTTTTTAGAAGATCTAAGAGAATACCGTGAAAAACAACTCCGAAAAAAAGGATTTACAGCAATGTTTCCGTTATGGAAGCGCGATACAATGGATATTGCAAGAGAATTTATCGAATTAGGATTTAAAGCCATTGTTGTTTCGGTAGATGGCAGGTATTTAAATGAATCGTTTGCCGGAAGAATATATGATAAATCTTTTATCGATGATTTGCCTGTTAATGTTGATCCTTGCGGCGAGAATGGAGAATTTCACAGTTTTGTTTTTGACGGCCCGATTTTCAACAGTCCTATTCAATTTGAAAAAGGAAAAACAGTTTACAAAGAATATAAATCGCATAGTAAAGATGAACCTAATGAAAATATTGGTTTTTGGTATTGCGACCTTTTAAAGAATTAGGAACTGGAAATTTTGAATTTGAAGTTTGAAATTTATAATATATGGCAAACGTAATATTCATAACAGGTGGACAACGATCGGGAAAAAGTACGTATGCACAAAAAAGGGCATTGGAACTTTCTGATAATCCTGTTTACATAGCCACTTCAAGAATTTGGGATAATGACTTTAAAAACCGGGTAAAAAGGCACCAAAACGATCGCACAGAGAATTGGATCAATATCGAAGAAGAAAAAGAGATTAATAAGCTGGATTTAAAAGATAGCGTGGTTGTTTTAGACTGTATTACGCTATGGCTAACAAATTATTTTTCGGATAACAATTATAATGTTGATCAAAGTTTGGAAAAAGCTAAAAAAGAATGGGATAAATTCATCAAAGGAGATTTTACTGCGTTTGTTATTACAAATGAGCTGGGTATGGGAGTTCACGCTCAAACGGAAGGTGCGCGAAAATTTACGGATTTGCAAGGCTGGATGAACCAGTACATAGCAAAAAAAGCAAAAGAAGTTTACTTAATGGTTTCTGGGTTACCAATGAAAATTAAGTAAATGCAGTTCTTATTATTTAGAAACTATAAGACAATAGCTGTGAGCTACGAGAATTAAGAAAGAAGATGCTTGGAAACTATCTATAATACAAAAAAACTCATAGCTAGGGGCTATTAACTCAAAACTTGATTATCGAAGCCACATTATTTAACTAAACTTAAAACAGATAAATAAAATGAACAGCGTAACAAATAAATTACAACATAAAATCAATAATAAAACCAAGCCATTAGGTTCGTTAGGTAAATTAGAAGAAATCGCTTTACAAATAGGGCAAATCCAAAATACAATTTCACCGGAGTTAAAGAATCCAACCATACTTGTTTTTGCTGCCGATCATGGATTAACAGATGCAGGGGTAAGTCCTTTTCCAAAGGAAGTTACCCGGCAAATGGTTCTGAATTTCCTAAACGGTGGAGCAGCTATCAATGTATTTAGCAAGCAAAATAGAATTAATTTAAAAGTGATCGATGCCGGAGTCGATGCTGATTTCCAAAATCATCCAAACCTTATTCATGCAAAAGTTTCTAATGGAACCAATAACATTCTCGAACGTGCTGCCATGACAATTAAAGAATGTAAAGAAGCCATGAATAAAGGAGCTGAAATTGTTGAGGAACAATTCAACAATGGATGCAACATCATGGGGTTCGGTGAAATGGGAATAGGAAACACTTCTTCGGCATCTCTTTTAATGAGCAAAATTACGGGTTTAAGCATTGAAGAATGCACAGGAAAAGGAACCGGCCATGATAACGATGGACTAAAGCGTAAAAAAGAAATCCTTAAACAAGCTATTGAAAAATACCGGTTAAACGGAGACCCGATAGAAATACTTGCGACTTTTGGAGGTATGGAAATTGCAATGATCACAGGAGCATTTCTAAAAGCTGCAGAAATGAATATGATCATTATGGTTGATGGATTTATAGTAACTTCTGCTTTGTTAGTTGCTCAAATGATAAATCCTGAAATTCTTTCTAACTGTATCTTTACACATGTTTCCAACGAACAGGGACATATTAAAATGCTTGAATATTTAAACGCTCAACCTGTATTAAATCTGGGTATGCGTTTAGGCGAAGGTACCGGTGCAGCAGTTGCATATCCAATTATTCAATCGGCTGTTAATTTCTTAAATGAAATGGCTAGTTTTGAAGATGCAGGAGTGTCGAATAGAGATTAGTTTACCGGTTTAATAGTAAAATAGTGAATTGGTATAAAAAATCGGGGTCGATAGTTGAAGTTTGTAGTTCAATATATTATTTTGAAAAGAGAAAAAACCTAATTAGTATCACGCAGGTTGTGTATTTGAATACAATGGCAATATTAATGCGAAATAATCTGAAATCTGAAATTTGAAACATGAAAAAACAATGGAAATTACTGCTAACAGCAATCATGTTCTACACCAGGATTCCTGTTCCCAAAAATATTGATCATTCCGATGAAATATTAAATCAGAGTACAAAATACTTTTCATTCATTGGTTGGATTGTTGGCGGATTCGGAGCATTGATATTTTATGCTTGCATGTTTGTTTTTCCTTTGAGTGTTTCTTTGATATTGAGCATGGTTGCCACTATCCTGCTCACAGGAGCATTTCATGAAGATGGCTTTGCCGACTCATGTGATGCTTTTGGAGGCGGATGGACCAAAGAAAAGATTCTTGAAATTATGAAAGATTCAAGAATTGGAACTTATGGCACGGTAGGATTAATATTTATTCTTGCTACAAAATATTTTACCTTACTAAACGTTCATACTGAACAAATCCCCTTTGTTTTGTTTTCATCTCATGCCCTTAGCCGTTATACTGCAACGGGCATGATCTTTTTTTCCGAATATACACGTGATGATGCTACAAGTAAATCAAAGCCCGTTGGAAAAAGATTAAACTCAACGGATTATTTAATCTCATTTATTTTTGGCAGTACTCCCCTCCTTCTGATATCATATTTTTATTCATATTGGTACTTATTAATTTTTATTACCATAATTCCAACTATTTTCTTTTTAAAAAGATACTTCGAAAAATGGATAGGTGGATATACCGGCGATGCATTAGGAGCTACCCAACAAATATCGGAAATTGTTTTTTATCTTACCTTTATCGGAATTACCAAATTCATATAATGCAACTATACTTAATTCGACATACCAAAGTAGCTGTAGAGCCTGGCATATGTTACGGACAATCGGATGTTGAACCCGCAGGAACATTTCAGGAAGAAGCTGAAATAATAAAAAAACAAATATCAGGTATTCAATTTGACAAAATATATTCAAGTCCTCTCTCCCGTTGCAAAAAACTTTCCGAACATCTTTTTGGTTCAGGAATAAAATATGATGATCGATTAATGGAACTTAATTTTGGCGATTGGGAGCTTCAAAAGTGGAACGAACTTAAAAATCCGACTGTTGATGAATGGATGAACGATTTCGTTAATGTTCCGTGTCCAAATGGAGAATCATTTAATGGAATGTATCAACGAATAAAATCTTTTCTTGCTGAGATTCAAGAACAAAAGTCTGATCATGTTGCAATTATTTCTCATGGCGGAACGATGAGATGTATATTGGCCTACATCAATAATGAAGAGTTAAAAGATGCATTTAAACGCGAAATTGAATATGGTGAGACAATTACTGTACAACTTTAAATTTTATAAGTTTCTTTAAATTAACAGATTCCCTCACTTCACCTGTTGGCAGGTTTAGAATGATAAAAAAGCGCAACCAATTGGCTGCGCTTCTTAAGATTATAGAAAATTTAATTATTTCAATCCTCTGTTTTTTAATAATGCATCAATAGAAGGTTCTTGTCCACGGAATTTTAAATATTGAACCATACCATCACCCATTCCATTTTCAGCTAAACAATATTTTCTGAATTTAGCTGCTAACTCCTGGTTATAAATATCTCCGCTTTCCTTAAATGCATTGTACGCATCAGAATCTAACTGCTCTGCCCACATATAAACATAGTAACCCGCAGAATATCCTCCACTAAAGATGTGTGAAAAATAAGTACTTCTGTACCTTGGAATAATCTCATCAATTAAACCGATCTTATTCATGGCTTCAATTTCAAACTTATCTGCATCGATATTTTCGGTATTCGTTGTTGTATGATAATCTAAATCAAGTAAAGAAGCTGCAACATATTCAACCGTAGCAAATCCCTGGTTAAAATGTCCACTCTTTTCAATTTTCTCGATCAACTCATCAGGCATTGGTTCACCGGTTTCATAATGTTTGGCATATTGCTTAATTACAGCCGGTTCTGCAGCCCAATGTTCCATAATTTGTGCTGGTAACTCAACATAATCTCTGGGAACATCGCGCGAAGTTCTTCTGTAATGTCCATCGGCAAAGAAATTATGTAAAGCGTGGCCGAATTCATGGAAGAAGGTATTTGTTTCATCCCAACTTAGTAGAGCAGGTTTATCACCAACAGGACGAGTAAAATTACAAACAATGTAAACTACAGGAGTAATCTTTTTACCATCTTCATAAGCTCCACTCCTTATAGCACCACACCAGGCACCACCTCTTTTTCCGGGGCGTGGGTGGTTATCAATATAAAGAATTGCCAAATGATCGCCATTTGCTTCTTTTACTTCGAATGTTTGAACCTCTTCGTGATAAACCGGAATATCTGTTCTTTCTTCGAAAGTTAATCCATACAATTTATTGGATACATAGAAAATACCTTCACGAACATTATCCATCGATAAGTAAGGTTTGATTTCTTCCTCATCCAAATCAAACTTTTGTTTACGCAATTTTTCGGCATAATACCACCAATCCCAAGATTCAAGTTTAAAATTACCACCTTCGGCATCAATGATCTTTTGCATTTCATCGCGTTCCTGCTTAGCAACTTTTAAGGCTGGTTTCCAAACCTGGTGTAAGAAATTATACACATTTTCAGGAGTTTTAGCCATGTTATTATCAATTACATATTCTGCGTAATTGTTAAATCCTAATAATTTAGCTCTTTGATCTCGTAACTTTACGGTTTTCGCAATAATCTTTTTATTATCCTTATCATTATCATTATCACCTCTGTTATACATTGCTTTATAAAGCTTTTCTCTTAATTCACGTTTGGGTGAATACGTAAGGAACGGTATCCAGCTTGGTTTATGAAGAGTAAATACCCATTTACCTTCCATATCGTTTTGCTTAGCAGCGTCAGCAGCCGCTGAAATAACTCCTTCCGGTAATCCTGCCAGGTCTTCTTCATTATCAATAACTAATTTAAAATCATTAGTTTCTGCTAATAAATTTTGTCCAAATTCTAAAGAAAGCATTGAAAGCTCCTGGTTGATCTTCTTTAATTCTTCTCTTTGTTCTTCCGGAAGTGCGGCTCCATTTCTTTCGAAATCTCTATAATACTTTTCAACAACTCTCATTTGCTCCTGGTCCAGTCCAAATGTTTCTCTTTTGTCGTAAACAGTCTTAATTCGTTGGAAAAGATCCTGATTTAATCCAATCTCATTTCTGTATGCTGACATGATTGGGCTCAACTCACGCGCAATTTTCTGTAAAGTTGGATTTGTATTTGCACTATTTAGCGAATAGAAAACATAAGCTCTTCTTAGTATATCTTCTCCCTGATCAAATGGTACAATTGTATTTTCAAAAGTAGGCTCTTCAGAATTTGATGTTATTACCTTAATTTTTGCTTTTGATGCTTCAATACCAGCCTTGAATGCAGGAATAAAATGAGTTGTATCAATTAAATCGAATGGTGGAACCTGAAACGGTGTGTCAAATTCCGATAATAATGGGTTTTCATTTGATTTCATTTCATTTTTGTTAGTGCAACTATAAAAAGCCATAATTGCAACAATAAAAAGTAATGTTAATTTTTTCATGGTTTAATTAATTAATATTAAGAAAATAAGTTTAAAGATAACAAATCAAAATTAAGTATGAAATTCACTTAGATTTATGTAATGGTTATTAGATGAAAACGGGATCAAATGGTTTAAATATCAAAAGGGCATAAAAAAACATCCCGGCCCCCCGGGATGCTAACACTCTAATTTATTAACCTTGCTATTATGATGAAGTGGAATAATAGCCTTATTCATACATCGCAAATATACAATATATTTTGCAATTCATAATTTAAAACGCAAAAAAATATAAATTGTTGCTTCTTTTTTTATAAAATCTGAAGAAAATTTGTTATATTATAGCTCCCTCAATGATAAAAATCAATAGCCTATTACCCAAAGTACCTTTTGTTCTTCGAGACACTTATCTGTAATTTCAATTAATCCTTTATTAACTTCTATTAATTGATCAAGATAATGTTTCCATTTTTCTTTCCAGTTTGCATCTTCAAGGGTAAGCTCATCGATAAACTCCTGGCCTAAAAAAACCTGATCCATGTGTTTATTGAAATCATCCAGGCCTTTAATATTTTGAAGTGACTCTAACTTATCGGATAATTCATTACGTAATGGAACAATGTTTCTAACATTATATTTCGTAGCTCCGAAAAATTCGTATAATTTATTCGCGTTTTCAAAACATTTAGCAAACAGGTTAAACACTTCACTTTCAACATATTTCGACTCTGAATCACCTTTTATATAATTTTCGTTGTCACCTGTAGTGTTTAACTCAACAATATTTAAATGTTCCGAACTAAATAATTCAATTCTCATGACAAATATCTATGTGTTACATGTTATGCGTCTTAAATTTATTAATAATAACGGATATCAACAAAATTAATTTTAAACAAAAGTTAAACATTAAGTTTTCATCTTATTATCTTTATCCAAAATTAAACGGAATGACAGGAACTATTATAAATGCAGTTGCAATAATTATTGGAAGTACAATAGGATTATCTTTAAATGCCAAACTTCCTGAAAGATTTATAAAAATTGTTTTTCAAGGAATTGGATTGTTTACAATATCTATTGGTATTTATATGTCGGTAAAAACCAATAATTTGTTTTTGATGATTATAAGTATCGTTACTGGTGGTATTATAGGTGAAGGAATAAATATTGAAAAATTCATTGACCGGTTTGGCGAAACGATTAAAAATAAATTTAAATCCAACAATTCAAAATTCTCTGAAGGATTAACAACTTCCTTTTTGTTATTCTGTATGGGTTCTGTGTCAATTCTTGGTGCTATTGAAGAAGGTTTAGGTAATGAACCAAATCTGTTATTAGCAAAAGCTGTTATGGATGGAGTTTCTTCTATTGCATTGGCAGCAGCATTTGGTATAGGAGTGTCATTTTCTATTGTTCCATTGATCATATATCAGGGTGGATTAACTTTATTAGCTGCCAGCTTTGGAAACTATTTTTCGGAAACAATTATTACAGAATTAACTGCAGTTGGGGGACTAATGTTAATAGGTTTAGGAATTAACGTTTTAGGCATTAAGCAGTTAAAAATTTTAAACATGATACCCGCCTTGATTGTAATCGTTCTATTGGTTTATTTCTTTGGTTAATGACTCATAGTAAAAATATAGAATTCAAGTTAAGTAAACTGTTTGAGAAGTGGTCAGGTGTAAAACCTTTTAGTTTTAATAGGCTTCCGCACTCAGGTTCAAATCGTATATACTACCGGCTACAATATAGTGATCAAACGGTAATTGGAGTTTTCAACGAAAATAAAAAAGAAAATACTGCCTTTCTTGATTTTACAAAGCAATTTTTGAATTGTAGGTTAAATGTTCCGGATATTTATGCCCGGGATCTGGATAATAACATTTATTTAATTCAAGATTTTGGGGATAAACAGTTTCTTTCATGGGTATTAACAAAAAAAGTAAATAACAAATTTACTGGTGAGATCATTGAAATATATAAAAAGGTAATTCGCGAATTAATAAGATTCCAGATTATTGCAGGTCTTAATTTTAGTTATTCAAAATGCCATCAACATCCGGAATTTAATGATGAGTCAATACTGTTTGATTTAAATTACTTTAGAACCAATTATGTTGATGCTTCACGCTTGAAATACAATAAAAATAAACTAAACAAGGAATTTGAAATATTTGCAAAATATTTGCTTAAAGCAGATAATCATTTTTTTATGTACCGCGATTTTCAGGCCCGAAATATCCTATTAGTGGATAATGAACCTTACTTTATTGATTATCAAGGAGGAAGAAAAGGTCCATTGCAGTACGATCTGGCTTCATTACTTTTTCAGGCCAAGGCACAAATCCCGGAAGATATTAAAGATCAACTTTTAACTTATTATATAAATCTGGCTAAATTATTTGTGCCTGTTTGTAAAGAAGAATTTAACGAATTTTATTTTGCTTTTGCTTTGATCAGGGTATTACAAACACTTGGCACTTATGGTTTACGTGGGTTAATTGAAAAAAAAGTACATTTTATTGAAAGTATTCCTTTAGCTATAAACAACCTGGTCTATTTAAAAGATAAAACGAATATTTTAAACCAAATGCCCGAATTGAACCAACTTATAAATCAATTAGTAAATACAAATGAAAAACAAACTTACGGTTACCATAAATAGCTTCTCTTACAAACGAGCATTACCTGACGATAAAACAGAAAATGGCGGTGGATTCATATTTGATTGCAGAGCTATCCATAATCCCGGTAGATATGAAGAATATAAAGCTTTAACAGGTAAAGATGAAGCCGTAATTAAATTTCTCGAAAAAGAACCGGAAATGTCTGAATTTCTGGAGCATGCATTTGCGCTTGTTAAACAATCTGTAAAAAAATATATTAAAAGAAATTTTACACATTTAATGGTAAGTTTCGGATGTACCGGAGGTCAGCATCGTTCTGTTTATAGTGCTGAAAAACTGGCTAAAGAGCTTAAAAACCAATTTGATATCAATATTGATTTAAAACATATTGAGCAAGAAATATTAAAAAAAGAGCATTCATGAAAGCAATGATTTTTGCTGCAGGTAAAGGTACTCGATTAAAACCTTTAACCGATTATACTCCCAAAGCGTTGGTTGAAATTAATGGAATACCATTACTTGAACTGGTTATAAAAAAACTCATATCATCCGGAGTTAAAGAAATTATTATAAATGTTCACCACCTGGCTGATCAAATCATCAATTTTTTAAAAAGAAATAACAACTTTGGTATTAGAATAGAAATTTCAGATGAATCGAATCATTTATTAGATACTGGTGGAGGATTAAAAAAAGCTTCATGGTTTTTTGATGACAATCAACCATTTATTCTGCATAATACGGATATAGTTAGTAACATCAATTTAAATCATTTGATAGGTTACCATGAATCTAAGAAAGCATTAGCAACCTTAGCGATAAGAAATAGAATCTCGAACAGGTACTTTCTATTTAACGACAATTATGAATTGTGTGGTTGGAAGAATATTAAAACCGAAAAAGAAATTATAACAAAAAAATCAAATCAGTTAAACGAATATGCTTTTAGTGGAATACATATTATAAATCCGGAGATTTTTAAATACTTCCAAAGTGAAGAACGTTTTTCAATTATAAATACTTACATGGATCTTTCTAAAATAAAAACCATATCAGGATATCAACATAACAAAAATTATTGGTTTGATATAGGTACTCAGGAAAAGCTCTCGGAAGCGGAGGATCATTTAAATTCTATAAAAAAGTGATAAAAATCAATCTTTTTTATTAAACAATTCTTAGATTAAAACGTATTCACTCCCTGTTAGTATTCTTATTAAATCTAAAATTATCATATAAATGACTTACAGAAATGATCACTTGAACGATAAAATTCAAGACCCATTAGATAGGATTAGACAACCATTTAAAAGATTTTTACATATTGAATCATCAGGCGGGATTTTGTTAATAGTTGCAACAGTTTTAGCGCTCATCGTTGCAAATTCGGAGTGGGGAAATTACTACGAGACGTTTTTTAAACAAGAACTCAGGATTGGAACAGAGAATTTTTACCTTTCAGAATCAATGTTACATTGGATTAATGATGGATTAATGGCAATATTCTTTTTCCTTGTAGGATTAGAAATAAAAAGAGAACTCTTGGTAGGAGAATTATCATCACCCAAAAAGGCTGCACTTCCTATAATTGCTGCAGTTGGAGGTATGTTAATTCCTGCGTTAATTTTTGTTTTCACGATGGGAGATGGTTTAGGAAAAGAAGGTTGGGGTATTCCAATGGCTACTGATATTGCGTTTTCTCTTGGGATATTAAGCTTGTTAGGTAAACGTGTCCCACTTCCTTTAAAGGTATTTCTTGTTGCCTTTGCTATTGTTGATGATATTGGGGCTATTGTAGTAATTGCTTTGTTTTATAGCCACGAAATTCATTGGGCATTTTTAATCATTGCACTGGGATTAATAACGTTTTTGTTTATTCTAAACAAATTTAATATAAGATACATCCCACTCTATATGGTTACCGGGTGTATCATTTGGTTTTTATTTCTACATTCGGGAATACATGCTACCATTGCTGGTGTATTAATTGCTTTTACCATACCGTCTGCGCGTAAAATTGATTTGGAAGATTTTAGTTTCAGAATGAAAAGGAACCTGAAAGATTTCGAAGCCAACCCGCATACAGATGATGTTGCACTGCAACATTCGCAGTTAGCTGCTATTGATAATATGCAATCCCAAATTTTCAAAATACAAAGCCCTTTGCAGCAATTAGAACATAACTTACATGGGTTTGTAACCTATCTTGTTATGCCATTATTTGCATTTGCCAATGCCGGGGTTGTATTAAAGGATTCCGGTGTAGATACTTTCAACGCTTTAACCTTAACCATAAGCGGTAGCTTGGTTTTTGGAAAAATTGCCGGAATATTTTTGTTTTCTTACCTTACTGTTAAATTAGGGCTGTCTGCATTACCTGATAAAGTTCAATGGAAACATATTTTCGGAGCAGGTGTCTTAGGGGGCATTGGTTTTACCATGTCACTTTTTATTAGTAATCTCGCCTATGAAAAAATTGGCTTATTCCAGGGGGTTGTTGAAAATCAAGCAAAATTAGGTATTTTAATGGGATCATTGGTCGCTGCATTGTTTGGATATTTATATTTAAAGTTTGTATTTTCAAGAGACACGGTTAAAGTTAAATCATAATTTAATAATTCAGAAGCCTTGGTTTGACCAAGGCTTTTTTAGTGCATTTACGGCTTTAACCAATTTGCTAATTAATATGGCAGAATGTATTTATAACATAATAAGCCTAGTACGTTAGAATTTTTAACTGTAACGTTGAACAAGAACATTTATTTGTTGTAGTTATTAATTGATATGCCAAATCTATTTTCTGCTAAAGAAAATGATATGTACTAAAAATATGTAAATAATGAGTTACAGCAGCAACCCTAAAAGGGACTTTATTAAAGACCCTTTTGATAATATAAGACAACCCTTTTTACGATTTTTAAAAATAGAATCCTCTGGAGGAATTTTACTAATAGTAGCAACAGTTGCAGCTTTAATAATTGCAAATTCCGGATGGGCCAGTTATTATGAATCCTTCTGGAAACAAGATTTTACAGTTGGTGCAGATTTCTTCAAACTTACCAAACCCATTATATTGTGGATTAATGATGGCCTTATGGCAATATTCTTTTTCCTTGTAGGGCTTGAAATAAAGCGTGAATTATTAGCAGGTGAACTATCTTCACCTAAAAAAGCGGCTCTGCCAATTATTGCAGCTATCGGAGGAATGGTTGTACCTGCCGCCTTATTTTTTGTTTTTAACAGAAATGGACAGGGAATGGAAGGTTGGGGAATTCCTATGGCTACAGACATTGCTTTTTCACTTGGAATTTTAAGCTTATTAGGTAAACGTGTCCCCATTGCATTAAAAGTATTCCTTGTTGCATTTGCCATTGTTGATGATATAGGAGCCATTTTAGTAATTGCAGTATTCTATAGTGCAGATATCCATTGGAATTTATTAATCATTGCATTTGCCTTATTAGCAATTCTTTTCATATTCAATGCAACAAATATTCGCTATATTCCATTTTACATGCTTATAGGTTGGGTGATTTGGTATTTATTCCTGAAAGCAGGTATTCATCCTACCATTGCTGGTGTTTTAATTGCATTTTCTATTCCCTCAACACGTAAAATCAAACTTCGTGATTTCTCATTCAGAATGAACCGCAATCTGGAAGATTTCTGCAACGAACCCTGTGAAGAGTCTATTACCTTGAATCATGAGCAATTAGCTTCAATTGACAATATGCAATCACAAATTGATAAAGTGCAAAGCCCGCTTCAACAATTGGAACATACTTTACATGGATTTGTGACTTATGTTGTGATGCCATTGTTTGCATTTGCTAATGCCGGCGTTATATTAAACGGCACAGGGCTTTCTTCATTTGAAACACTTACATTAAGTATTAGTGGAAGCTTAGTGTTAGGTAAAATAAGTGGAATATTGATATTTTCTTATCTGACAGTAAGATTAGGATGGTCTGCACTACCTAACAATATTAAATGGCCTCATGTTCTCGGCGCAGGAATGTTGGGTGGAATTGGTTTTACTATGTCTTTATTTATAAGTAACCTGGCTTATGATAATATCGTTTTAATAAACCAGGCTAAACTGGGTATTTTAATGGGTTCACTTCTTGCAGCATTATTAGGTTATTTTTATTTAAAGTTTGTTCTGGCAAAAGAAACCAAATAAAAAGGTAAAAATACTCTGAATAAAATCAAGCGTATTTTTTTTACCTAAGTCTTTTGTTAATCATTCATTTATAATATCTTTATTGCTAATAATTTATTTTACATGATAAATTTTTTAAATATTGCTTCCTATGATATCAGAGTCTCATTTGAGTTTTTAGTTATTTTAGTACTTTTTATTTATATTACTTACCTTCATCTTCAGTTATCTAAAAAGAACTTTATCATAAAAAACTATATCGACAAGTTTGGGAAAGATGAAAATAATATCGACAAAAATGATGTCATAAGTTTTCTTGAAAATCTAAAAAATCCTGACTATAAAGGTATTGTAACCAAAGACAAACTTCTGGATCATAAGTTTAGTAAGTTTTTATTCGAAAATGATGATAAAGTAAAACTGTTTTTACATTATACTGCCAAACTTAATGTTGCAAAAAATATCCTTACCGAAGGATTCAAATTTTTAAATTCATTTTATAAAACAGCTGAATATATATATAATGATGAGCTATATCTTGTTCACCGACATCATGAACATAAACAATTTGGAAAATATGTTATTGTGATTTGTATCTCTAAACAAATGTACGATCATTATTCTGAAGTGTTGAATAAATTGCGTGCAAAAAACATTGCAGTTGAACAGATATTAACAGAACAAACTCCCGTTAAGGATGATGAAGGTGATGAAACTTATATTTTACCTAAACAATTTATTAAAGGGTATTTTAACTATTTAGACGGAACAATAGTGGAAAACCCAAATTATGATTGCAACTACCATTCCGATATTTTTGAAGAAAACTTAAAAAATCTGAAAATAGACTAATTCATTAATTGCTTCGTAAATAATTTAATTTCTTAATTTTAATCATTCAATTAAATTACTGATGTATTTATGAATTTTAGCAAAAATGAGATAGCTAAAATGCTTGCTAATAGCTCCAGGTTACAAGCTGATATGGCTGCAGAAACCATATTGGATAATCCCGAATCATTTAAAAACCTTGTTGATTTGATGCTGGATGATCATGGTCAGATGGCAATGCGAGTATCAAGAGTTGTCGAAATATGCGAATCATACGAACCTAACTTGCTTGAACCGTTCTCAGGAAAAATACTTAATAGATTACCTCAATGTAAAACCCCTGGAGTTAAAAGAAATATTTTAAAAATATATACTCGTAGAGATATTCCTGGAGACGAAGAACTAAAAGCTAATATAATTGAGCTCTGCTTTAACTGGATGAAATCTACAATGCAACCTGTTGCCGTAAGAGTATTATCAATGATGGTATTAGAACGAATTGCATTAAAAGAACAGTGGTTAATTCCCGAGTTTGTTTATTCGGTTGAAGATTTATTAGAAAAAGAAGATATTTTTGCAATTCAACATCAAGGTAAGAAAACGGTAAAGAAATTACGAAAGCTAATGTTATAATGAATAATTTTAAAGATATTGCCTACCTTAAAGAAGGTAATCCAAAACAAATAAAAGCTTTTAATACGATTATTGATTTAAATTTAATTAATAGACTGAAATCCTACACTCCTGTTTTAACCGGTACCGTTCCAATCGAGATTGATATAGATGATAGTGACCTGGATATTATTTGTTGTTGCAAAGATTTAAAACAGTTCAAAGATGTAATAATCGATTATTTTGGAATGCATGAGAATTTTTCCATACAGGAAAAAACAATCCGTGATCATGTAACGATTGTAGCGCGATTTGATTTTAATGGATTTTTAATAGAAATTTTTGGACAGGATAGGCCGGTAGATGAACAAGAAGCATACAGGCATATGATAATTGAATATAAGGTTCTTCTGGAAAAGGGAGAAGGTTTTCGTAATCAAATAATAGAATTAAAAAAGCAGGGGCTAAAAACTGAACCTGCTTTTGCTAAATTGCTTGGATTAAACGGAAACCCATATGATGAACTTCTAAAAATCTAAAATTAGCATTGCTATTTTAAAATTCAAGCCATTCATTCGCAACAAGAAACTTTCTCTTTTCTAAAAAGGTTAATAAACAGGGTAACAAAACAAATCTGGGTAAGAGCTGCAATACTTGCAACTGTTATCATAAGCCCTCCTGCAATAATTGCCGAAAGATTATCTCCGATATATAAAAAATATCCACTACACGATAGCACAATGGCCCCAATCCCACACCCTATGCTTCGGGCTATGCCCATAGGTGGCACCTTTGTTTTTGCCAACAAATTATAAACACGATCATAAAGGCTGTTTTTTGAAAAAGCACCAACTAAAGTAGTTGCTGCTACAATAAACATGATAATATGCGATTGTAATATTAACCCTATTAAGGTAAATACAATGCAACTGATTGGAGTAACTCGCATAATACCCGCCAATTCAGTTGATTCCTTTTCAGAAACCGGAAATAAAAGCTGATCATTAATCCTACTTGCTACTTTATTCATATTTCTTAGTCTTAGGCTTCAAGCCCAAATGTACCAATAATCAACCTAAATAAATGATTTTAAATCTTAATATTTGTTAATAAAAATCTTAAAAGAGAATTAATCTTTGGTCAAATTTCTACCTAACTCACCACATTCCTCTAAAAGTTTTTGATTTCTGTTATAATCATCCCTAACAAGTTTCCGGTTTAGTTTTAATTTGGGGTACAACTCTTTTAGCTCTTCCTCCGTTTTCTGAACCTGTTTAATTACTGCCAACCTGGTTCCCTTAATAACATGTAAGCGGTTATTATCGCCCAACACTTCTTTCATATAATCAAATAAATCAATTACAGGTTGTGCATCAGAATCATCTGAAGATCCCATGGAAAGCAACAAAACAAAATCCTTATTCCAATTATTCCAGGGAGTATGAATTAAACCTGTTTCGGTAATTTGAACATGAACAAATGAACGAAATCTATCAATTATATTTTTTAAAGGAGCCGTAACATAATGAAAATATATTGGCGATGCAAAAACCAAAACATCGGCTTCATTAATTTTTTGACTCAAATCTTCCCAATCATCGCCTCTAATTGCACATCGCTTCACTAAATTACAACGCAAACATCCATTACAATACTTAATATCTAAATCCTTTGCAATAATATGTTCAACTTTATTTGTATTCTTCTCTGCACCTTCGATAAAATGTTGTAATAGAATTGATGTATTACCCATTTTTCGGGTACTACCGTCAAGCACCAAGACCCTTTTCATAATACCTTATTTTGGATTTGTAAACGATGTGTCTTTAAAATAATCACTAATATATGATATCTTATCATCGTAAAAATGAAATAAAGTTATACCACTATTCTCATATAAACTTCCATCATTATATTCTCCCTTATTTGTCCATACAACACATGTTTTTTTATCTCCTACAATAACTTCGTTAACACTGAATTTTAAATCTTTGTATTTTCGAAGTAAAGCCTTAAAAAATAAAATTACGCGCTTTGCCCCCTCTATTCTATCAGTACCCGGGAAATCAAAAGATATACCTTCTAATGCATTGCTTTGAAATTTTGAAAACTCACCGGAGTTCATTGCCTCAAAAATGCTTACTGCAATTCCCTTATAATCAATTTCTTGATTCATTCTTCTTAAAATTTATAATTCGAAAATAACTTTTATTACTTCTAAATGTCTTAATTAATCAAGTGAGTTTGATTAATTTTGCTAAAATTAACAATTTATAATTAAAATGTATAAGCATTTATTTGGCCCGGTACCATCAAGAAGGTTAGGCATGTCTTTAGGTGTCGATTTGGTTCCTCACAAAATTTGTACGCTTAACTGTATATATTGTGAATGCGGGGTTTCAACCAATTTAACTACAGAACGGAAAGAATATGTTTCTTTTGATGAGATTATAAAAGAACTGGATAATTTCTTTTCAAATAACGAAAATCCGGATTACATAACATTTTCAGGTGCAGGTGAACCTACATTAAATATTAATATTGGAAAAGTAATAGATCATATAAGAAGAAATTACCCTGAAGTTCCCATTGCCGTTTTAACCAATGGCAGCCTGTTTAATGATACAAAAGTCAGGCAGGAATTATTGCAGGCTAACCTGATCTTACCTTCTCTTGATGCAGCAACAGAGAAAGCATTTAAGAAAATAGACCGCCCGAATAAAAATCTAAAAATTGAAGACTATATCCGGGGATTAGTTGATTTTAGAAAAGAATTTACCGGGGCTATCTGGTTAGAAGTAATGATTTTACCAGGATTTAATGATGATTTAGAGAATCTCAGAAGATTAAAAGATTCCATTTTGAGAATTAACCCTGAAAAAATCCAATTAAATACGTTGGACCGCCCGGGAGTGATTGAAAATATAAGAGCTGCTACCAGGCTTGAATTACAAAATATTATTGATATATGGAATATTAAAAATGTTGAGATAATTGCCTCATCCGTAAGAAGGAAAGGTAATAGGTCCTTTAGAAAAGATACGGAAAATGCTGTTCTGGAAACTATTTCAAGGCGTCCATGTACTTTGGAAGATTTGCAGGATATGCTTGGACTACACATTAATGAAATTAATAAATACCTGGACATCTTAGATCAAGAAGGTAAGATTGAAACATACAGGCAAGAACGAGGAATTTT
Organism: Bacteroidales bacterium; assembly: GCA_028282785.1. Classification (GTDB taxonomy): domain Bacteria; phylum Bacteroidota; class Bacteroidia; order Bacteroidales; family UBA12077; genus UBA12077. Next base: position 11,608 of record JANQHE010000043.1, on the reverse strand, counting down.
TTACCGATTAAAACAGTAGTTTAAAATGAAGGACACTATATATACTATATCTGCCAGAGGTAAAAAACTAAATCAGCCGGTTAAAGAATATTTTAAAACCTTCTTCCCTAACATACCTTTAAACAAAATTGATAGTATATTCGGATTTGTTGAGAAATCATCTCTTTATGGTGGAAGACCGTTTTTTCGTCCCCAGATTTCCGAAAAAGATTATCAATTTCTTCAAAATCACAATATCGGAATAAGAATTCCTCTTACAAATCATTATGTTTCAGAAAAAGAATATAAAAGGAACAAGCCACTTTTAGATAAGTATCATAAAAAAGGAAATTCTTTAATCGTAACTAACGATACGTTGGCAAGATGGATAAAAATAGATTATCCAAAGTATAAAATTGAGGCAAGTATTTTAAAAGAGATCGATTCTACGGAAAAAATATATGAAGCACTTAAACTATACGATACAGTTGTACTTCCAATGAACGTAAATAATAATATAAAATTATTGGAAGCAATTGAACAAAAGGAAAGAATTACATTATTTGGAAATGCAGGATGTGCTTTAACCTGTCCAAACAGGATTTGTTATGATTATATTTCAAAAAGAAACAAAATACTTGGAAATACAAATCTTATCATAAGAAGCATGTACTATTACTACAGTTTCTTTATAAGAAGAAAATGGTGCATGCATAAAATCAAACCCCGAAAATTACATGGTATAAAAGATTTTGATATAGATAAATTGTACAACATGGGATTTAAAAGGTTTAAAATGCTGCGTGAACATTCCGGAAGAAAAACAGGATACTAAATCTCTGATTTATAGCAAACATCTGATAATCTTTTAATTATTAAGCATATTTAAAAATTTAACATTAAAATAATGTTAATTATTGCTATAAATTTGGATGTTATGTTAATTTTGTGTTAATTATTTATTAATATAATATTATCTTGTGATGGAAGACAACAAAAATGTAAATTCCGATTTAACGGAAAATTCTCGGAAACAAACTCCAAAGGAAGCTATTCCTGAAAAAAAAACTGAAAAAAAAACAGGAACTACAAGAAGTACTTCTGTCAGAAGAACTACTAAAACATCTACTTCTACAACAGGAACAAGAAAAACTGCCGCCGGAAGCTCAACAACCGGAAGACGTAAAGCAACTACAACCAGGAAGCCTGCAACTACCGCAAAATCTGATGCAACCGGAAGTTCTTCCTCTAAAAGTACTACCAAAAGAAGTACAAGAGCAAAAACTGTCGTTGCCCCTAAAAAAGTAGTAGCAGAACCTAAAAAGGAATTGGAGGAATTTAAATCTATAAGCCCTAAGGTAACACAGCAAGAAAAAAAAGGAATTATAAATAAGATTGAAGGAGCTATTGAAAAACCTGAAGTGGAAACCACAGAACCGGAAATCGCTCCTAAAGCAATCAAACCAAATAAAACAGATAAAATGACCAAAAAGCAAAAAGAAAAAATTAAAGATGCTAAAAAGAAAGTTGGAAAAATTGAAAAACAAGCCAACAGCATTGAAAAAAAATTAAAAAAAGCTAAAAAGAAAAAAGGTGGAAAGAAAAAAGTTAAGAAGCTAAAAATCAACTTTAAAAACATTCTCAAGAAACTTAATTCTAGCAAGAAAAAACTAAAAAAAGCTAAGAAAGCTTAGTTTGGTTTGGGTAATTGTTTTTTCATGTGAATGGCACAAACTTATAGAGTTTGTGCTTTTTTTTATCTTTACTAAAACATTAAAGTATGAATACAAAAGAATTATATCAAGATATTATAACGTACTGTGAACAAAACACTAACGAAGAAAATAAAAAAAAATATTCAAGATATTTTAAAGGAGGGTTTGTTGGCTTTGGTGTTGAAAATAAGCTTGTTTCGCTTAAAATTAAAGAATATTATGGACAATCATGGTGTACGATGGAAGTAGTATATGAAGTTTCTAAACTGCTTATCCCTGATCAAAGATATGAGCTGCCAAATTTTGCTTTATTATTACTTAACGAGTTTAAAAAAGAGTTTGATTCCGGAACTTTTAAGGAAGTTGAAATGTGGTTCTCCATTGGAATAAACAATTGGGCTCATACCGATGGAATTGTTCAATACCTTTTCCCGGTATTCTGGAAAAATGAAATTATAAAACTTCAGGATTTATCTAAATGGAAAACAGCAAAAAATAAATTTCAACGACGTTGCGTTCCGGTTGGAATGATCAAACTTTTAAAACATAGTGATGATTTTGATAAGATGTTTAAATTTATTGATCCAATGATGATGGATCCTGAACGTGAAGTACACCAGGGCTTAGGTTGGTTTCTTAGGGAATGTTGGAAAAGAGATAGAATTAAAACAGAAGAATTTTTAATGAAATGGAAAAATGATTGTGCCAGATTGATCATTCAATATGCTATCGAAAAAATGACCAAAGAAGAACGATTGAAATTTAGAAAAGATAAAACCTAATTTAGTTAGTTATAATGCCGGAAGAACTACCATGGTTAATCTTCCTTCAATTTTATCCGTATTAACAATAAACGATCGGTAAATTCTTAAAAAACTAAACAGAAAATCATAGCTTTAAAGTTGCTATTTTTTTATATTTTGATGATTTAAACAGAACTATGTTTTGTTTGTTTAAAAAGTAAAAAATCATGACTACTCAAGAGATTTTAGATCAATTAAAAGAATTTGGAAACGAACAAACGAAAAAAGTTTTAACCAGGCATGGTGCCATCGAACCTTTTTATGGTGTTAAGGTTCAGGATCTTAAAAAGATACAGAAAAAAGTCAAAAAGAACCATAAACTCGCGCTGGAATTGTATGACACCGGAAATAGTGATGCCATGTACCTGGCAGGTCTTATTTCCGAACCACAAAAAATGACAAAGGGTCAACTTATGAATTGGGTGGATAAAGCTTATTGGTATTATTTAAGTGAATATACCGTGGCCTGGACAATTGCGGAGAGTAATTATGGATGGGAACTCGCGATGGAATTTATAAAATCGGATAAAGAAAATATTGCTTCTACCGGTTGGGCCACTTTATCATCAATTATCGCGACTAAAAAAGATGAAGAAATTGATTTAAGTAAGATTGAAGAACTTCTGGATATCATTTCCAAAACAATACATAACTGCCAGAATCGTGTGAAATATACAATGAATGGATTTGTAATATCAGTTGGAACCTATATTAAATCATTAAATGAAAAATCTAAATTGGTAGCTTCAAAAATTGGTAAAGTAGATGTTGAAATGGGAGGAACAGCTTGTAAGGTTCCTTTGGCAAAAGAATATATAGAAAAAGTAGAATCAAAAAATAAAGTCGGAGTAAAACGTAAAACTGCATTTTGTTAATTAAACAACCCTAAAATCAATTAAAATGAAAAAACTTCTTCCTATACTGATACTTGGTATTTACACCTGGTCATGTAGTCCGGTTATGAATGAAAATCAAGAAAATAATGTACTTGCCGAAACTGTTTATGATTCCGTACTGGCACAAAAATATGGTGCTGACCAATATGGAATGAAACCGTTTGTTGTTGCTTTTTTAAAAAGAGGTCCTAACAGAAGTAAAGATTCAACTGAAATTGCCAGGCTTCAAAAGGCACATTTAGAAAACATTAACCGTTTGGCAGAAGAAGGAACATTGGTTCTTGCCGGACCATTTTTCGGCGATGGTGATTTACGTGGAATTTACGTGTTTGATGTAAGTTCGATAGAAGAAGCTAAAAAACTTACAGAAACCGATCCTGCCATTCAAACAGGAAGTTTGGTAATGGAACTTCATAAATGGTATGGTAGTGCAGCTGTTACAGCAATACCTGAATTACACAAAAAACTGGAACAGGTAAACGTTGCAGAATAAATATAAATATAATGAAAAATAACATTGTAGGTTGGTTCGAAATCCCGGTAACAGATATGGAAAGAGCTATCAAATTTTATGAGAAAGTTCTTGACATAGAGTTAGAAAAACAAAAAATTGGCAAAGAATTTATGGCATGGTTTCCTTTTAAAGAAGACGGATTTGGCGCGTCCGGTACATTAATAAAACATGAGCAGTATAAACCTTCAAAAGATGGAGTATTAATTTATTTAACACCACCATCAGGAGATTTATCAATCGAACTTTCGAGAGTAGAGAATGCAGGTGGTACAGTTTTTACAGAAAAAACATTGATCTCCGAAGAATATGGATATTATGGACTATTCATTGATTCTGAAGGTAATAGAATAGGAATACATTCAAGACAATAAGCATTCTCCTACAAATTTTATAACCTGGTTACCTGTTTTTTTATAATGCTATTGAGCATATGCCCGGTAATATCATTTATATATTTTTGCGAAAAAATATCTTATGAACACTGAACAGGTTAAGAAGCTTGCAGAAACAAGACAAGTTAAAATTGTATTTAAAAACTTAATAAATGATCATAACACCTTATTTGGCGGAATAGCATTACAATGGATGGATGAAATTGCATATATAACTGCAACCAGATTTTGTAGAAAAAAAGTTGTAACAATATCTACCGGTAAAATTAATTTCCAAAAACCCATTCCTTATGGTGCGATCGCCGAATTATTTGGAACTGTATCAAATGTCGGAGCTGTTAAACTCGAAATTAATGTTAAAATTTTTATTGAACAGAAATATGATAATATCAGAGAATTAGCAGTCGAAGGCAATTTCTATTTTGCTGCTGTTGATGATAATAATCAACCAGTAAAACTTTTCGATTAGCTTGCTATTACTCCTGATCCGATCAGTTCCTCCTGATCATACCAGGCAGCAAATTGTCCCGGGGCTATTCTTTTTTGAATTTTATGGATCTTATTAGCTTTGCATTCCTTTCATTCACTCATTCACTTATTAATTAATGAGTGAATGAATTTATTTAAACAAACAACCGAATTTTAACCATAATTTCCGTTTATACATATAATTTGGCATTTTAAAGGTAAAACAAAATCTATCTGCCACTCATATCCATTTTAAATTTACAAATAGCATATGTGTTTATAAATCTACTTTTAGTAGAATTAATTCCTTCCAATCTAGATTTTTCTTTAATATATACTCCTTGATAAATACATTAGTTGAATTAGAGGTGAAGAGGCTATGAATAAAGCTATGTTAAATATTTTATGATATTATTTTACCTTCTTCACCTCACCCTAAAATAACCTATTAAAAAATTTATTTATGAAAAAATTATTGATTTTCTTGGCATTTCTGCTCATGGTAGGATTTCATACCTTGGCTCAAATGCAAATTTCGGGTACAGTAACCAGTGTTGAAGATGGTCTATCAATACCTGGTGTATCTATTATTGTTAAAGGCAATGCTACAATAGGTACCACAACGGATTTTGACGGGAAGTACACGTTAAATGTACCTAGTGATGCTGAAACATTGGTTTTTAGTTTCGTTGGAATGATCGCAAAGGAAGAACCAATAAATGGCAGATCTGTTATTGATGTAGCCCTTGAAGCAGAAGTTCTTGAAATGGATGAAGTAATTGTTGTAGCTTATGGTACAAGTAAAAAGGAATCATTCACAGGTTCTGCAAAAATGGTAGATAGTGATATTCTCGAAAAACGTACCGTAGCAACAGCAACTAAAGCGCTTGAGGGGGTTGTTCCCGGGATACAAACAACTTCCGGAGGTGGACAACCTGGTTCTGATTCGGAAATTAGAATCCGTGGATTTGGTTCAATTAATGCATCAAATGATCCCTTATATGTCGTTGATGGTATACCTTATGATGGTACTATCAATAGTATTAACCCTAATGATATAGAGTCTATGTCTGTTCTTAAAGACGCTTCAGCATCAGCACTTTATGGCGCCAGAGGTGCTAATGGTGTTATTATTATTACAACTAAAAAGGGATCTGAAGGAGAACCGGAAATAAATTTCAAAGCCACATTTAGTTCATTTTCTCCTTCTGTTGAAAACTATGAAACTGTTGATGAAAGGACATACATGGAATTATTTTTCGAATCTTATGTAAACTCTTTTATGGTTAACAATGGTTTAACTAAAGAAGAAGCAACCACTTTAGCTTTAAATGGTGATATGACTACCTTAAGCTATATGCAACTTTTGGGAGGAGAAGTGTATAATCCTTTTAACGTTAGTTCGGAATTGTTGATCGACCCGGCAACTGGTAAAGTTGTTAACAATGCTACCCTAAGGTATGATGATGATTGGTTTGAAGAAACATTACGAGATGATAATCTTCGACAGGAATATCAATTAAGTATCAATGGAGGTAACAAGAGAAGCCAATATCTTATCTCTCTAGGCTATTTGGATCATAAAGGTATTATTGTAAATTCCAAGTTTAATCGTTATTCAGCACGTTTAAATCTAAATTCTCAATTAAAGGAATGGATGAAAGTTGGTATGAATACAAATTATTCTTTGACCGAACGAAACTACCTGACAAACAGTGGTACAGGTTATAATAACGTTTGGTTTTCAACATTAGCAATTGCACCTATTTATCCGGTTTATGAAAGAAATGCCGATGGAAGTTTTGTGTTAGACTCGGATGGTAATAAGGTTTATGATTATGGAGAAACAAGACCTTATGCTAATAATTTTAATAGTATTGCGACTTTATATGATGACAAGAGATATATAAATGCAGATAACTTAAGTAGTAGAATATATCTTGATCTCGATACTGATAAAGATATAGCTATCTTAAAAGATCTGAAATTTACAATTAACTTTGGTTTCGATTATAGAGGTAGTGATAGATTAATCTATAATAATCCGCTTCATGGAGATGCTTCAGCTGTTCATGGTGCTGGCTATAAATATAACTACAGAACGCTTAGTTATACATTTAATCAGTTATTAAATTATAATAAAACAATTGGCAAGCATACAATTGATATCTTAGCAGGTCATGAATATTATGATTATAGTTTTTCAAGATTTTATGCGGAAAAACAAAACTACTTATTTGAGGGTCTGACAGAATTGGATGGAGCTGCTACTACTACAGGAGCAAGCTCATATAGTGATATTTATCGTATTGAATCTTATTTAAGTCGTTTAAATTATGATTTCTCGGATAAATATTATCTTTCTTTTAGCTGGAGAACCGATGGTTCTTCAAGATTCCATAAAAATTACAGGTGGGGGCAATTCTGGTCAGCTGGTGTATCCTGGAGAATTTCTGAAGAATCATTTATGCAACCTCTTGATTGGTTAAATAACATGACGTTAAAAGCCAGTTATGGATCACAAGGAAATGATGCTATATTAAATGATGATGGAACTAACAATTATTATGTATGGCAAAGCTTTTATTCTTCAGAATATCCGAATGCAACTTACGGAGGTGTTTGGCTGGAATCTCTTGAAAATCAAAATGTTGAATGGGAGAAGAATAAAAACTTCAACGTTGGACTAGAAACTATCTTATTCGATAAAATTTCTTTAAGTGCGGAATATTTCCAAAAAACTACTTCAGACCTGTTATTATTTAGGCCCTTAGCTACCTCTACCGGTTTTAACGGTTATTGGGATAATATCGGAGAAATGGTCAATAAAGGTATGGATTTTGATTTAACAGCTCGCATTTTTACCGGAGATTTTAAATGGACTTTTGGAACTCAATTAAGTTTTGTTAGAAACGAAGTAACTGAGCTTGTTACTGAAGGCCAGGAAATTGTAGATGGAAGTTTCATAGTAAAAATAGGCGAACCTATTAATTCTTTCTACTTACCAACTTCTGCCGGTATTGATCCTACAACCGGTGAACAACTTTATCTAATTAAAGAGAGAGATGAAGATGGAAATGTAATTAATGAGTATGTTACAAATGACTACAACGAAGCTGCTGCAAATAAAGAAGTGCATGGAAGTAGAATTCCGGATTTCTACGGAAGTATTAATAACACTTTTGAATATAAAGGATTTGATTTATCAATACTATTAACTTACTCTGTTGGGGGAAAAATATTCGATAATGTTTATAACGGTTTATTCTCAACTAGAAATGCAGGTGATAATTTCCATGTTGATGTTACAAGACGTTGGCAAGAACCCGGAGATATTACCGATGTTCCCAGACTGGTTTACGGACGTGTAAATTACGCAACTAACGACCGGCTAATTGATGCTTCTTATTTTAGCATTAAAAACATTAGCCTTGGTTATAATTTACCTGAAAGCATTGTTGAAAAAATTAAATTAAAGGCTTGTAGATTTTATGTTTCAGCTGATAACCTGGCTTTATTTACAAAGTTAAAAGGTATGGACCCTCAATATAACTTTATGGGAAACCAGAACTATGAGTATGTTCCTTTAAAAACTATCTCAGGTGGTATCGATATTAAATTTTAATGATTTTAAAGATTACGAAAATGAAAAAAATTATATATATTTTAATTGCAATCCTCACTATCTATGGATGTAGTGAAGATACGCTGGAAACAAATCCCACAAACAAAGCAAGTGGACCTGTTATATTTGAAACAGTAGAAAATGCATACACTGCCATAAATGGTATATACAGAGCGTTCTTTGTAGCCGGAGGTGAATGGGTTGATTATTATGAAACTGAAAACTCAGGAGTTGCCGCACTTGGTTTGGCAAGTGACTTATTTGGTGATGATATGGTACAAAACGAACCTGGCTCTGCTTGGTTTTGGTTTGACTATAACTATTGGGTAAGAAGTGAAATAAATAGTACGGGCGACAGGCCATATGCATGGTGGAACATGCACTATAAGTTCATCAACAATGCTAACTATATTTTAGGAAACATTGACAAAGCAACTGGAAATGATGCGGACAGAAATAGTATCAAAGCACAGGCATATGCACTAAGAGCTTACGCATACTTTAACCTTATTCGATTATATCAAAGAACATATGTAGGACATCAAAGTGATCCTGGAGTCCCATTATATACAGAACCTACTAATAATGAAACGGAAGGAAAAGGAAGAGGAACAGTTGAAGAAGTGTATACTCAGATTAATACCGATTTAGACCAGGCTATTACATTATTTCAAAATGCCTCATCCCAAAGACATATATCACATATAGACTTATATGTTGCATATGGTCTTAAAGCTCGCATTGCTCTTACACAAGAAGATTGGACTACTGCAGCAACTAATGCCGCTGCGGCCAGAGGTAAATCCGGTTTAAGTTTAATGTCTGCTGCTGATGTTAACGGAGGTTTTAACACCGTTTCTAATTCTGAATGGATGTGGGGTTCTGAGGTAAATGACGAACAAACCCTTTCATGGTCTTCTTTTTGGAGCCATATGGATGCAAGTGCAGGTGGTTATGCTGAAGATTCAAGAAAATGTGTTTCAAGATGGCTTTACGATCAAATTGGAACAAATGATGTTCGTCGCAATTGGTTTGTTGATCCAGTAACTTCAGCTAATGATTTAACTGGACCTGATTTTAGATATAACCAAGTAAAATTTACTATAGAACAACCAGGCAGTTGGTCTTCTGATCTATTATATATGAGAATGGCTGAGATGTATCTAATTGAAGCTGAAGCACAATGCAGACAAAGTCAGTATACTCAAGCTCGTAATTTATTGACTGAATTGATAAGCTATAAAGATCCTGATTTTGCTACAACACTTGCTGCAATTCCTGATGGAAATACCTTAAGTCTAGGAACAGCAGGACCTGTAAATACTCTTCTTGATTTTATCATTCTTCAGAGAAGAATTGAATTATGGGGTGAAGGTTTCAGAGTTTTTGATATTCAAAGGTTAAAAACAGGCTTTGACAGGGCGTATACCGGTTCAAACCACTCCATTCAATTAACTTTTGATGACCCTGAATCCTGGGAGTGGATAATAATGATTCCTCAAAAAGAATTTGATGGAAATATTAATATGGATCCTGCAACGGATCAGAATCCTCTTTAAATATATTACACTTGACTCAAAATAACAAAAAGGCTGCCCAAACGGGTAGCCTTTAGTTTTTTAATTAATTACTCCTGATCCGATCAATTCCTCCTGATCATACCAGGCAGCAAATTGTCCCGGGGCTATTCCTCTTTGAGGCTTATCGAATTTAATATATAAACCTTTCGGTTTTGAGATCAAAGTTCCCTTTTGAAGAGGCTGACGGTAACGAATTCTAATCAAAAAATCTTTAGAATCTTCAGTTTCCGTTTTCAAATCCGCGCGTACCCAATGAGATTCTTCATTGGAAATAAACAATGCTTTTCTGTACAACCCCGGATGATCATCTCCCCTGCCAACAAACACAATATTTTCTTCCACATCAATCGCAATTACATACATCGGTTTTCCGGTACCACCTATATTCAATCCTTTACGTTGCCCAATAGTATAAAAATGTGCACCACGGTGTCCGGCAATTACATTACCATCTTCTCTCCTGTATTTAAACGCTTTTGAAATTTCTTCCAGATCATCGGACGAATTTCTTCCTTCGTAGTAGCTTTCCGGAATTTCTATAATATCGCCTTTTTTTGCCGTTAACTTTTGTTGTAGGAAAGTAGGCAGGTCTACTTTACCAACAAAGCATATACCTTGAGAATCCTTTCGGGTTGCTGTTGCTAATCCCTCTCTTTCTGCTATTTCCCTAACCTCGGGTTTTAACAGTTCTCCAATCGGAAATAAAGCTTTCGAAATCTGCTCCTGGCTCAGCTGGCACAAAAAGTAACTTTGGTCTTTATTTGGGTCTTTACCCGCTAACAACCGGTATGTTTCTTTTCCATTAACATCAATCGTTTCTTTTCTGCAATAATGTCCTGTTGCCACGTAATCAGCACCAAGCTTTAAACATTCATCAATAAATATATCAAATTTGATTTCACGATTACATAAAACGTCCGGATTTGGGGTCCTGCCCTTTTCATATTCGGCAAACATATACTCCACAACCCTTTTCCTGTACTCATCACTTAAATCTACCATATGTAAAGGAATATCCAGTTTCTTAGAAACCATTTCAGCAAAAAGCAGATCATCTTCCCATGTACAATTACTTGTTAAAGTAACCGAAGCGTCATCCCAGTTTTTCATAAATAGGCCCACAACCTCATATCCTTGTTGTTTTAAAAGATATGCGGCTACACTTGAATCAACACCACCCGACATGCCTATTACTACTTTTTTCATCTCAAGATCTCCCTTCTAAATGATTGGCTGCAAAGTTATTTATTTTTTTATCAAGTACACAAATATTTTATTTAAACGATTTTCTTCATTACCCCTTCCCTAAAGCCTTGCCGGCAGGCAAGACCAATGTCAATAAGTTAAGAAACTTCCACATGATTTTCAATGATTTTTGCCCCGGCCCTAGAGGGTTAGTCATTGAAAATCAATATGCTATAAATGAAGACTTTTGCTACCCTGACTGCCGTCAGGCAGGCCTTAGGGTTTTGGGCAAACAAAAAGTCTTAACTAATTACCATTGCAGGCAAGGCAGGGTGTGAAGAACCTTTAGCCCATGAGCATTGCAGGTAAAATCAATTTATCCCCTTTAAGGTAAAGCAAACAAATTGATTTACATTTCTAACACCTTATTATTTTACTGTTAATAACATTA
>JANQHE010000042.1 GCA_028282785.1 Bacteroidales bacterium | reverse complement strand
CAATTAAAAATGGACTTGATATATTTTATGATAAATATGATGGTTTCAAATTAGCAGTAAATGTTTTAAACAAAAAAGATGTGTATAAAGAGTAGTTTTTTAAAAGGGGGACTAAGGGGGATTTCAGAAAAAAACCACAATAATTCATCTTCACTAGGAGAAATTTTCTTTTCTTTCAATCCCTCTTTCCCGATACGATCTATCGGGACCAATTTTGCCTTTCAGGCAATTAGTAATCCCAACCTTAATATTATTTTTTTTTGTTTTTCATGGCTTGTGCTCACCAACTTGACAAGCAAGGTGGCATCAGCGCACAGTGTGTAACATCGGGTCTTACAGCATACGGGTTTTGGTGTTCTGCAAACTTTGTACTATCTTCATCTTTTTCCAACAGGGGACTGTGAAACAGGGCGGCAATCCCGCACTACGCATATTCGAGCCGTTACCGCCAATGCAACCAGAGAGCCTTATGCATAGATTTTTGATTTTTTTATACATGTCGTCAATTAAATGTAAAGAAATTTCCATTTTCTTTACAAAAGACTTTATCTTTGTATAGATTTTTTAAAAAATTATACAAATGGATACTTGGGGATTAACAGAATTACCGTTAAATGTTGATTTAGAAACAAAGAAGGTTTTAAAGGCTTTACCTTCAGCTCATGCTGCATTAGCAGAGCTTAAAGGAATCGCTTCGACAATCCCCAACCAAAATATTTTGATTAATACGCTTGGATTGCAAGAAGCAAAAGATAGTTCGGCAATTGAGAACATAATCACAACACATGATGATTTATATAAGTCGGAATTAAATCTTGATGCCTTTAAATCGTTGCAAGCCAAAGAGGTTCAAAATTATATTTCAGCACTAAAAAAAGGATTTGAATTAATTACCAAGACTGGATTACTGACAAATAAGAGTATATTACTAATTCAAGAAATACTTGAGGACAATAAAGCTGGATTTAGAAAACTTCCCGGAACTGCATTAAAAAATGCTGCAACTGGAGAGACAATTTACACTCCGCCACAAAATTATGAGGAAATAATGAAACTAATGGCAAATCTGGAGCGATATATTAACGATTCGGAGATTCAAGATTGCGACCCTTTGATAAAAATGGCAATAATTCACTTTCAGTTTGAGAGTATTCACCCATTTTACGACGGAAATGGCAGAACAGGTAGGATAATAAATATTTTATACCTGATTTTGGAAAAATTACAGACTTTGCCAATTCTATATTTAAGTAATTATATCATCAAACATAAACCTGATTATTATAGGTATTTGCAAAAGGTACGAGACGAAAACTTATGGGAGGATTGGATTTTATTTATGATTAAAGGAGTTGAAAATACGGCACGAGAAACGATTGATTTAATTATCAAGATTAAAGAACTGATGCTTGACTACAAACATCGACTTCGTGACAATTATAAATTTTACAGTCAGGACTTGCTGAATAATTTATTTAAACACCCGTATACAAAGATTGAGTTTGTGATAAATGACATTGGAGTTTCGAGATTAACAGCTGCAAATTATTTAAACAAATTGGCGGATGATAAAATGTTGCGAAAAAATAAACTGGGAACTGGAAATTATTATATTAACGAAGAATTATTTGACTTATTGACAAAGAGATAACCAAGCACAGGCGGTAACAATGTGTCATATGTAATGGCGGGGATTTTATTAAATATCAAGGTTTGTAGTTCACATCAACACTATCTCAGTTTGATAGCGAAGAGCTCCGAAATCCGCCACTACGCATAAACTCAACGTTACCAACATGCGCCCTTTTCAGAAAAGGTAAACTGCTTTTCATCTTTTCAAGTTCGTAAATCTAAAGTCATTCTTAACAGTTTGATAGCTTTTGTAAGTTGGAAACTACATCTCAGTCTGACAACCTGCCTGTCGGTTTAACTGCCATTAGGCAGTCAGGCAGGTTTTTGTTATCTTTAGCTTTCGGTTACGGGGAACACTGAACTACGGAAAACTCCCGTACAGCTTCATACCCAAGGACCGTTACAGGTAAATTTTTTTGTATGAAACAGCTTATTTTTCTTTTATTTATTGTCTTTTTGGTTAGTTCATGTTTGAATATAATTGACCCCAAAAATCAAGTGCGTTATATTGAATGTTACAACTCTTTTGAGCAATCTTTAGTTGATCATATTCCTAATAAGTTACCAAACAATCTAATTAATCACAGTTGGGCACCTCCGAGACACATCACTGAGTATGAACAATACGCTCAAATTAGTTTAACATTATTGTATCCACAGAGAAAATTTCAAGAAATTAGAGAATCATTTATAAAAAACGCTAAGTATGTTGGTAACTCCAATGATAGTTGTTTTGTTATTGTTGAAACCATAGGTGAGATAGCTGATTCACAACATGACAGTATTCATTGTAATGAACTAGTTCCAGTTTCACAGAATGCATTGTATAATTATGATGGTGAAGAAGTATCTGAAAGAAAATTAAATATTGAACTGGTTATATTGGATTATGAATCTGGAATATTTGTGGATTCAGATGAGTTGAAACCAAGAGAATCTATGCCAGCTGGACTAAAGAATGGTTATTCAAAAGGCTTAGCAATTGATAATAATAAGCAAACAATAAAATATTGGTTAATAATTTGGTAAACTTTAAATTATGAGAATTAAAAAGTTAATTACAAAGTATGTAATATTTCTATTAATTTATACTGTAATTGTTCGTTTCATACAATCTTATGGAATAAACCTTTATTATACAATGCATCCTAATCCTGACATGTTGGAGCATACATATAAGACACTTCAGTCAATAATGATAACAGTAACATTTTTTATAAATCTCATTCTGACTGTCTTTATTCTTGTTGACTCGAAAAATAAGGGTCTGATAGATTGGTTAATAGCTATTATCACATTTTTTAGCGCTGAGACAGGTATAATTATCTTCTTATGTTGGCAGACATATAAGGAATTATCAAAAAAATACAATGCATAACACGTTCAAATTCTATGCGGGGTTTTACCCTGTTAAGCCGGATTTGCAATCCGGTTTTTATGCCTATGTTTTTTGTAGTATTGAAATTCCCTGAACCACCTAAAAAAAGAATTAAGAGAATTTATCGGGAAGTAACTCGTTCTGAAAAAAGTTTACAGGTTATTAGATATAAATATTCTTGTTTCTTTTATAGTCAATGTCTTATTTACAATCATAGATTGTTGAACATTATCTTATCCGGACTGTTTTTACCTAAAAACTGGAAATCATTAAATCAACAAAAAACCAAACCTATGAAAGATAGAACTTTATCCTTAATTGCAGGCTTTAGTTACCTTATAATTTTCTTTGCCGCAATATTTGCTAATTTTTTTGTGCTTGAATCTATTTTCAATAATCCGCTAGAAACTATCCAACAAAACCATATGACCGTAAGATACGGAATATTGGCATTTATAATCACCGTAGTTTTTGACGTTGTTGTTGCCTGGGCACTTTATGAATTATATAAAAATCACATCTTATCCCGTTTAAGTACTTACTTTAGGTTAATGCACGCAGTCATTATGGGAGTTGCAATATTTGCACTTCCTTTAGCCCTGGTATCAACCACAAGCGAAGAAATCTTAAAACAAGCTAATATTTTCAATATTATTTGGCTTATTGGGCTATTCTTCTTTGGAATTCACCTTATTCTTTTAGGTAAAATAATCGTTAAACCAAAATTGATTAGTTTCTTTCTCATTATTGCAGGCATTATGTACATGATAGATACGGCTGCCCATTTCGTGCTACCAAATTATGAAACCTACAGTTCCATATTTTTAGTATTTGTTGCAATTCCAAGTATTATTGGGGAAATGTCATTTTCGATTTGGCTTCTTGTAAAGGGCGGTAAAGAATATTGAAGTTTATATTAGATATATTAATAGATGAATCCCAAAATTGACAAATACTTAACCGAAGGTTGCGGGCGCTGTCCGCTTGGTGGTACATCCGGCTGTAAAGTTCATAAATGGCCCGAAGAATTAAAAAAGTTAAGGTCAATTGTACTTGATTGTGGATTAAACGAAGAACTTAAATGGGGTGTACCATGCTACACATATCAAAATGAAAACATTTTAATTGTAAGTGCATTTAAAGAATTTTGTGCAATTAGTTTTTTTAAAGGTTCATTATTAAGTGATACCAATCGTATTCTGGTTAAACCGGGAGAGAATTCTCAAGCAGCGCGTTATATTAAATTTACTCATTTTCAGGAAATTATTGAAAAGGAATCCATTTTAAAAGCATATATTTTTGAGGCTATTGAGGTGGAAAGAGCCGGCTTAAAAGTAAAATTCAAAAAGAATCCGGAACCCATTCCCGATGAATTAACGCAAAAATTAGATGAAGACCCTTTTTTCAAGACAGCGTTCGAAGAATTAACACCAGGGCGACAAAGAGGATATATTCTTTATTTTTCGCAACCAAAACAATCAAAAACGCGGATAACAAGAATCGAAAAATGTGTGCCTAAGATTCTCAATGGAGAAGGATTGCATGATAAATACAATCGATGAAAGAATAAAATAATGTTACCAACTTTCGATCGTAAGGAATTTAAGCATAATTTACTTATATCTTAAAAGTCCTGTGAATATAATTCTTTTAATTACGCATCCAATATACTATAAACTTCATCTTACAATTAAAAATATAGATATTGTAATATGAAAAAAATATTGTTTCTATTTATCCTAGTAATTTTTATAGGCATTTCTTGTGATAAAAATGATGAATATATGATTGTTTCCGATGGTTTTATAATTGAGACGGAAACAAGTTATTATCAGTATGGCACACATACATTAAAAACAAGTACAGGTGAAGTCTTATATTCTCTAACAAGCAACTCAATTGACCTAATAGTGTATAATGATGTATATGTAGAAATAAAAGGTAACTTAATTGAAGGTTATCCTATTGAAGGTGGTCCGGAGTATTTAGAAGTTAAATCAATTAAGGTAATCGATTAATCCTTCTAATCACAAGCTGTTTTGGAATACAGATTATTTCAAAATCTTACATATACTTCTTTTATAACATCAATAAAGTTAGTTTTTTATCTGCACGTCTCTATTTTTAATGTTATGTGTTTTATCAAACAACACAGGTGTTATTTTAAAAGAAACATTGCAGTTTATCAAAAACATAACTACATTTTTAAAATGCTATGCTCATAAGTTTGTCAACTTATGCCTGTAAATTCCTTAACTGATGCCTATCGGTTGTTAATCTTATACGCATCTACTTACGGAAAAATAATTTAAGTTTTGTAATTAACTTATGCGTATAATTTATATAGTTTTTAACTTTATAGAAGGTATAACCTTGGGAATTTGTATCCGTTCCGGTATAATTCTTTCATTAAGAATATTTTTTAGATATTTTCTAAATTTGGCTTTATAATATTCAATTTTTATATCCAAAACAACTTGCTTAACCGGCTGAATACTTTTGGTTAAATAAGCCTTGGAACCTGCAAAAGCAAATCCGTTCTCCATATCCCCGTTTGCGGCATTATAAAGTGCTTGTGCAATACAATACGGTACATTCTTAGAATCGCATGATTTCAGACATTTCCAGTAACATTTAAAGGGTTCTGTTTTGCCGGAACTGATTTTCTCAACAAACCCATTGCTAATCGCACGGCCCGGCAATCCAACAGGACTTTTTAAAATAGTAATATCATCTTTTTTACAATTTATATAAGTTTCTTTAAACTTGCCAGAAGCATCGCATTCGTTTGTAGGAACAAACCTGGTTCCCATTTTAACACCCTTGGCTCCTTTTTGCATTATTTCGTAAATATCTTTGCCCGAATAAATTCCGCCACCCGCAATTACAGGAATTTCTTTATTGAATTCATTCTCGAAATAATTTATTTCCTCAACAGTTTCTTTAACCAATACAGATAAAGGAACCATCTCTCCTTCCAGATCTTCTTTTTTAAATCCAAGGTGTCCTCCGGCCATTGGGCCTTCAACGACAACAGCATCGGGAACATAATTAAAGTTCTTTGCCCAATAGGAAAAAATCACTTTTGCAGCTTTTGCCGATGATACCTTTGGAATAAACTTCGTATGTATATTTTCTATTCCTTTTTCAAAAACATATTGTGGTAATTTTAAGGGCAAGCCTGCACCTAAAATAATTACATCTATTTTTTCCTCTAAAGCCACAGTAAATAATTCTTCATAATCTGTAACTGCCACCATTAGATTAATACCTAATATTCCATTTGTTAATTCTCTCGCTTTCCTAATCTCCTTTCTCAAGGCTCTTTTATTTGCTTCACGATAGTTTTTCATATAATCAGGTTCTGTCATTCCTATAGCCACTGCTGAAATCACTCCTATCCCTCCTGCATTTGCAACAGCCGAAGCAAGTCCCGATAATGATATTGCCACACCCATGCCTCCTTGTATAATCGGCAAATTAACTTTTAAATTTCCTATTTGTAACGGATTCATATTTTAACATTTCATAAAACATTACAAATCTAGTCGGAATAAAAACTTCCTAAAAAGAAAAGGTCTTAGAGAAAGTAAATAGTTACGAAAAACACTTTTTAGGGGTAAAAAATACTCCTACAGGGGCGAATGTTTAAAAATATAAGGTGAATTTAAATAAGCTCTTTAAGTTTATACGCAAAGTTCTTCGAAACAGGAATGGAAAAGTTTAAATTTTCAAAAGATAGATTATAGCCTCTGATACTACCTTCAATTTTATCTATAAAATTAATGTTTACCATATAGGAACGATGGCACTTAAAGATAAATTTATGTTCTTTCATTAACTCTTCAGCTTTTCGCAAACTGGTTCTTATCATTTGATTTTTTATGTCTTTACCCTCTCTCCAAAACACTTCTATATAGTTGTTTGCTGCACGAATTAATATTATCAAACTTACCTTTATTGAAAGGTTATCTTTTGCGTAATCAGAAACAAAGTGAACCAGTTTCTCCTCAATCGATTTATTATCCTTTAATTTTTTATTTATTCCTTCAATAAGTTTTAAATTAGCTCTAAGCATTCTATTCCTGTTAACTACTATGAGCCCTGTGATAGGAATAATTGCTATGACAATTAAACCTAAAATTACTTTGAAATCTACATGAAAAATCCCTAATAACTCGTAATAAAGATAATATCCAACAGAGATTGTGGTTAATATCCACAGGTTCCAAAAAATTTCCTTCTTAATGTTCCATATTCTTTTAATAAATATATTTGTGAATAAGCTTGGAAGGATTAATAAGTTCAAACTTAAAGAAAGAAAAGTAATTGCTGCCAAACCAATTACAACATAAAGCTTTTCCCTCCTTTCCATTAAACTAACATCAAGAGGCTGAAATAAATACAAAAATACCAGGACTCCTATACTGATAAAAAATATTAGCTTACTATTATATTTTAAATCATCATTGAATGGATATGGTTTATTCAGGAACTTGAACATATTATCATTTTTAGTTAGGCTAAATTAAACTATTTTAACTTGGAAATGAAAAAAGTCAAAAAACAGCATTACTAAAATAATCCCAAAGTGAGTCTTTTGGAGTATTAGCAACAATTTCAACTCGTTCTTTCTTTACAGGGTGAATAAAAGATATTTTTCTTGCATGCAAACTTATACCGCCATCAGGATTTGAACGTGAAAAACCATATTTTAAATCACCTTTTATCGGACAACCAATCTTAGCTAACTGGCAGCGAATCTGGTGGTGCCTGCCTGTATGTAAATCAACTTCCAGTAAATGATAATGATCTGAAGATGCAATTAATTCATAACTCAAGCTTGCTTTTTTTGAGTTTTTAACTTCTTTATCGTATGCAAAAGATTTATTTTTTTGTTGATTGCGAACAATATAATGTGTTATCGTATCCGATTCCTTTTCCGGTTTCTCTTTTACAATTACCCAATAAGTTTTTTCTATTTCCTTTTCAAGAAACATTTTGTTTAATCGGGTAAGTGCCTTACTTGTTCTGGCAAATAATAAAGCTCCACTTACTGGTCTGTCTAATCTATGGGTAACACCCAAAAAAACTGCTCCGGGTTTATCGTATTTTTTCTTAATGTAACCCTTTATTTTCTCTGATAAGGGCTCATCACCTGTTTTATCGCCTTGTACAATACCCGAAACTTGTTTATTTACAGCAATGATATGATTATCTTCGTAAAGAATCTCCATTTAATTTAATTAGCTTTTTGCTGTTAGATCTGATTTATCCATCGAATATATTTGTTCCTTTGATTGCTGAATAATCATTTCATTAAATTCTTTCACTTCCTTAACATTCAATTTTTGTTCTCCCATAGATTTATCACTTAGATAAATGGCAATCTTTGGTGTTATAGGGAAATAGAGTTCAATTTCTTTTGGTGGATTATACTTATTTGAATTAAGTGCTTTTGTGTTAATGATAGGTTGGTCTCCTGTAATAAGATTCTCATCAGTATCATTAATCAGCAATGTTAATTTTGATTTCGAAAACACCCAATTCCCAATCATATCTCCCATAAGTAGACTAAGAACCTTTGCAATTTTTTCTTTATCTATACTTTCAGGTATTTTAAGTGGAGCATTTTCTAGATTTGCTCGCATTTTATTTGTCCGCGTATACTGACACCCCACATAAAAACTAAAATTGTTTTTATCTTCATCATTCTCAAAAAATGAAAGGTCTTTTCCATAAATCTTGGCTAATACACTCTTGAATTTACCTTCAACAATGCCATGAAAATCCTCAATGCCACATTTTTGCAGATAATCATCATAGTTGGTTGTAATACAATACATTCTAAGTAATCCAAATTGAGAAGTTTTAGCTGACGGGTGCAAATGTTCGATGAATGATTGAACAAAACTAAACTCATGCGAATTGAGTGGTTCTGATTTATAGAAAAATCTTTTTTGAGCAATATTATCAAGCGATGTATGGAAAATATTTCCATGACCAGAGCAACATATTTTATCATTTTTTATCCAAGGCTTCAAATAGTGCTTCCATACAAAATGTTGTTGCTTCTTAACTGTACTCATTATCTCGGTCCTAAAAATCTGTCGCCATTAAAATGAATCATGTGTTCAGGAAATTCCATAATCCAAACTTCTGTATCCCAAGCAATATCATTGGTGTGTTTTTTAAATTCTGAAAAGTCAGGAAATGCAGAAACGTATATTTTACCTGTTGTACAATCCTTAAGAAATTCTTCAAGTTCAACAATTCGTTTGGGCGTCATTGGCCCATGCGATGTAACTGCTTCAATCAAGTAAAGCCAGTTTTTATTTTCGTCATAAATTACGACATCGGGTAATTTACTATGTTCCGTAATCGGAATTCCAATACTTTCAAGCTTTTCTTTTTCAATATGCAAGTCTTTGTTCTCGGTATCACCAACATAAAGTAATGTTGAACCTTGTGCAAACCTCGAAGCAAATTCTTCAACTATTGCAGCTTGAACCTCATTGTGTTTTCCTGGCGATAACATCAACACTTTTCCATTTGTAAGTTTCAAAGGAACTCTTGACATTTCTCGTTCCTTACTGTACTTTTCTTTTAACTCTCCGATTTGAGATTTGAAGTTTTCAACTGCCTTCTTCCAACCTCTTGTCCTGTACGCTTTTATCGTTTCCAAAGCAATTTCAGATACTGCATAATGTGCTCTTGGGCTATTGACTGGCAAATCGGGTATATCTGGATTGTAATCGGCAATACCAGCCTGAACAAATTGATGAAGTACTTGTCTTCTAAAAGTTTCACGGGTATTTGGAGCATATTCTTTTTCATAATTTTCAGAGATAAAAGTCATTATCCCTTTCGTTACTCCGTGACTTTGCTTAAATGCTTTAGACCATTTGTCCTTTTCTTTGATATTACACAGTGCTAAAAGTGTATAGCCAGATATTTCATTTTGTTGAGCATCAGGCAACCCCAACTCTTTCAAAATTGCTTGAGCTTCTTGTATTTTTGACATAAGTTCTTTCTAAAAGTACTTCATTTATTATTTTATCAATCTCTTTTTTATTATGATTCTGTAATTGCTTAACCCTACTTCCAATCACTTCAATATCTTCAAGTGGTGGCATCTTAATTTGCTTTAATTCCGATGCCCCAACCTGGGTATTTCCGTTAAAAGTCCTAAAAAAAGTATCAAATAAACTACTGCTATAAAGTGCAGAAATGCCCCAAATCTCATTATCACTCAAATCCCCATTTGGACGATGAATGTAGTTTATATGATTTTCTACGCCTACCATTTCTGTATCAATACTGTTGGCAAAGTAAGGGCAGCAAACCAATCGACTTTTATCGTCTTTCGAACTAAAACGTCTAAGGAAAATATAGTTTTTGTTTTTTAGTAATACTTTCCGTGAATCTTCATTGTTTTCAATAATGCTGGCTTTATTCCCTTTTTGCAATGGATAGGCAAATTCCATTTCTTTGACATTATGAAGCCAAACTAAAGGAACGATAGTCCCATTTACCTGACCTTCATTTTTTAAAAAGTCAGTACAACGAAAAGCAACAACTGGTCCCGTTGAAATTTGAATATTAAAATCATTTAAGGTACTATTCCACTTTCTGAAAATCTTGATTGTATCAGATTCAATCTGATTTGACGGAATAAACAACACTTTATCTTTAGACTTTAAATCAATTAGTTCTTCTGTTGGATAAAAATATTCTGTTGGATCCAGCAAACCTTTAACGCATTCCGAAACAGTAACTCTTATTGATGTATTTTTGGTCTTAGTTGCCCTTAAAATTATATTCTCCTGTAAGACATTATCATTCTTAAACATTTTGTCTCGTGATTTAAAAATATGAATATCAGAGATACTAATCTCGTTAAAAAATGACTGCCTAAATGCTTTAAAATAGTTTCCTGCCGCAAAACTTCTTGGAGTAATGAAAATAAGTTCTCCTTGACTTTTAAGCAGTTTAGCTGACAATCCCATGAATATTGCATATATATTAGGCTGTCCATAAACTAACTCTTTGGCAATCGAAGCTCTTTTATCGGCTTTAGATATTTTGAAGTATGGTGGATTTGAAATTATATAATCAAATTGTTTTAAATTTTCAGTTCCGAAAAGTGAGTTTGAGTTAAAAGCTTCTGAATTATTAATTACGAAGTCTAACTCATTTATCGTATAGTTGAATTTTACATTCCGACTCTCTAACCATTTTGCAAGATAATTTGCAACCAATTTAGTTTGAGTTACTACACTTCCATCAGTTTCGTAAAGAGTTAAATCAATTTCTTTTATTTCTGAATCCGATACAAGTTTTTCAATCAAAGAGCATGAGAGTGTTGCTGTTCCACAACCAGGGTCAAGGATAGATATCTTATCCAAGTTTGGTTTAGCTAGATTTGCCATGAAGTCAGAAATCCGCTTAGGTGTAAAAAACTGCCCATTGCTCTTTTTATGCTTGTCAGATGTTGATGAAGCATACGTAAGTCCAATAAATTCAGCATATTCTGATGGTAAATTATATTTTTCATTTAACTCTATCATTCTACAAAGGTAACGAATCTTGTGCGCGATAGCAAAAATTTGGCTCTTTTGTAAGCTGAACCATCAGTCTGTGCATGGTACTTATAAATATGCCAAATGTGCGTTGATAATCTAGGTTTTCTATTTTATTTAGTTCATGTGCTATCGTTCTTTTTGCATGGCACACAGCCTATATATAGAAAGTGTTTTTGTGTTTTTCCTTGATTCTTTTATCTTTCTACTTTTATCTTGATCAATATTGTTCTTTCTCATTCGGGAAGTCCAGTGTTTTTACGTCATTAATATAAGATTTAACCGAACCTTTAATTTCTTCAAATAAGTTATGGTATCTACGTAAGAAACGCGGAGAAAACTCTTGTGTTATTCCTAACATGTCATGCAATACAAGAACTTGTCCATCAACTCCATTACCCGCTCCTATCCCTATAATAGGAATAGTTAGCTCTTTAGCGACTTTTTCGGCAAGCTTTGCCGGAATTTTCTCAAGCACAATTGCAAAACAACCTGCTTCCTGTAGTTTATGTGCATCTTCAACTAATTTATTAGCTTCCTCTTCTTCTCTTGCACGTACAACATAAGTACCAAATTTATGTATGGATTGTGGAGTAAGCCCTAAATGTCCCATAACCGGAATCCCTGCCGATAAGATACGTTCAACTGATTCCAGAATTTCCTGTCCGCCTTCAATTTTTACAGCATGGCCTCCTGTTTCTTTCATCATTCGAATTGCACTGGTTAAAGCCTCTTTCGAATTTCCCTGGTACGAGCCAAATGGTAAATCAGCTACAACAAGCGCCCTTGATACTGCACGCACAACAGATTTTGTGTGATAAATCATTTCTTCCATCGTAATAGGAAGAGTTGTTTCATTACCTGCCATAACATTCGATGCTGAATCACCTACCAAAATAACATCAACTTCTGCCTGATCAAGAATTCTTGCCATAGAATAATCATAAGCGGTAAGCATGGCAATTTTTTCATTTCTTAATTTCATTTCATGCAAAACATGAGTTGTTACACGCTTTATTTTTTGATGAACTGACATGACTTTTTAAATTAATTTAGAGGACAAAGCTACAAATAATACCAATTAGTTGCTTATTATTTTATCAGAAACACATTTTGCATGTATCAACAATATGATAGTATGTCTTTTTGTCACATATCATGACTTAAATTTAGTGACATCATTTTAATCAATGCCAGATTTTCATTTATATCATATAAATTACTAATGGCATAATGATTGATTTATTGAATCCGAAATTATTTTTTAAAATCAATAATATAAATAACCTGTCTGCCTGTCGGCAGACATAAAATAAATAACAAGATGAGTAAAATAATTGGTATAGACTTAGGAACAACAAATTCATGTGTTTCGGTAATGGAGGGAAATGAGCCTGTTGTTATTCCTAATAGTGAAGGAAAAAGAACCACTCCTTCGATTGTAGCTTTTATCGAAAATGGAGAACGTAAAGTTGGCGATCCTGCAAAACGCCAGGCTATTACTAACTCAACAAAAACTATTTCTTCTATTAAAAGATTTATGGGAGAAACTTTCGATAAAGTTCAAAAAGAAGTTAACCGTGTATCATATAAAGTTGTTAAAGGTGATAACAACACTCCAAGAGTTCAAATCGACGACAGACAATATTCACCTCAGGAAATTTCTGCAATGGTTCTTCAAAAAATGAAAAAAACTGCAGAAGATTATCTTGGACAAGAAGTTACAGAAGCTGTTATTACAGTTCCTGCTTATTTTAGCGATTCACAACGTCAGGCTACAAAAGAAGCTGGCGAAATTGCAGGTTTAACAGTAAAACGTATTATTAACGAACCTACTGCTGCGTCTCTAGCTTATGGTTTAGATAAAAAAGATAAAGAAATTACAGTTGCTGTTTTTGACTTAGGTGGTGGTACTTTCGATATCTCGGTTCTTGAATTAGGTGATGGAGTATTTGAAGTAAAATCAACAAATGGTAATACTCACCTGGGTGGTGATGATTTCGATGAAGTTATCATCGATTGGTTAGCAGAAGAGTTTAAAAAAGACGAAGGAATTGATCTGAGAAAAGATCCTATGGCACTTCAAAGACTAAAAGAAGCTGCTGAAAAAGCAAAAATTGAGTTATCAAGCTCAACAAATACTGAAATAAATCTTCCTTACATCATGCCTGTTGATGGTGTTCCAAAACACCTGGTTAAGAGTTTATCAAGAGCCAAATTCGAACAACTAGCCGATAAATTAATTCAGGCTACTTTAGAGCCTTGTAAAAAAGCTCTAAGCGATGCCAGCATGAAACCATCTGACATTGATGAAGTTATTCTTGTTGGTGGTTCAACTCGTATTCCTGCTATCCAGGAAGTAGTTGAGAAATTTTTTGGTAAAAAACCTTCGAAAGGTGTAAATCCGGATGAAGTTGTAGCTGTTGGTGCTGCTATACAAGGTGGTGTTTTAACCGGTGATGTAAAAGATGTTCTTTTATTGGATGTTACACCGCTTTCTTTAGGTATTGAAACAATGGGTGGTGTATTTACTAAATTAATTGAGGCTAATACAACCATTCCTACTAAAAAATCAGAAACTTTTACAACAGCAGCCGACAATCAGCCATCAGTTGAGATTCATGTATTACAAGGTGAAAGACCTATGGCAAAGGATAATAAAACGATTGGTCGTTTCCATTTGGATGGAATTCCACCTGCACCTCGAGGAGTACCTCAAGTCGAAGTAGCTTTTGATATTGATGCAAATGGTATTATTCATGTTACAGCAAAAGATAAGGCAACAAATAAAGAACAAAGTATTCGTATAGAGTCTTCATCAGGATTAACAGACGATGAAATTAAAAGAATGCGTGATGAAGCAAAAGCAAACGAAGAATCGGATAAACAAGTTCGCGAAAAAGTTGACAAATTAAATGCTGCCGACAGCTTAATTTTCTCAACTGAAAAACAACTTAAAGAATTTGGTGATAAATTATCAGCAGATAAAAAAACAAACATTGAAAAAGCGTTAGCCGACTTAAAAGAAGTACATAAAGCAGAAAATCTTGAAGAGATTGATGCTAAAACCGAAGCTTTAAATAATGCCTGGAAAGAAGCGTCCGAAGAAATGTATAAAGCTTCACAGGAAGCCGGAGCTCAAGCAGGCCCGCAAGCTGATCCAAATGCCGGAGCACAGGATCAGGGTGCTAAAAATGATGGCGAAGTAACTGATGTGGATTTCGAAGAAGTAAAATAATAATATTACGGCGTAACTATAAACTAAAAGCTCTCAGGTGAGAGCTTTTTTTATGCTTTTTATTAAGCAAGAAAAATAAATTATTCTTTATACTTTTGTACAAAACCTAAAAACATGAAAGCAAATATCTTCACTATTACTTTATTTTTTGTAAGCATTACTTTATCAGGCATTGCCCAGGATGAACAAAAAAATCAAACCGATCAAAATGGTTTAAAACAAGGTTACTGGGAAAAATTTTATCCTAATGGAGAAACGCAATATAAAGGTACATTTAAGAATAACAAACCCATTGGTGAATTTAAAAGATTTAACCGGGACGGCAATTTAATAGCTGTAATGAACTACGTTGAAAATTCAAATAAAGTATATACCAAATTTTATTATCCCGATAAAGTTTTACAAGCTGAAGGTTATTACATAAACAGAAAAAAAGATAGTATTTGGATTTTTTATACCGAAGAAGGTGATAAAATTAATGAAGTAGCTTATATAAATGATATAAAAAATGGTACTGAAAAGAAATTTTACAAAAATGGTGCTGTTTCCGAAACATCAGAATGGAAGAATGGAAATCAAGATGGTTTAACCAAGAGATATTATGATGATGGAAAAGTGATGATGAGAATAATGTATAAAAACAATAAGCTTGATGGTGAATATAATGTTTATGGACTGGAAGGGAACATTTTAATTCAAGGTCAATATATTAATAATAAGCGTGAAGGTAAATGGGCTTATTATAAAGATAATGGACACTTAAGGGATGAACTCAACTACACTGATGGGGTGGCTGAAAACCAGGAAGAACTGGAAAAACTGGAAGATGAACAAATAAAAATGTTAGAAAATCAAAAAGGAAAAATCAAAGATCCTTCAGAATCGATGTATAATGCAATTCCTCCAGGTAATTAAATAACCGGTACTATATTGTTTCGTTGTCAAATATTTGCAACCTTTTAGCATATTATTTGTAAACATACTTATGAAAAATATCCTTTTAATCTATACTTTATTTTCTACTTTAACTTCATTTTCACAGGTTGCTGAAAACAGTTATCGGCTATTTTTGACTGATAAAAATAATAATTCGTACACATTAAGCGCCCCTGAAGAATTTCTTTCGCAAAAAGCATTGGATCGAAGAACAAAATATAATATTGAAATTAATCAAAGTGATCTGCCAATCTCACAGACTTATTTAGACAGCCTCAACACTCTTGGCCTTCAGATTCTTAATATATCTAAGTGGTTAAATTCAATGGTTGTGTATTCTGCTGACCATGAACTGATTGATACCATAACTCAATTAGGTTTCGTAAAATCCAAAGAAAAGATAACCACTAATTTAACTCCTTCTGCTAAAAGAATGTTATTTACAAAGAGTCATCTTACTGAAGTTTTAGGACAAGATGATCATTTAGATTATGGATATGGAACAACTCAAATAAGCATGATCAATGGCCATGCTTTGCATATAAATGGTTATAAAGGTCAGGGTATAACTATTGGAGTTATTGATGCGGGATTTTATAATGTGGATATTTTACCCGCATTTGATAGCTTAAGGTTTAACAGCCAAATACTTGGAACAAGAGATTTTGTTGACGGTGACCAACAAGTATATGATGCTTCCGAACATGGTATGAAAGTATTATCCACCATGGGAGGTAATATTCCGGGTCAGTTAATCGGAACTGCACCTAAAGCAAGTTATTGGTTGTTAAGAAGTGAAAATGCTTCTACCGAATTTTCTATTGAGGAAGATAACTGGGTTGCTGCGGCAGAATTTGCCGATAGTATCGGTTGCGATATCATTACATCTTCATTAGGCTATACAGAGTTTGATGATGTATCGCAAAACTATTCTTATACTGATATGGACGGAAATACTGCATTTATCACAAGAGCTGCTGACATCGCCGCATCAAAGGGGGTATTAGTAATAAACAGTGCAGGGAATTTAGCAGATGATCCCTGGACATATATTTCTGCTCCAGCCGATGGGGATAGCGTACTAACTGTTGGTGCAGTGGATGCTTTTGCTGATTATGCATATTTTAGCGGAATTGGACCAACATATGATGGCAGGATAAAACCAAATGTTGCAGCTATGGGTTATCAAACTTCTGTTCAAGGAAGCAGTGGTGCAATAACAGTTGCCAATGGAACTTCATTTTCAGCTCCGATAATAGCCGGAATGGCAGCTTGTTTATGGCAATATTATCCAGACTTAAATAACATGGAGATTATGAAAAAAATTGAAGAAAGTGCTCATCAATATACTAATCCGGATAATAAGTTAGGATACGGTATCCCTGATTTTGGTAAAGCAGCCGGATTAACAGAAAGTACAATAAGTAAATTCATAGATCAGGCAATCATTAAAATATACCCTAATCCTTTTACAGAGTATATTCAGATTGAGATAACTCAAAAATTAACTCAAGATATTTCTGTTAAATTATTCAACATAACCGGTTATAAAATTTCCGAATATAAATATTCTAAGGTTAAATCTGCGGTAATTCATATAAGCGATTTAGGTAAACTTTCTTCCGGAATTTATTTACTTAAAATTACAATTGGCGATCAGGTTATACAAAAGAGCATTTCCAAAATTTAATGAGTATGGACAAACAATTCACCCTGCTCGAATTAAACAAAGCTATTCAGGAACAAATTTATTCCGGTTTTCCCGATAGTATTTGGCTTATTGGCGAAATAAGTGAGTTAAAAGTTAACAGGAATGGACATTGTTATTTAGAGTTAATCGAAAAAGATGCTATAACAGATAACATAATTGCCAGAACCCGGGCTACAATATGGGCATTTACCTACCGCATGTTACGGCCTTACTTTGAAAGTGTTACCGGACACGAATTAATCCCCGGAATAAAATTATTGGTTAAAGCAAAAGTAGAATATCACGAACTTTATGGCTTAAGCCTAAATATCTCTGATGTTGATCCCAATTATACTCTTGGAGACCTTGCCCAAAAAAAAGCTGAAATAATAAAACGCCTTGAAGAAGATGGAGTGATCAATTTAAATAAGGAGCTAAATTTTCCTTTAGTTCCACAAAGAATTGCCATTATTTCTTCAGAAACTGCTGCTGGATATCAAGATTTCATGAATCAGCTTGAAAATAACAGTTATACCTATAAATTTTACACCAAATTGTTTCCTTCTATCATGCAAGGAACCCAGGCAGAAGAAACAATAATTAATTCTTTAGAAAAAATTTTTGAGCATGAAGAATTATTTGATATAGTAGTTATTATAAGAGGAGGTGGATCACAAGCCGATTTAAGTTGTTTTGATAGTTACTTGCTGGCCGCCAATATCGCACAATTTCCTTTACCTGTTTTAACCGGGATTGGTCATGATAAAGATGAATCCGTTGCCGATCTTGTCGCCTTTAAAAAACTGAAAACGCCTACTGCTGTTGCTGAATATATAATTGAAGAAGCTAATAATTTTGAAGAAATTATTATCAGTTTAAGAAACCAGGTCATTGAGTTTATTCAAAATAAGATACAAAACCTAAAAACAAGGCTTACAAGTTTAACAAGTGTTATAATTCCTTCTGTAAGAAATAATCTTAATAATCAGAATTATAAATTAGAATTAATAAATGAAAAACTTAGAAATAACATCAGTATTTATTTAAAAGATCAAAATAACTTTTTCAATATTTCAGGTAAAAAACTAAAACAACAATCAAATTATTTAATATTACGAAATATTGAACGGGTAAAGTCTTATAAAAAAGGGTTAAAGAGTAGTAGTTCGTTTAGGTTAAGAAATGAAACCCTATTATTAAAAAATAGTGTTAAACGTCTGGATTTATTAAATCCTAAGAATATTTTAAAAAGAGGATATTCTATTACTTACCACAACGGTAATGTAATAAAAGATTTGAATAAATTAAATTTGGAAGACGAGATCACTACTAAACTTTTAAACGGAAGTATTCGTAGTAAGGTATGTGAAAAGCATAAGAATCAAATTAAATAGGGCTATAGGTAATATAAACTGGTTTTTAATATTAACAATATTTTCATAACTTGACCGCTAAATAAATACTCTAAACCACATGCTAAAAAAAGGAATCTATATCTTTACGGTATTAATTTTTATGTCGTTAACAAAATATGCTCAAAGTGAACGACAAATTTTAGATAGCCTATTTCTAGCATTGAATAAAGCTAATGAAAAAGGTAAAATTGAAGTTCTAAATAACATTTCTCAGAATTACTGGAAGATTTCATTAGACAGTAGTTTATATTATGCTAATGAAGCACTGAATTTAGCCCACATTGTACAAGATAAAAAAGGAATATCGGATGCATATAACCGAATTGGAAATGTTTATTCTTTTAAAGGAGAAAGTGATCTTGCTTTGGAATTTTATAATAAATGTTTAAATCTAAGGCTTGAAATTGAAGATTCACAAGGTGTAACCAATATATACCATAACATAGCCTATGAATATGTTAATAGAAACGATTACCCGGAAGGTATAAATCATTTTCAGAAAGCTCTCAAGGAAAGTTTAAATAGAAAAGATAATGAAGATATTATTACATACTATACAATTATTGGTGGTGTGTATTCAGAACAGAGTAAATATAGAGAAGGATTAGAATATTTTCTTAAGGCGGAAGATTTAGCAAATGAATTAAAATATGAAGAAGACTTAGCTGATATATATAATGGGATGGGAAATATTTATATTGAAATTTCAAGTTATGATGAGGCCCTAAAATACTTTTTGAGTGCATTGGAATTATATAAAAAAACTGAAAACAAAAGAGGTTTAGCATCATCATTCAATTTACTTGGAATTTTATTCCAGTCAATAAAAGAACATGATAAAGCATTGGAATATTACCAAAAAACCATTGAAATATTTATTGAATTAGGCGACCAATCCGGACAAGCCATGGCGTATAATAACTTAGGTACAATCTATGACGAAAAAGGAGATAAACAAAAAGCTTTAGAATATTATCATAAGTCATTACAAATTGATCAAAAAATTGATTATACTGAAGGTATTGCAACATGTTTAAATAATATCGGACTTATATATTTGGATTCGGGTGATTATGAAAAAGCCTACGCAAATTTAAAAGAATCTGCTGATATATCAAGAGAACTTAAAGATATCTACAGTCTATCAAATACACACAATAATCTTGCAAAGTTATTCTTTAAACAAAAACAATATACACAGGCGCAAAATAACCTTAATACAGCCATAGAGTTAGCTAAACAAATTAGCGTAAAAGAATGGCTTCTGGAATCTTACGATCTTTATTATCAATTGTATTCAGAGCTTAATAATTACAAAAAGGCATTAGAATATTATAAATTATATTCTGAAATAAATGACAGCATTTACACTGTGGAAAGCTCTGACAGAATTACAGAAATGAAAATTAAATATGAAACAGAGAATCTTGAAACTGAAAATGAGCTGTTAAAAAAAGATAATCAAATTCAATTATTAGAATTAAAACGTCAAAAAAACATAAAAAATTATTGGATAGCTTTTTCCTTATTAATACTGGCCTTAGCGGTTTTAAGTTTCAGTCAGTTTAGGCTTAAGAAAAAAACAAATGGACTGTTAAGGTCCAAGAACCTGCAATTAAAAGATACAAATAAGAAATTAACAATATCTGAATATAATTTAAAAGAGCTTAACGCAACTAAGGATAAATTCTTCTCTATTATAGCGCATGATTTGAAAAATCCATTTCAATCGTTATTAGGGTTTTCCGAAACATTATACAATAATAGAAGTGAATTAAGCGAAGAGCAAATAAATGAATACACAAGATTAATGTATGAATCATCACAGAATTTATTTAACCTTTTAGGAAACCTTCTTCAGTGGGCTAAATCACAATTGGGGAGCGTTAATCTATCTCCTATTAAACTAAATTTATCAGATTCTGTTGATGATGTTTTATCACTTTTTGGCACATCTGCACAAAAGAAAAGCATCCAAATTGAAAATCAGGCAGATAAGAATATTGTTATCATCGCTGATAAACATGTTATATCCACAGTATTGAGAAATTTGATTAGTAATGCTATAAAGTTTACTAACATAGGGGGAAATATTACAATTTCATCTTATGATGAAAACAATAAGGTAAGGATTTCCGTAAAAGACAATGGGAAAGGAATAAGTGAAGAAGATATTGAGAAATTATTCAAAATTGATCAAACTTATTCTACAAGAGGCACTGAAAATGAGTCCGGTACAGGATTAGGACTTATTTTATGTAAAGAACTTGTAACTCAAAGTGGAGGAGAAATAACTGTGAATAGTACACTTGGAAAAGGTAGTACATTTGAGTTTACAATGAATAAAGTTATAGAAGTGTAAAATCAATATATTAAGACTAAAAAATCAAGATTAGTTGTTAACGGAAAATTTTGTGCATGAGATTTGGTTATATTTTAGTTTTATGTTTGTTAATAATTTTAAGCGAAAGCAAGAATTGTTCTGCAAATAATCAGTCAAGAATTGATAGTCTTGAAACACAATTAAAGAAATCAACCAACGAGGAATCTGTTCCTATTCTGGGAGAGCTTACCTATATATATTTTACTGTCGATTTGAGAAAGAGTTTAAGTTTTGCGGGCAAATCTCTTGAAATTTCCGAAAAACTTAATGATGAAAAGCTAATTGCGAAATCAAATATTTATATAGCCGATGTATATTATGAAATGAGCAGATTTCAGCCTGCAATTGAATTTTATGAAAAAGCCCTTGATTATTTCTATGAACAAAGGGAAATAGATACTAAGATCTATATATATAACAAATTGGGGCACACAGAAGAGATGCTGGGGAACTATAATAATGCTCTTTTTTATTATCAAAAACCACTCAATTTATATTTGGCTGAAAACAACCTTATGATTTCAGAGGCCTATAATAATATTGGGATTGTCCATAAATTCAAGGGACAATATAACCAAGCTGTAAATTTTCATCAAAAAGCATTAAATGCTGCCAATACCTTTTTAGATCAAAATGAAATTGCAAATACCTTAAAGAATTTTGGAAGTTTGTATTGGTACAATAATCAATATGACAGTTCTCTACATTATTATGAAAAGGCCCTCGATATGTATAGGGAATTAACAGACACGATTAATGAAGCTAATATACTATCAAATATTGGGATTGTTTATAAAGACATTGGTGAATTTAAAAAAGCTCTGGACTATAATATAAAGGCACTTGAACTTAGAACAGAAAAAGGTAGTCGAAAAGAAATTTCAAATTCATATAATGTTATAGGAAGTATTTATCTAGCTAATAAGGATCTGGAAAATGCACTGGATTTTTATTTCACTTCTCTTAAAATGAGAGAATCTATCAATGATGTATTAGGCACCGCTCAAACTCAAAAAAATATAGCCCTGGTTTATAAACAACTTGAAAAACATGAAGAGGCTTTAGAATATCTTAGCATGTCTCTTAATAATTATTCAAAGATTGGGAATAAATCTCTTATTGCCGGCTCTATAAACCAAATAGGAAGTTTGTACAAAAAGTTAAATAAATACAACCTTGCTTTGGAAAATTATCTAAAAGCTCTAAAGTTGCAACAAGAACTAAATAACCGGGATAAAATTGCATCAATATTAAATAATATTGGAATTATTTATGATGACATAAATAATTATTCAAAAGCACTGGATTCTTATTCAAAAGCACTGGAAATAAAAAGAGAAATTGGAAATTTTAAAGAAATTGCTTACTCACTGCATATAATTGGTAATACTTATCTCAAGTTAAAAAACTTTTCAGAAGCTCTTGAGTATTATAATGAATCATTATTATTAAGATTAGAAATTGGTGATAAAATGAGCATAGCGAGTTCTTATAAAAGTATAGGAAATACTTATCTTGCACTAGGAGACTATGTTAATGCATTTAGCAATCTTAATGAGGCATTCAAACTGAAAGATGAAATTGGAGATATAAAAGGGGTTAGTGAAGTTCTTAACGATCTGGGAAATTATTATTTAAAACAAAATAATTTAAATTCGGCGCTGGATTATTTTACAAGAACCGTTGGTATTTGTCAAAAAACTAACGATCGCTATTTGATGGCTCTTTGTTTACGAAAAATTGGAGTTATTCAAATAAAGCAAGGGTTCGGTGATGATGGAATTCAGAATATAAATCAGTCATTAAATATTGGACAAAACATTGATAATTTGGAGCTTATAAAGTTAGCTTATCTGGAACTTTTTAATTACTATAACTCTGTTGGAAATAAAGATAAAGCATTGGATAACTATATAAATTACACGGTTATTAAAGATACGCTAAATGCTAAATTAAATTCGCAAAGGTTAGTTGAAATTCAAATGAATTTTGAATTAGAAAAAAGTTATACTGAGATTGATAGAATAGAAAATGAAGTAAACCAACTTACCGCCGAAAATAAAATCCGTGAGCTTGAATTAAAAAAACAAAAAAATGTCCGAAATCTTTTGATCGTGATTTTTTTAATTACATTGATCTCCGGTTCTTTAATATTTGTTCAATTTTTATCAAAAAGAAAAACAAATATTCTTTTACAAGAAAAAATTGTTGAGGTTGATCGTTCAAATAAATTACTTAAAGAATCGAAAGATAATCTTAAAATTCTTAATGCAACTAGAGATAAGTTCTTTTCAATTATTGCGCATGATTTAAGAAATCCCTTTAACGCATTACATGGTTTAACGCGTCATTTGATTAGTAATTACGAAGAATTCGATTCAGAAGAAGTTAAGCAGTCAATTGAAATTATTTATAAATCTGCAAATGAGTTATTGGAATTACTCGAAAACCTATTACATTGGTCCAGATCTCAACGTGGCAAAATGGAATTCAGACCTCAGGAAATAAATCTTTCTGATTTAATTGATAAAACATTCAGTCTTTTAAGTATGAATGCTCAAAAAAAGGATATTAATCTTGTGAATGAAATCCGCAATGATGAAAAAATTGTTGCTGACTACGATATGTTAACCGCGATAATAAGAAACCTGGTTTCAAATGCAATAAAATTCTCATATAGTGATAGTTTTATTCGAATTAGCTCAAAAACCTTTAAAGAATATTTTGAAATCTCTGTTATGGATAATGGAGTAGGTATTAGTCAGGAAAACATAAATAAACTTTTTAGGGTTGATATGCACCATTCCACTGCAGGAACAGATGAAGAACAAGGAAGTGGTCTTGGGCTTATTCTCTGCCAGGAATTTGTCGAAAAGCATCAGGGAAAGATATGGGTTGAAAGTGAGTTAAAAAAAGGAAGTAGTTTTAAATTTACAATCTCAAAAAATATTGTAGTATAAAAATGGCAAAAAAAGAAATCACTTATAATGAAGCAGTCAGCGAGATAGAAGAAATATTATATCAAATAGAAAGTGAAGAACTGGATATTGATATTTTATCTGAAAAAGTAAAACGGGTTTCATCACTTATTAAAATATGTAAAAAGAAACTTCACCAAACAGAAACTGAAGTACAAAAAATTCTTGATGAAATAGATACTGAATAAAAAAGAGCCACTCTGGAACGAGCAGCCCTTTTAACCTAAACCATCTTACATTAAGGAACTATGCATCGATTCGAAATTCCAGTGAAGATTGCGAAACTTCGGCATCGATGAACTCTTCGAAAAGATCATGAACATATGAAATATCAAGTGCATAACCATTACTCATGGTTGCAGTTTTGTATACTTCATTTGCTATATACTTTATTTGATTCTGATTTGCAATTAATACCTGAATTGGATCAATTTCTTCCACATTTAATTTACCTTGTGACTTTTTAAGGACTGTCAGATTATTATTGATAATTTGTTTCATTCGCTTGTGCGATTGGGTTATTGCAGCAAGTTTATGTCCAATTATGCCAATCACCTCCCCTGTTTCTGCATTAACAAGTGGGCTTCCCGAATTTCCTTGCTTAATACTTGAATCAACCTGCAAGTATTTTAAGTTTTTATCATTAAATGTTGAAGAAACAATTCCTGTTTTAATAGCTAAATTTTCTTTGTCAAGCTGATATCCTAATACAGCAATATTCTCTCCAATTTCTATATCTTGATTTTTACTTAATTTAAGGGATGGAATGTCCTTAAATTCTTTAAAATCGATATTTACTGCAGCGAAGGGTGTCTTTTCATTATCAATGCTTTTAATAACTCTGCGTTTCAACTCATCCATAGGTATTTCTATACTAGCATTTTCTGAATGTCCATCAGACTTAACAAAAGAAATCTTTACTTTTTCAGCTTTGAAAATTTTAAATAAATAATCATCGGTGATAAGGAAATGTCCGTTTGCTTTAAATCCGGTCATAGAAAGAAGTTTGATTCCTGCTGAACTATAAAAACTGAGTTGACAAACTGAGTTAAAACAATTTTTCCAAATAGTTTTGTACATGATTAATATGTTTTGTTGTTGTTAATATAACTAGTTTGGCTGTGTAATTGAAAACTTTCTTTTTCGTATAACTTCAACATCATCTGATCTGCAATAACCCATTCCTCTGTTACTATGTGCATCGATTTAGTAACTTTCATGGGATTAACTGACAAATCATCTTCATCTATTATAATTTCTAATCTATATTCTGAGTTATTATTTGTTGACCAATAATGAACTATACCATTAGGTGTGGAGTAAATTTTTTCATATAGTACCAATGTGACAGGCTCTAAGCTACCTCTTATATTTAAACTTAAGTCGACAGTATTCATTTTTATTTTATTAATCTAAATTATACCATATAACAATAGCTAATTAGCTATTGTTAAAAATAAATTTTAATAAAAGAAATAATGAAAGTAATGGTAACAATTGAAAATAATACTAGAACCCCTAAATCAAAACTCTGAACCGATACAAACTTATCTTTAATTGTATAAAATATTCTTTTCATGAAATACTCTTATTAATCATAAGGCTAAAATATATTTATTCTCCCACTATAATATAATGACTTTTTTAACGTATGGATTTAATAAATTATCGTAGCTTTATTTGAAATTAACGCAAATATGAATTTAAAAAAGTTGAGAAACAGATTGTTCATATTCGAACACAAGGTGTTTCATAATCGTTCACCTTTCCAAATTATATAGTTACTTAAACTAAATATAAAAGTCTGATATTATATATCTTAAAACATATGGCACAATATATGAAAACACAAATCGAATTTATGTTGAATATTAACAAAGTTGATAAAATGAAATTTTTTAGATTACAGGTACTTATAACTCTTACTTTAATCTTTGCATTGTCGTCTTCTGCACAAGAAGTTTGGACACTTGAAGATTGCATTAATCATGCTATTGAAAATAATATAACGGTTAAAAGACAGGAATTATCTGCAGAATCTGCAGAACGAACATATTTTCAGTCTAAAATGGAATTACTCCCTACATTAAATTCATCGGGACAACATTACTATAACTCCGGTAAAACATTAAATCAGGAAACATATACTTATGTTGAGGATGCATTTCAAGGGGGAAGTCTTAGTATGACATCTGAAGTAACACTATTTAATGGCCTGCAAAATTATAATACAATTAAGAAGAATAAGTTTGATTTACAATTGCAACTTGAAAATGTTGAAAAGGTAAAAAATGACATTACACTAAATGTCGCTACTGCTTATTTACAGATTTTATTAAATAAAGAACTTAGAGATAATGCAAAAGAACAATTGGAAGTAACACTTGACCAAATTGAAAAAACTAAAAAACTAGTTGAGATCGGTAATGCGGCAAAAGGTGATTTATTGCAAATTGAATCTCAAGCCGCTTCAGAAAAAGCTTCACTAACAAATGCAGAAAATAATTTAAAAATTGCTTATTTAGATCTTGTTCAATTACTTAATATAGAAAAAGTTGAAGGCTTTGATATCCTTATCCCTGAAATACCTGATATAACTCTTTCTGATGATATCTCAAGTGCATTAGATGTATATAATGAAGCTTTAGGGTTTCTTCCTCAAATTAAAAGCGCTGAATATAATGTTAAAAGCAGCGAAAAAAGTTTATTGATTGCAAAAGGAGCAATTAGTCCCTCTATTGCGTTAGGATATCAATATAGTTCAAGATATAATGAACTTTCAAATAGGGCCATTGGAATGGAAACAGCGCTTGCAACGGAGCCTTCAGGTGTTACGGAAAGTGGTGAAAATATTTATAACTATTATTCTTTTAATACTTACTCGGATTCTTATCCATACATGGATCAAATCAATGATAATGCTAGTCATTATGTATATGTTGGAATTCGAATTCCTATATTTAATAATTGGCAAACAGGCAATTCAATTAGTCAGGCAAAAATTAATTTATCTGATTCCAGATTAAATCTTGATCTACAAAAACAAAACCTTTACAAGAGTATTCAACAAGCAAGAACCCAGGCTATAGCTGCCCTTGATAATTATAAGGCTAACCAGGAAGCGGTTGAATCTATGGAAGAGGCATTTAGGTATACCGAACAGAAATATCAGGTTGGACTGGTTGATATACTTGAATATAAAACAGCAAAAAATAATTTAAATAAAACTAAATCAGATTTATCTCAGGCTAAATATGAATATATATTTAGAACCAAGATATTAGACTTTTATAAGGGGGAGCAAATTAAACTATAAATAAAATCATTTCTTCATGGTAAATATTTTAGAGGTTAATTAAATTATTCTTCGATTTGTTATAGTTTAGGATTAGTAGTTGGTTTTTACTTCAAGTTTGCTTTACCTTCTAGTCCGGGTGCTAACCCGGACTTTTATTTACAAAAAAAGGAACCTAAAAAGCTCCTTACTAAAATAAAATTTTATGTAATTAAATCACTTTCTCAAGACATTTAAACGTTTCCTTTTGTTTTGGATATAATATCTCTCCTGCCAAATCATATCCTTTACTCTTATATAACTTAATTAAATGTTCGCTTGAGCTTGCCACATCAATACGAATTGATTTATAGTTATTTTCTTTTGCAAACTCTTCGGCAAATTCAATTAATATCCTACCAATCCCCTTTTTCTGCCATGAAGGAAATACTGCAATTCGATGAATCATAATAAATTTATCTGCTTTATTTTTCCATTCCACAGTATCAAATACCGACTCTTGCTGTTCGTCAAAAGATATTGTTCCAATACATACCCCCTTAGTTTTTATTATATATAACGTTTCATTTTCAACCTCTTTAAGCAATCTGAAATAGTCAGGATATGATTGATTCCACTGATAAACACTGTTTTTATTGAAATCTTTGACACAATGTTGCAATAAATACATTACTTCTAATACATTGCCGGCATTTGCTTTTTCTACTTGCATGCTAAAAAGGGAATATTAAATCTATTAATAACAAATGTAATCAATTATTTAAATCTTACATTCAAAATTAAATATAAAACTCCTTCAATTTTAATAAAAAAAACAGTTTAATTAAAATTTAACATAGATTATATCGTTTATTTTATGTTAATTAGCATTTCAAAATACGATTTTATATCATGCCGAAACACCTATTTTATCTAATCTTTAGTATAATAGTTACATTTATAATATCTT
Organism: Bacteroidales bacterium; assembly: GCA_028282785.1. GTDB lineage: Bacteria > Bacteroidota > Bacteroidia > Bacteroidales > UBA12077 > UBA12077. The sequence goes on along the minus strand of JANQHE010000042.1, from coordinate 25,146 downwards.
GTGAAAAAGAAGAATTTAATACTTCCATTGATGCTAACTTAGTCTTCTCTCGTGATACAGTTTTGTTTGATACAGTTTTTACAAGTATTGGCTCATCTACACAACGATTTACTGTTAAAAATCCTTATAATAAAAATCTGAAAATTTCATCGATTTTTCTTGCAGGAGGTGAAGATTCACCTTATAGAATTAACATTGATGGTTTTCCCGGAACCAGATTAGATGATATTGAATTGCGAAAAAAAGATAGTCTGTACATTTTTGTTGAAGTTACAATAGATCCGTTAAATGCTGATCTTCCAATGGTGGTAAAGGACTCCATAGTATTTCGGTTTAATGGTAAACAGCAAGATATTGATTTGATTTCGTATGGACAAGATGTAAACTTAATTAATGGAGAAATTATTAATACTGAAACATGGAATAGTCCAAAACCATACTTAATCTACAATTCTATGCTGGTTGATTCCTTGCATACTTTAACTATTGAGGCAGGAACTAAATTATACTTCCACAAAGGTTCAAGGCTTTATGTTGCCGGAACAATTGTTGCTAATGGAACTTTTGAATCTCCCATCATATTTCAGGGAGATAGATTAGAAGAGGATTATGAAGACATTCCGGGACAATGGGATGGAATATGGTTAATGGCAGGTAGCAAGGATAATATCTTCGACTTTACAGAGATTAAAAATGCAATTATAGGAATACAAGTTGATACATTGGCAAATACTTCCAAACCTACACTATTACTATCAAATAGCAAGATTGAAAATATGACATCGGCTGGAATTTTTGCTCAGGGAGCAACCATTGAAGCGCATAACAACCTTATTGCAAATTGTGGACAGTACGCTGTTGCTCTAACCATTGGTGGATCTTACGAATTTTATCACTGTACTATTGCTAATTACTGGGGGTATTCTACCAGAACAACCCCTTCGGTTTTGCTTAATAATTATTACATTGATATAAATAAGATAACACAAATAAGAAATATTGATAAAGCCTTATTTGGAAATTGCATTATTTATGGAAATAAAGAATCAGAATTATATATTGACAATCATGAAGATGGAATATTAGATTTTAAATTTGATCATACTTTGATTAAAGTGGATAATGAATTTTCAACATCTGACCCTTTAAATTTTGAAGATATAATTGTTAATGACGACCCTAATTTTATTGATCCTTTCAATAATAATTTTGAACTGGATACTTTATCTATTGCAAAAGATAAAGGCAAAATTGAATATGGAATTCAATTCCCCTACGATTTAAACCAACAAAACAGAAATTCGGATGATGCTCCGGATTTAGGCGCATTTGAACGCATTGAAAACCAGTAGATATATGAAAAGACTATTACTCTTTTTTGTAATCAGCCTAACCTCAAGTCTTATTTTCTCACAATCATATGATAATTATAAGATACTTTTCTATAATGTAGAGAATCTCTTTGATATTTATAAGGACACCCTAAAAAATGATGAAGAATTCTTACCCGAAGGTGAACGTTTCTGGAACAAACACAAGTATTATAATAAAATAAACAATACGTACAAAGTAATCATGGCAGTTGGAGAATGGAATCCGCCGGCCATAATCGGTTTATGTGAAATCGAAAATAGAAAAGTTTTACATGATTTAGTTAATAATACACCATTGGTAAAGTTTGAGTATAAAATTATTCATAAAGAATCGCCTGACCGAAGAGGAATAGATGTTGGTTTCCTTTATAGAGAAGAACTTTTCAAACCATTAAAATCAGAATTTATTCCGATTAATTTTCCAAGTACCCCGGAAAGTAAAACTCGTGATATTATATATGTAAAGGGGATTGCTAATAAAATTGATACGCTACATATATTTATAAATCATTGGCCTTCGCGTTGGGGCGGACAACTTGAATCTGAAAGCAAAAGAGTTTTTGTTTCTTCAGTTTTAAGATCAAAAGTAGATTCGATATTTAAGTCATATTCAGCTTCAAATATTATCGTTACCGGTGATTTTAATGATTATCCTGACAATAAAAGTATTAACAATATTCTAAACGCTTCTCAAAATTTAGATTCAATCCTGAAAGATCAATTATATAACTTATCTGCCCAACTTTTTAAAACAAAAAATATTGGAACACATAAATACCAAGGTGAATGGGGAGTCTTGGACCAATTTATCGTATCAGGAAATCTTTTAAAAAATGGAAATAAAATCCAAACTTCTGTAAATGATACCTATATCTTTAATGCTGATTTTTTGCTTGAACCTGATGAAGGACATTTTGGTTATAAGCCTTTTCGAACATTCATTGGATATAAATACAACGGAGGATTTAGCGACCACTTGCCAACTTACCTGATTCTGAACTTTAATAAATAACCGGAGTATTGGGTTGTAAAGGTATAAGGCATAGGGTATAAAGTTATGAGTCTTATTTACACCTATCTAAAAAACTGAGAACTGCAAAACTGTAAACTACTAACTACTTTCTCGGTTTTAATCCCATCTCAACTCCTTTCTTTATCATAAAATCATAAGCTTCACTGTAATCATTCCGGATTTCTCCTTCCAAAATAGCTTCTTTAATGGCATTCTTTATATCTCCAACAGTTTTACATGGATCTAAACCAAATGTTTCGATAATTAACTCTCCGGATATTGGAGGTTGGAAATTTCTTAAAGCATCCTTCTCTTCTATTTCAACAAGTTTTTCACGAACAATTTTAAAGTTATTCAGGTGTTTTTGTACTGTGTATTCATTTTTAGAAGTAATATCTGCTTCACAAAGAAGCATTAAATCATCAATATCATCTCCTGCATCAAATAATAACCTGCGAACAGCCGAATCTGTTACAATATCCTGAGATAGGACTATTGGCCGTAAATGCAACTGAACCAGCTTCTGCACATATTTCATTTTTTCATTTAACGGAAGTTTTAATCTTTTAAAAATTGAAGGAATCATTTTACTTCCCAAAAATTCATGACCATGAAATGTCCAGCCGGTATCTTTTAAGTATTTTTTTGTTTTTGGTTTTGCGATATCGTGTAATAATGCTGCCCACAGTAACCATAAATCAGTTGATTTTTTCCGCACGTTATCAACTACTTCAATAGTATGGTAAAAATTATCTTTATGCATTTTACCATCTTTTACCTCAACTCCCTTTAGTTTTTGTAATTCAGGAAAAAACTCCTGTAATAAACCTGTATTTTCCAAAGCTTTTATTCCCACCGAAGGTTTTGGAGATAATAGAATTTTATTGAACTCATCAACAATTCGTTCTTTTGACAGAATTTTGGTTCGTTTTTTATTCTCAGAAATGGATCGATACGTTCTATCTTCAATTTTAAAGCTTAATTGCGATGAAAACCTTACGGCACGGAACATCCTCAAAGGATCATCAGAAAATGTTTGATCTGGCTCTAATGGTGTACGAATTATTTTATACTTTATATCTTTTTCTCCATCAAATGGATCTAACAAGTAACCAAAATCTTTTTCGTTTAAAGAAAATGCCAGTGCATTGATTGTAAAATCTCTTCTTTTCTGATCATCTTCCAATGTTCCATCCTCAACAATTGGCTTTCTCGAATTCTCTCTATACGACTCTTTCCTTGCCCCAACAAATTCAATTTCATAATCTCCATAACGAATCATTGCTGTTCCAAAATTCTTGAATACACTAACCTTTACATTTGGGCCTAACTTTCGTGCCACTTTTTCGGCAATTTCAATTCCGCTACCAACCGCAACTATATCAATGTCTTTTGATGGACGGTTTAATAAAACATCACGCACAAATCCTCCAATTACATAAACAGGAGTATTCTCCGATCGTCCAACCTGAGATATTATACTAAAAATTCGATCATTAAGACATTTCTTCATATGTAGATATGACAATCTATTGGAATTCATGACAAAATTACAATTATTTGAACTTTTTCTGAACTAATCTAAGCAATTTAGTGTTTGGAATATAGTTTGATAATATCTAAATAAATTCATATATTGATATTTTGAAATTAAAAAATGTAATTATTAATAAATTTAAACGAAATGCTTGAACATTTAACAAAAGAAACATTTAAAGAAAAGGTTTTCAATTGGGAAGAAAATAAAGATTGGAAATTTGAAGGAAACAAACCTTGTTTAATCGATTTTTATGCTGATTGGTGTGGCCCTTGTAAAACGGTAGCCCCAATTTTAGAAGAATTATCGAAAGAATATGAAGGTAAAGTTGATATATACAAAGTTGACACTGAAGATCAACAAGAATTAGCTGGAATGTTTGGTATTAGAAGTATACCATCACTTTTATTTGTTCCAATGGATGGCCAACCACAAATGGCTCAAGGTGCATTGCCAAAAGATTCATTCCAAAAAGCAATTAAAGATGTATTAAAAGTGGATTTAGCCTGACATATTCATAAATATCAGTATTTTCCATTATTTATGAATTATACAGACTAAGCTTGACAAGTAGTAATAAATAATATGAAATCAATAAACTATTTATTATTACTTCATCAAAAAATTAATATAATTCTTTCTTTAATGTTAATATAGAGGCTTCTCTTGCTTTACAACATAGAAGCCTCTTTTGTTTTTTCTAATTTTCTATTTACATTTGTTGTACTAAAATATGGGGGGTGCCTAAATATTCCGGGCTGAGATTACACCCTTAGAACCTGAAACAGCTAGAACTGTCGTAGGAACATGGAAAATGATGTAATTCATTCAAATTCTAAATCTTACTTTATTTTGGTTTTCCCCTCGCTATGGTAAAATAAACTTAGTGAATATGAACATTTATTTAAATGACAAACTAACTAAAATTGAAGAAAACACTTCAATTCATTCCTTATTAAAATCCATGCATATAGAATCGTTTCAAGGAATAGCTATTGGACTAAACGATTCTGTTATTCCTAGAAATGAATGGGAATCAAAATTATTAAAAGAAAACGACAAACTATTATTAATTAGGGCATCGCAAGGTGGGTGAAGCCCCCTACCCCCAAGAGGGGAGTTTATAATTCCAAAAATTAAAACAATATGTAATAACCAAGTTAAAAATTCTAAACATTTGTAAATATTTTAATCATTTTAATTGAATAAACATAAAATTACGGCATAGTTCGTTCCCCCTTTGGCGGTTAGGAACTTTTAATAAAAATACCAAAATATAATGAAAACTGAAATAACACAAAATCCAATACCAGGATCAAAAAAAATATATGTACCTGGCAAGCTTTATAATGTTAAAGTAGCTATGCGACAAATTGAATTATCAGGAACAAAAAACTCAAAAGGAATAATAGAAGACAATAAACCACTTGTTGTTTACGATACATCCGGGCCATTTACAGATCCTAAAATAGAAGTAGATATTAAAAAAGGATTGCCTAAGCTACGATCAGAGTGGATTGAATCCAGAGATGACATTGAACAATTAAATGCTCCCTCATCAGAATACGGAAAACAAAGATTACAAGATAAGTCTCTTGATGGTTTAAGGTTCGAACATGTCAATAAGAATCCTTTAAGAGCAAAAAACGGGAAAATTGTAACTCAACTTCATTATGCAAGACAAGGAGTTATAACGCCTGAAATGGAGTACATAGCGATTCGTGAAAATCAATTAATTGAGAAATTAAATGGTGAATTAAAAAAACGCCATAAGGGCGAAAACTATGGTGCATCTATACCTGAAATCATTACACCTGAGTTTGTAAGAGGTGAAGTTGCTGCAGGAAGGGCAATAATTCCTGCAAATATCAACCATCCTGAAAGTGAACCAATGATTATTGGTAGAAATTTCTTGGTCAAAATCAATTCAAACATAGGAAACTCCCCTACCACATCAAGTATTGAAGAGGAAGTTGAAAAAGCAGTATGGTCGTTTCGTTGGGGTGCAGATACTATTATGGATTTATCAACGGGTAAAAACATTCACGAAACCAGAGAATGGATCATTAGAAACTCTCCTGTTCCTGTAGGTACTGTCCCACTCTATCAAGCACTTGAAAAAGTAAACGGTAATGTTGAAAAGCTTAGTTGGGAAATTTTTAAAGACACATTAATTGAACAAGCCGAACAAGGCGTGGATTATTTTACAATACATGCCGGATTACTTTGGGAGCATGTTCCATTAACTGTAAATAGAACCACAGGTATTGTGTCTCGTGGAGGGTCTATCATGGCAAAATGGTGTATGATACATCATAAACAAAGCTTTTTATATACTCATTTCGAGGAAATATGCGAAATACTAAAACAGTATGACGTTGCTATTTCTTTAGGTGATGGCTTACGCCCGGGATCAATTGCTGATGCCAACGACAAAGCACAATTTGCAGAACTAGAAACCTTGGGTGAGCTTACTAAAATTGCATGGAAACATGATGTACAGGTCATAATTGAAGGGCCAGGGCATGTTCCGATGCATAAAATTAAAGAAAATATGGACCTTCAACTAAAGCATTGCCATGAAGCTCCATTTTATACGTTAGGTCCTATTACAACCGATATTGCCCCTGGGTATGACCATATTACATCTGCAATTGGTGGTGCAATGATAGGGTGGTTTGGAACATCAATGCTTTGTTATGTAACTCCTAAAGAACACCTGGGATTACCGAATAAACAAGATGTAAAAGAAGGTGTTATTACGTACAAACTTGCAGCTCATGCAGCCGATTTGGCAAAAGGGCACCCAAGTGCTCAAATACGAGACAATGCTATGAGTAAAGCCAGGTTTGAATTCAGGTGGAAAGACCAGTTTCATATCTCGCTCGACCCGGAAAAAGCATTAAAATTTCATGACGAGACTCTTCCTGATGAAGGTTCCAAATCTGCGCATTTTTGCAGTATGTGTGGTGATAAGTTTTGCTCAATGAAATCATCGCAACAAGTGAATAAAATGGCAAAAGAACTGGAAAAGAAAAAAGAACAGTTTATTGACAATGGTAGTGAAATTTATATTAAAGCATAGATTTTACAGAAAAAAGATAACAGATAAAGTGCAAGTTATAAGTTATAGGTTATAAGTCGTGAATTGATGGTCAATTAGGAAAATGGTAAAAAGAAAAATGGAAATCAGTAAGAAGAATACAGGACACAAAAACTCTTTGATCTCTGTGAAAAATTCTGCGTTCTCCGTGGTTAAAATTTGAAGCTTGAAATCTGGAACTTGAATCATGAAACTAATAGTAATATCTAATCCTGAAAAATTAAAAGATGAAGAAAAATTCATTCCTCAACTTTTAGACCATGGTTTAGAATATTTTCATTTAAGAAAACCTAACTGGACAGAAAACCTTGTGGCTGATTTCTTAAATAAAATTCCCGGTCAATATCATAATAAGATAATTATTCATGGTAATTGGGATTTAATGAATGATTTCAACCTGGCCGGAATTCATATTCGTGAAACAGATAAAAATCTGATTTCAGGATGGAAATATAACTTACATAGCATAGCAGTTCATGAGTTAGACGAACTTTATCAACTGGATAACAATGTAAAATATGCACTTCTAAGCCCTGTTTTTAATAGTATTTCTAAAAAAGATGTTAAAGCCGCTTTTAATTTAGCTGCTTTAAAAGAAAGGTTCAGCAAATCAAAATCCAGAATTCCTGTTTATGCACTTGGTGGAGTAAATCCGGAAAATATTTCCAAAGCAAAAGAAATTGGATTTGATGGAGTGGCTGTACTAGGATTCATTTGGAATACGTTTAGACAAACTGACTCTGAAGAAGCCTTAAAAAACTTTAAAAAACTACAAGCTGTATGTCAATAAAAGAAAATATGGTTTTATGCTTATCGGGATTTGACTCAACAGGTGGAGCTGGCATATTAGCAGATATAAAAACCATTGAAGCAACCGGTGCTTACGGCATGGGAATTTTAACAGCTAATACAATTCAAACCGAAGATCAGTTTATATCCAACGAATGGATCAATCAAGAGTATCTTATTAACCAGTTAACCACCTTATTAACAAAATATCGGTTTAAGGCAATAAAAATTGGTATTATTGAAAACTTTTCTTTTTTAAAAAAAGTAATTGATATTATTAATGAAAAGCAATCTGACGTTAAGATAATTTGGGATCCTGTTTTAAAATCGACTTCAGGCCACGAGTTTCATTCTCAAATTAATCAGGATCTGTTAATTAATATTTTATCCAAGATAAATTTAATCACTCCAAATCTAATTGAATACAAAGTATTCTTTGAAAATGGGCCTGCAAATAAGTTATCAATTAATTGCCCGGTTTTATTAAAAGGAGGGCATGATAATAGCCGTCGAATTACAGACAGGCTTTATATAAATGATAAAGAATATCAATTTAACGGAACTAGAAGTAAGTATTCAAAACATGGATCAGGGTGTGTTTTATCATCAGCAATTGCGAGTTTCCTGGCACAAAACAATTCATTAATTGAAGCATGTAAAAAAGCCAAGGCTTACCTGAACTATTTTATAGATAGCGATCAATCATTATTAGGAAAACATTTATACAATCATGGCTAAATTAAAAACCATAGAAAAATTTCAATATATAACTAATCAGTGGGCACCAGTTAGCATTGAAGAACAAGTCGAATTTGTTTGCTCCGCCGGTTGTAAATGGATCCAGTTAAGAGTTAAAGAACTCAGCTACGAAGAATGGAAATCAATTGCACTTACTATAAAATCAATTTGTAAAAAATCTGGTGCCACATTTATTATTAATGATAATGTACAACTGGCATTGGAATTAGAGGCAGATGGAGTTCATTTAGGCCAGAATGATATGTTGCCTAAAGATGCGCGTATAATTCTTGGTGATCATGCCATCATTGGTGGAACAGCAAATCAATTTGATCAAATTTATAATCTTCATAATCAGAAAGTAGATTATGTAGGATTGGGCCCATATAGATTTACGAAAACCAAAAAGAACCTGGCTCCTGTTCTTGGCCTTAACGGTTATCATGATATAGTTACAAATTGCAAGGCTCATAAAATAAATATTCCAATAATCGGAATTGGAGGAATAAATTCTGAACATATCCCGGAAATACTAGATGCCGGAATATTTGGAATTGCTGTTTCTTCCATTATTAGCAACAGTGATTCTCCACAAAAAATAACAGATACAATTTTAAAAACAATAAAATCACATAAGCATGCAACCATTAAAAATAGCAGATAAAGTTTTTCATTCAAGATTATTTACCGGGACGGGAAAATTCAGTTCCAATGAAATTATGAAAAAGTCAATTGAGGCTTCCGGAAGTGAATTAGTAACAGCTGCCTTAAAACGAGTTGATCTTAATAATGACAATGATGATATTTTAAATCATTTAAAAATTGATGGTGTTTCATTATTACCAAATACATCAGGTGTTAGAAATGCAAAAGAAGCCATCTTTGCTGCTCAGTTAGCAAGGGAGGCCCTGGGAACCAATTGGCTAAAGTTAGAAATACATCCTGATCCCAGATATTTATTGCCAGATGGAGAAGAAACATTAAAAGCATCTGAAGAATTAGCTAAAGACGGTTTTATTGTGATGCCCTATATTCAAGCTGACCCGGTTTTATGTAAAAAGTTAGAAGATGTTGGTACGGCATCAGTTATGCCACTTGGATCACCCATTGGCAGTAATCAGGGGTTGCAAACAAGAAGGTTACTTGAAATTATCATAGAGCAAAGCAATGTTCCTGTTGTTATCGATGCTGGAATTGGAGCTCCATCTCATGCGGCTGATGCTATAGAAATGGGCGCTGATGCTGTATTGGTTAACACCGCGATTGCAATAGCAGGTAATCCTGTTGAAATGGCATATGCTTTTAAACTTGGTGTTGAAGCAGGTAGAATTGCTTATGAATCAAAACTTGCAAAAGTGCAAAATAGCGCTAATGCCAGTAGCCCGTTAACTTCTTTTCTTTCTGAATTATAAAAGAACCCGGCATGACTTTTTATGATGAAATAAAAAATCTTGATTGGGAAGAATCAAAGCAAGATATTTATTCTAAAACAGAAAAGGATGTTTTAGAAGCTCTAAACAAATCAAGTAACAGAACACTTGAAGATTTTAAAGCATTCGTATCTCCTGCTGCTTTTCCGTATCTTGAATCAATGGCTCAGCTAAGCCAAAGAATAACTCAAAAGAGGTTTGGTAAAACAATCCAACTATATATTCCTCTTTATTTATCAAATGAATGCACAAATGGTTGCACATATTGCGGATTTAGCCATTCGAATAAAATAAAAAGGAAAACGCTTACTGAACAGGAAATCCCGGAAGAGGTTGAATCCATTAAAAATCTTGGCTTCGAACATATTTTACTGGTTACAGGTGAGCATCATAAGAAAGCAGGTTTTGAATACATTAAAAAAGCTGTACAATTAGTTCGTGACCATTTTTCACTGGTATCATTAGAAATTCAGCCTTTAGATGAAACCGAATATCTCGAGCTAACAAAATATGGATTAAATACTGTATACATTTATCAGGAAACTTACCACGAAGAAAACTATAAGAAATATCATCCAACGGGCAAAAAATCAAATTTTCGATACAGGCTTGAAACACCTGATAGATTAGGAAAAGCCGGCATTCATAAAATTGGGTTAGGAACTCTAATAGGTTTGGAAGATTGGAGAACTGAAGCACTAATGCTTGCGAAACACCTTCAATACTTAGAAAAAAAATATTGGAAAACAAAATTCTCAATATCATTCCCAAGGTTAAGGCCGCATCAAGGGAATTTTACACCGAATTTTCCAATGAATGAAGCGGAGCTTGTTCAATTGATGACTGCATACCGATTGTTTAATGAAAATGTGGAACTTTCATTAAGTACCCGCGAATCTGCAAATTTCAGGAACCATGCGATGAAACTTGGAATAACTACAATGAGTGCAGGTTCAAAAACAGAACCCGGTGGTTATGCTAAAAGTACAAATGAACTGGAACAGTTTGATGTGAACGATGACAGATCACCATTAGCGGTTTGCCAAATGATACAGCAAAATGGTTATGAAGCTGTATGGAAAGATTGGAGTAATTATTTTTAATGTAAACAAAATGTTAACTGAAAGAGAAAAACAAAAATATAACCGGCAACTAATATTACCTGATTATACCGAAAAGCATCAGCAAAAGCTTAAAAATGCAAAAGTTTTAGTTGTTGGTGCAGGCGGATTAGGGTCAGTGGTTTTAACATACCTTTCGCGAACCGGTATCGGTACAATTGGTATCGTAGAATTTGACCATGTAGATGAAACAAATTTACATAGGCAAGTTCTATACAACGAAAAAGAAATTGGATTATCAAAAATTGAATTAGCAATAGAAAGATTGACTGCAGGTAATTCATTTACTTCAATTAAATCTTACAAGGAAGCTTTAAATATTAACAATGCAAAAAGTATATTCTATGAATTCAATATCATCGTTGATTGCACTGATAATTTTAACACAAGGTACCTTATTAATGATTTTGCGTCCCAATTAGCAAAACCTGTTGTTTTTGCATCTGTTGCAAATTATGAAGGGCAGGCAACAATACTTAACTATAAAAAAAAGGTAAACTATAGAGATATTTTTCCCGAAAAACCTGATAATGCGCCTATAAAAGGAGTTTTACCAACATTATTACCTGTAATTGGAGGAATCCAAACAAACGAAGTAATAAAAATGGTTTTAGGTTTTGAAGAAACTCTCGATGGAAAACTATTGATTTATAATATCCTAAACAATTCACAGCATATAATAAAAATCAAATAAAACCACAACTGTAAACAAAAATATAATCCTTGTGTTTGAAACTGTACAAAATGCTTTTTACATAAAAATTAAGTAATTTTGTAAAGATCAATGGGGTGCCGAATATACAGGCTGAGATCATACCCTTCGAACCTGGTCCGGGTAATGCCGGATAGGGAAAAGAGTAAATCAAAACTTCCCATTGTTTTTCATCAAGCCGGTAACACACCACTTTTCATTTAGAAAAGTAAAACGCGGCTACTAGTATGTTAAACCTGTCTGCCCTGACTGCCGTCAGGCAGGCGACAAGGCAGGCAATTATTTATTAAAAATGAAAAAGATAAGTGTTTTAGTTTTGCTGATAGCATTAGCTCAATCGCTATTTTCTCAAGAAATCATTTCAGGTGTTGTAAAAAATGAAAATGGAGAACCATTAATTGGTGCGAATGTTGTAATTAAAGAAACTTTTAATGGTACTGCCACAAATTCAAAAGGAGAGTTTAGCTTTTCCAAGATCAAAACTGATGATTATACTTTTAAAGTATCTTTTTTAGGTTACAGTACTTTGGAAAAGCAGATCAAAAAAGAAAATCTACAAAATATTGAATTTGTTCTTGAATTATCAAGTATTCTGTCAGAAGAAGTTATTGTAACTGCCACACGGGCCGGAGATAAAGCACCAATGGCAATTACCAACCTGGATAAAGATATTATCGAAAAAAACAATACAAATGGCGATATTCCATTTCTATTAAGTACTGTTCCATCATTGGTTGAGACCTCTGAAGCAGGAATTGGGATCGGTTACACCGGAATGCGAATTCGCGGAATTGACCCAACCAGAATAAATGTTACTATTAATGGAATTCCTTATAACGATTCCGAATCGCAAGGAGTATTCTGGGTGAACTTACCCGATATTGCATCATCGGTTCAAGATATTCAGATTCAGCGTGGAGTCGGAACATCAACAAATGGAGCAGGAGCTTTTGGAGCTACAGTAAATCTTAGAACTGAAAGTATAATTAAAGATGCTTATGCAGAAATTAATAGTAGTTTTGGATCATTCAATACATTTAAAAATAATGTTCAGGTTGGATCAGGTTTAATAAATGATCATTTTAGTTTCGATGCAAGGCTATCGAAAGTGCAAACTGATGGTTTCATTGATTATTCTTCATCCGATCATGAATCGTTTTTTGTTTCAGGAACTTACTATACGGATAAAACCTTAATTAAAGCAAACGTTTTCAGAGGTAAAGAAAAAACCGGAATAAGCTGGTGGGGGGTGCCCGATTATATTTTAGATGAAAATAGAACCTATAATCCTGCAGGAGAGTATACCGATTTGGATGGTAATACACAATACTACAAGGATCAAACAGATAACTATACACAAACGCACTATCAGTTATTACTTTCAAATGAGTTAAATAAAAACTTAAACTTGAATTTCGCCTTACATTATACAAGAGGTAAAGGTTATTATGAACAATATAAAGAAAGTGATGCATTTGCTAATTATGGCCTTCCGAATATTGAGCTGGGAGACAGTGTAATGTTCATTGGTGCTCACAGGTTAGTTTTTCCGGATAGTACTATCAAAAACTCAGATATAATCCGGAGAAAATGGTTAGATAATCATTTTTATGGATTTACCTATTCATTAAACTATAAAAAGGATAAAATTGATCTGATATTTGGCGGCGCCTGGAATAAATACGATGGAGATCATTATGGAACGGTTCTTTGGTCTGAATTTAGCAATGATTTTGTAAAAGATTACGAATGGTATAACAACAATGGAACTAAAACTGATTTTAATGCTTTTGGAAAAATAACTTATACCCTATTTTCAAAACTGCATCTATATGGCGACATACAGTATAGAAATGTATTCTATGAAATAACTGGTTTGGATGACGATTTTAAAAACCTGACAAATTCCGAAGATTATAACTTTATCAATCCGAAATTTGGTTTGTTCTATGATATTGATGACCAATTCAGTGGTTATTTTTCTTTTGCCGTAGCTAACAGAGAGCCTACACGAAGTGATTTTAAAAATGCGATCGGTGATGAAACAGCAATGCCTAAACATGAAACACTTTTTGATTATGAATTGGGTGGGAATTTTAGAACAAGTAATTATTTATTATCACTTAATTTCTACTATATGGATTACAAAGACCAGTTGGTTAATACCGGGCAACTAAGTAATGTTGGTTATACTATTCAAACAAATGTTGATGAAAGTTATAGAGCTGGTGTTGAAATCATGAGTCGATTCAAATTAAACAAATTCTTTGACTGGCAACTTAATTTAACATTTAGTAGAAATAAAATTAAAAACTTCATTGAATATTCAAATTATTCGGATGAGTTTTGGAATTCTTTAGGTAACCTTCCCAGAGAATTAGGAACAACGGATATTTCATATTCTCCGGAATTTGTTGGATCAAATATTTTTACAGTTCAACCAATTAAACAAATTGAACTAAGCTTAATTAGCAAATATGTCGGCGAACAATACTTTGATAACACATCAGATGAAAACAGAAAACTTGATGCTTACTTTATCAATAACCTTAAATTGTTTTACACACCTAAGGTTAAATTTGCCAAACACCTGGGGCTCTTTGTACGGGTAAACAATTTATTCGATATTGAATATGAAAGCAATGCCTATGGTGGCAATTGGTACGAAGGTGTGCAAAATCCTGAAAACTATTTAATTGAAGGACAAGAAGGTAGTTGGGCCTACTATTATCCCCAAGCAAGCATTCATTTTTTAGGAGGTATAACTATAAAATTTTAAGAAAGAAAAATGCAGGCCTTTTTATCTTCTGAAATTCAGAATACATAAATGCTCTGGAAAATAGTATAATATTTTTTTTGAAAAAACCAATTTTTTACGAAACTTTTTTTTGTATAAATCGTTTCATTAATTAGAAAACAAATTATGCTTAATTTACTAAGCACCTGCAAGTAAAATTTGTGTAAAACAGTTTTTTCATTTAAATTTTAGGTTTAATTTTTAGGGTATTAAGAAAGTCAGAAGCATCGGTTTCTGGCTTTTTTAACGTATGCACCTACCTATTCTAGTTCATATTTTACCTATTTTTGTGAAAAAGCTAAAACATGCGTAACTACTTTTTTTTGATATTTACATTCGTACTCCTTTTTTATTCTTGTAAGGAAGACAAAATTCAATCTGATAAAACTGTTTTTCGTTACAATGAATCTAAAGGTATTGCAACCCTTGATCCTGCATTTGCTAAAAGCCAGGTTTTAATTTGGCCGGCTAATCAATTGTATAATGGATTAGTGCAAATGGATAACAACCTAAATATTATACCATGCATAGCTAGAGAGTGGGAAATATTAAACTCAGGAAAAACTTATCTGTTTACATTAAGAAATGATGTTTATTTTCATGATCATCAAATTTTTTCCAATGGAAAAGGACGAAAAGTTACAGCTCCGGACTTCGAATACAGTTTAAATCGGATTATTGATCCTAAAACTGCATCACCAGGTGCATGGATTTTTAATAATATTAATAAAGATGGCATTAAGGCATTAAATGATAGCATTTTAGAAATTACGCTAAAAAATCCTTTCCCTGCTTTTTTAGGTCTGCTGAGTATGCAGTATTGCTCTGTTGTGCCAAAAGAAATAGTTGAATATTACGGTAATGATTTTAGGAATAATCCGGTTGGAACAGGTCCTTTTCAGTTTAAAGTATGGAAGGAAAGTGAAAAACTAATTTTAGTGAAAAATCCGAATTATTTCGAACAAGATAGCTTAGGAAATCCTCTTCCCTATCTTGATGCGGTTTCAATTACTTTTATTAACGATAAACAATCGGAATTTCTGGAATTTCTTAAAGGAAATCTTGACTTTATTTCTGGTCTAAATCCCGCAAATAAGGATGAATTATTAACTAAAAACGGTTATTTGAATCCAACGTATAAAGATCAGTTTAAAATGATTAATCAGCCTTATTTGAACACAGAATACCTGGGATTTTTATTAGACACTTCAAAAATTAAAAATAAATTATCTCCCGTTTTAAATAAAAAGATCAGGCAAGCAATCAACTATGGATTCGACCGTGTTAAAATGATGAAATATCTTCGAAATAGTATTGGAGAACCTGCTTTACAAGGATTCATTCCTAAAGGATTACCCGGATTCATCGATGAGTTTAAAGGGTTCGAATATAATCCTGATAAAACACGGAATTTGTTAATTGAGGCCGGTTACCCGAATGGCGAAGGTTTAGCACCAATTACTTTAACTACAACTGCTGATTATCTTGATTTATGTGAATATATTCAGCAACAACTTTCTCAATTTGGAATTGAAATTAAGATAGATGTAAACACCGGAGCCACATTTCGGGATATGGTAGCCAATTCGAAACTGGAATTTTTCAGAGGTTCCTGGATTGCAGATTACCCAGACGCTGAAAATTACCTGGCTCTGTTTTACAGCAAAAATCATAGCCCCGGAGGACCGAATTATACGCATTACAATAAGACAAATTTTGATAAGTTGTATGAACAAGCCATGTTGGAAACAAATGATAGTCTAAGAATTTTGTTATATAACGAAATGAATAAGCTTATTGTAAATGATGCAGTTGTTGTTCCTCTGTATTATGATGAAGTAGTCCGTTTTGTAAAAAACAATATTTACGGATTTGAAAGCAATCCAATGAATTTACTTAACTTAAAATACGTTAAAAAAGAAAATAAATAATGATTTTAGTTGCTGATAGTGGATCAACAAACACAGAATGGATAGTAATTAAGAATAATCAAATTAAATTTTCATTTACTACGGCTGGATTTAACCCATATTTTACGACAAGCAATAAGCTATATAATGACCTCAAAAATCAATTACCAAATGGTCTTGATCCTAAAATAATTAAACATATATTCTTTTACGGATCCGGCTGTTCTACATCAGAAATGAAAAATTTAATCTTCAATGGATTACAATTATTATTTAAACAATCGGTCATTGAAGTTAATCATGATTTATTAGGTGCGGCAAGAGCATTATTTAAAAACGAACCCGGTATTGCACTAATTCTCGGAACAGGTTCAAATACCTGTTTTTATGATGGTAAAGATATTAGAAAAAATGTCCCTTCTTTGGGATACATTTTAGGTGATGAAGGAGGTGGCGACTATCTGGGAAAACTTTTTATAACTGAACTGCTTTACGAAAATCTTCCTGAAAAAATTTCTAAAGAATTTCTGGAAAAGCATCAATTGACCAAAAGTCAAATCATGCAGAAAATTTATAAAGAAGAACATCCGAATCAGTTTTTGGCATCGATTTGCGAGTTTATAAGTACAAACGTATCCAAAGAACCTATGGCTGGTCTGATTTATAAGTCCTTTACTGATTTATTTGAAAAACATATCATAAAGTACGAGAATTTTGTAAACTATAAAATAAGAGCAATAGGCTCGGTTGCATACTATTTTAAAGATTTTCTTAATGAAGTTGCCGGGAAATACAATACGAATATAGATTTAATAGTTAAAAATCCAATTCAGGAACTGGCTAATTATCACCTTGATTTAATATAAGATTTATTTCATTTTATTTTAATTGTTTTGATATCATTTATTAATCAAGTATCTTTAAATTAGCAATTCAATAATTCACAATAAAGATTGATGAAAACCTGCATTATTATCGATGATGAAAAAAATGCTCGTGAGGCTCTCGCTAAAATAATTGAGCGATATTTCAGTAATAAGATCAAAATACAACAATTAACTGATTCCGTAAAGGAAGGTGTTTTTGCGATCAATAAACACAGACCGGATATTATATTTCTGGATATTGAAATGCCGGAGGAAAACGGTTTCAAATTATTTGATTATTTTGATATTTATGATTTTGAAGTAATATTTACAACGGCTTATAAACAATATGCAATTGATGCTATTAAATTTGCTGCACTTGACTATCTGTTAAAACCAATAAATTATATTGATCTAAGAGATGTTTTAATACGACTGGAGAAGAAACGAAGATCTTCAAATGCAGATCAAATAGAGGCATTCTTAAGTAATTTAAATAGTGATCCCGGTAATTTTCCTAAATTAGCTTTACCTACTCTTGATGGATATCAGTTGGAAAAAATTAACAATATTGTATACTGTCAGGCAGAAGAAACATATTGTAAGATTTTTACAAATAGAAATGAAGCCATTTTAGTTGCAAGAACCTTAAAAAATATTGAAGAGTTGCTTCCCGAAGAACTATTTTTTCGAATTCATAAATCCTATTTGGTTAATATGAATTATATAAAATCGTACAGTAAAACAGATGGATATAAAATCATTCTTGAAAATGGCATTGAATTGGACGTAGCAACACGAAGAAACGAGGAGTTCCTTAAAGCTCTTACAAAACGTTAATTCGATAAAAAGAATGAAAAATCTTTATCTAATACTGATTTTTACCATACTGTGGAGTCAAATATCTTTTAGCCAAAAGTTTTACACTCGAAATTATAATATAAATGACGGGTTACCAGATAATACCATACGTGATATTTTTAAAGATAGCAGAGGTTTTCTTTGGTTAGGAACTGATGCCGGGTTATCACAATTTGATGGAAAAAGTTTTCAAACGTATACTACAGAAAACGGGTTGGCTGGAGATAAGATCTGGAGCATAACCGAAACTGAAGAAGGCCATATTTGGATAGGCTGCCATGACGGAGGTATTTCTAAATTAATAGGTAACGAGATTATCTCATATGGTAAAGAATCCGGATTAGTTTCAAATAATGTAAGAAAGATTCATTTCTCTAAGCATTATAATATTCTTCTGATCGGAACCGAAGACGGACTATCTGTATTACAAAACGACCGTTTCATTTCTTTTCATCAAAAGTATAATAATGTTTCCGGCCGGCTACAAGTTACCCAATTTATTGAAGAAGATGACTTTATTTATGTTTTTACAAATGGAAATGGATTATATAAATATATTCCTCAAGCGGAAAGTTTAATACGTATTCCATCTGATCATCAGTTAAATAAGCTCCAGGTAAATTCGGCTTATATATCCAAGTCAGGAGATACTCTTATAAATTACAGACGAAAAAGTCTATTAACCTTATCAAACAACAAAAAAACCAATATTGACTTCATAGGTCAGGTTACTGATTATGTTGAAGATTCCAAAGGAAATATATGGGTATCTTCATGGGATAATAACTATATGAATGCAGGCGGAATATTCAGATTTGATAAAACAGAAATAACAAGATTTGGAGACTTTTTAAATATAAAAGCGAAGGATGTTTGGTCGCTCGAATTTGACTCTAACGAAAATTTATTATGGATAGGAACAAAGGGTGATGGCCTTTATTTGTATCCCTTAATCAATTTTTATTACTATAATGCTGATAGCTTTGGATTAGACAAACTGAATATTACTGATATTAAAATAGATAGCTCAGGTAATCTGTGGCTGGCAACCCAAAAAAATATTATTAAGAATGCTGATAAGCAAAATCATAAAATATTTCCGTTTGAATTATTCGAACACACATATAAAAGTTATGCAAACACAAAATTTAAAGAGAAATATGCATACTTAATTGATAAAAATGGTTCTTTTCAAAAATATCAGGATCTGATTTCAAATAATAGATATCACTATCCGAATCCTTATAAAAGGTTAAACGGAAACGTACTCCCTGCTAAAAGCCTTTACAAACCACTTAAATATGATATCTTAATAAATAAACAATTAAAAAGATTCAATAGTTTATCATTTGATCAAGATGGAAATATATGGATAGGTAGTAATGTTGGAATATTTAAAATTAACAAAAAAAATGAGGCAATAAGTTATTTTGATCTGGAAGGCAATCAGTTCAGTAACTTTTTTATTGATTCCAAAAATACTTTGTATGGTATTAGTTGGGCTGATCTATTTATTTTTCCAAATATCAATAATAATTATTCATACAAACTTTATAATTATTATGAAAACAAAAGCCCTATTAATATTTCCAAAATAATTGAATTGGAAGATCAAATTTGGTTTTCGAGCACTGATCATGGTCTGTTTGTTTATAATGGAGAAAAGTTTTATTCAACCTATAATCAATCCAACATCGAAACTCCATCCTTTAATGATATATGTAAAGACAAAAATGGAAATATATTCGCCGGAGGAAATAATGGTAAAATTTATTTTGCCCGGTTTGTTAATAATGAAATTAATTTCATACAGGAAATTGGAAAATCCAATGGCTTAAGAGGAACCAGCATAAGATACTTATGCTGCACTAAAGACAACTTTTTAATAGCAGGGACCAATGATGGACTGAATATTATCGATCTCAATAAATTATATGAAACCGGCCATGTAAAAATAAATTGCATTTATGATTCAAAAGGTTTCACTGATTATTCCGGCAAATCATGTGCAGTCCAAAACAATGAAAAATTCTGGATAGGTTCAAATACTAATGTAATCCAAATTGATTTAAAGTCACTGGAAAAAATAAATTTTAAATCTGTAAATCTTTACCTAAAATCGCTTTTAATAAATGAAAATAACTATGATTTAAGTAATGATGAAAATATCGATCCCTGGACAAATATTCCCAAAAATGCAATTAAGTTACCATATCACAAAAATTCATTAATTTTTAGTTATGATGCAATTACTTTTCTTGATCCCGAGAATATAAGTTTTAGTTATAAACTGGAAGGTTATCATAATAATTGGATCGTAAACACCAAGGACCGTAAAGCTATTTTCCAGAATTTAAAACCGGGAAAATACAGGTTAAGAATAAAAGTAGATACAGAAGAATCGGATTTGTCTGAACAGGAACTATCTGTGAATTTTATAATTTCCAGACCGTTTTGGATTACATGGTGGTTCGTTGGAATCACGTCAGTTATACTTGTATTTGTAGTTTGGTTATTAATTATTTTCAGAACAAAATCAATTAAGAAAAAAGAAAGAATAAGAAGAGAAATTACAGAACGTATTAGCGAGTTTGAAATGAAAGCATTAAGAGCCCAAATGAATCCTCATTTTATTTTTAATGCAATTAATTCTATCCAAAATTTCATGTTGGGTAATGACGTGGATTCAGCACTGTACTATCTTTCTGATTTTGCTAAATTAATCAGGCTAACACTTGATAATGTTTCTAAAAAGAGAATTACACTGGAAGAAGAACTGAACTATATCAAGTACTATATTAATCTTGAGCAAATGCGTTTCGATACGGAATTTGAAATTGAAATTATTATGCCACAGGATTGGGAAGGTGTAAAGATATTAATTCCATCAATGATTTTACAACCTTTTATTGAAAACTGTATAAAGCATGCATTTGTATTTAAAAAAGGTAAGGCTAAAATTAAGCTTGAATTTCAAATTACAGAAAATAATATATTAAAATGTATCGTTGAAGATAATGGTATTGGGCGAAAAAAATCCAGAGAATTAAATAAAAACAGGAAAAACCATACTTCCAAAGGAACATTTATAACATATGAACGATTGGCATTATTAAATCAAACACAACCACGTAAAGGATATAAAGTAGAAATTATTGATCTTTACGATGAATTTGACCTGGCAAGTGGAACAAGGGTTGAAGTATATTTACCGTTCTAATTTGAAATTAAAGATTAAATGGATTAGACAATCTAAAAAAGAAGCAATCCATTCAATCTTTTCAAATCCTGTATTATTTATTTCTTAAAAGATAAGTTACAAAGTCCTTCCCTTCCACTTTTGTGTATTTAAACGATGTTTCACCATCAAATGCAACATTGTTCAACTTTACCGGATCATATAATTTGGCATATTTAAAATCAGCGAAATCATCAAAAATTACATTTTCCAAACTTACACCATCAGGAAATTCAGTATATTTAAATATGGCATCGGATTTAAAAACAGATCCTGAGAAATCTACAAAATCATCAAAATCAGTATATTTGAAATAACCTAATCCTAAAAACTCACATTCCTTAAAATCTATTTTATCTTCGAATTCTGCATATTTAAAATTTGCTTCCTCATTAAACTTTGTATTACTAAAGTTTGTGTACATAGGGAATTCTGCATATTTAAAGTTCGCATCTTGTTCAAATACAGAACCTGAAAAATCCATTTCCGAATTAAATTCTGCATATTTAAATAAAGCATCTTCTTCAAATAAACTTGCACTAAAATTAGCAGCCTTATCAAACTCGGAGTATTTTACCAAAAAATCATCTTTAAAAGTACACTTGGTAAATAATGCATCCTGATGAAACATGGCAATATGCAATTCATCTTTTTTATCATCATTAAAATATCCAATAAACTTCCCATTAAATATACAGTTAGTAAATTTAAGAGGAGCATTTACGTGATATTTATAAGTTACGTTGTTATTAAAAATAACATCAAAATCATGATCACGTTCCTCTTCCCTGTCCTTTATCAGTCTGAAATCAACATCACCATTAATGGTTACATTTTCGTAATGTACTTCTTCTCCTTTATTAAGTTTTTCAATAATTTCATTTGCATCAACAGATACCTGCATAAATGCAAACAATGGAGAAAGCAATAATAGAATTGTTAAAAGTAAATTTTTCATTTTAGTTTTATTTTAGATTTGATATAAAGACGATCATAAATTAAAATTGCTGCAAGGTCTTTGAAATTAATTTGATCTTTCTAATTGATCAATTTTTTCAATTAGTTTATCCTGGTCATGTTTCAGTTTCCTAATAGTTTCCAACATTTCCATTTGCACCGGATTTTGCGATGCCAGATTTCTCATCTCTTCGCTTCTTATTCCCTGTTTTGAATCCCAATAACCAAGCAGTAATGCAAAAAATATAAATAATATGATTAGAACAGGAATTGTTATATAAACATTTGCAATTAAAAAAGTTCCTATTTCCGTATTTTTAATCGCACCCAGAAATATAGTTACCATCATAAACAAGTTAATATACCCAATATACATTTTTGAACGGTCCAGATAAACCTTCCAACGTATTAATGCTTTTTTATCTACTTTCATGTCAATAAGTATTTTATGTAAAGATAAAATATAAAACCTTGTTAATAAATTTAAAAATTAATTAACAGGCTTCTTTTTTAAAATTAATTAGTTTAATTATTTTTGTGTTATGAGAAAAGATGATTGTTAACCCTTATTAATTTTCCCCGGAAATTCATATAGGTTACATTCTAGTTAGGTGGTTGTTAGCAATATGTTTTAAGTATAGCATGTCGCATGATAAGTATTTTAAGTAAACAAGTCTTAAGTTTAATTAATTAAACACACGATATTAATTATGAGAAAGATAGTTGTATTTCTGATTTGTAGTTTTTTTCTAAGTACATCGTTAAAAACATATGCTCAAACAGATGAAGGGCTGGTTCCAGATTCCATAGAATACCAGGCATTGGTAGAATTGTATAATTCTACTAATGGAGCTAATTGGACCACTAAAACAAATTGGTTAAACGGTACAACCATTGAGGATATATCTAATTGGTTAGGCATAACACTTGATGCTAGTGGAAAAGACATTAGTGAGGTCAATTTATACAATAATAATCTGGTGGGGCATATACCTTCTTCCCTGGGGAGCCTCGAGAGTTTAGTAGAATTATCGTTGGCACTAAATAACCTAAGCGGCCCAATACCTTCCAGTTTTGGTGGGTTAACTAATTTAACACAACTAAAATTAAATAATAATTCATTAAGCGAGAACATACCAACTGAATTAGGGCAGTTAAACAACTTGGAATTTTTATATTTAAGTAATAATTTATTAAGTGGGGTAATTCCAACCGAGTTAGGACTACTAAACAATTTGCAAGTATTAAGTTTAAATGGAAATAATTTAAACGGAACGATTCCAGTGGGATTAGGACAATTAAACAATTTAGAATATTTATTATTAAATGATAATAATTTAAGTGGAGGTATTCCTCCTGAACTAGGGCAATTATTGAGTTTGATTTATCTAAATATTTCAAATAATCAGTTAAATGGCTCAATTCCCTTTACATTAGGAAATTTAAGCAATTTAGACAGATTAGAACTCTTCAATAATTCTCTTAACGGCGTAATTCCTGAAGAAATAGGTCAGTTAACTAACTTACAAATTTTAAAATTGTACAGTAATCAATTAAGCGGAGAGATTCCATTGGAACTGAAAAATCTGCGTTATTTAACCTTTTTGGATTTAAAAAATAATCAATTAACCAATGAAATTCCACGTGAGCTGGGAGAATTAAACAGCTTGGAATTTTTATATTTAAGTAATAATTTATTAAGTGGAGAAATTCCGGAAACGTTTGGAATGTTAGAAAGTTTAGTGGTAATGGATTTGGGTACAAATGAGCTTACGGGGCCTATTCCAGATGAATTGGGACAATTGGTTAACTTAGCAAATTTATATCTTCGAAATAATAAACTGGAAGGAATAATACCATCTGAACTTGGCCAACTTAATAACTTGACAATTGGTAGTTTTGTCAATAATAGGTTTACTGAGATACCAATTTTTAATAATAGTTCCAATTTATTTTTAACTGTATCAGGTAATAATTTTGACTTTACCGATTTAGAAAAATATTTTACAGGAGTTGGATCTCATACCTTAAAGTCGTTCTCATTTAATCCTCAATCAAAGGTTGGAGAAGAGGACGAAATAACTTATACAGAAAGCAGCAATATTGAAGTTTCTGTTCCTTCCGGAGGTAATTACACAAATTACCAATGGCAAAAGAAGAATCAAAGTAGTGCTTGGGAAGATATTACCGGTGCAACAGATTCATTATTGATAATCCCGAATTCAGCTTTAAGTGATGCTGGTGAATATAAATGTGTAATGACTAATGATTGGGTTACAAGCCTGGCTTTAGAAAGTAACATTATTACAGTAAATATAGAAGAAAACCAGGGACTTGTGCCAGATTCCGTAGAATATCAAGTTTTAGTTGAATTATATAATTCAACGGGGGGTGCAAGTTGGACCAATAATACAAATTGGCTAAATGGTAACGTCATTAATGATATGGCAAACTGGTATGGAATAGTACTTGATTCCGAAGGTAAAGATATCACCAGTATATCTCTAGGGAATAATAATTTGAGTGGTAGTTTACCATCATCTCTTGGCGATTTAAAAGGTTTAACCAATTTATATATGGCTTATAACAATTTAAGCGGGCCCATACCTTCCAGTTTAGGCGAATTAATTAATTTAACAAGCTTACAGTTGTTTAGTAATTCTATAAGTGGAAGCATTCCAACTGAACTGGGACAACTGAAT
>JANQHE010000039.1 GCA_028282785.1 Bacteroidales bacterium | reverse complement strand
ATATTGACTATGTAAAAGGAGCAAACATTGCAGGTTTCTTAAAAGTAGCTAATGCAATGCTAGATCAAGGAGTTATTTAATTCGTTATATAACTTGTAGCCTGCCTGTCGCCTGCCTTTCGGCAGACAGGGCAGACAGGTTTTTTAGTTTGTAATTTATGGTAAAAGGGAGCATTTGCTCCCTTTTTTGTTTGTAAGGTTTTGCTATTTTTCCGACAAAGTAATGCCTAAATGTCATTAAATATTTTAATAAAAATTTAAAATAGAAAAATTGACATATATAGATATAATGGAATAAAAATTGTATAATTGTAAAAAAAATATTTGATGAAAGAGTTTGTTAAAAAACATAAGTATGCTTTGTTATTATTGATTCCCGGGATAATCGGAGGATATATATATTGGAAATATGTTGGATGTGTAAGCGGTACATGTTCAATAAAATCAAATTGGCAAAGCATGATAATATTTGGAGGATTAATAGGTTATTTCTTAGGCGATGGAGTTGATGATATTATTAAAAAGAGAAAAAATAAGAAAGTATAAATTATAAAAATAAACAGAATGAAAAGATTTTTTTTAATAGCGTTCGTAGTAGTTATTGGAGTAACACAAGCTTGTAATGGAAAGTCAAAATCAGTTGAGGCAGCTGAAAAGACTACCGGGGAAGTTTCGGAAAAAAACATGGAAAAAAGTGAAAAAGTAGTTACTACTTTAAATAAAGAAGAATTTAAGAAGTTAGTTCTTAATTATGAGGTAAATAAAGAATGGAAATTTGAAGGGGACTTACCATGTATTGTAGACTTTTATGCAGATTGGTGTGGACCATGTAGAATTGCAGCTCCAATTTTGGAAGAAATTGCACAGGAATATAAAGGTAAAATCAATGTTTATAAGGTTGATACGCAAAAAGACCCTGAGCTTGCAGGGTTGTTTGGAGTACAGGGGATTCCTGCATTTCTGTATTGCCCAATGGAAGGAAGACCAACCATGAGTTCGGGAATCGGACAAACAAAAGAGCAAACCAAAGAAATGTTTAAAAATGCAATTGAAGAAATCTTATTAAAAAATAATTAAAGATCTCATAATTGTTTCGTTTAGTTAATTGTTGCGATAAGAAGTTGTTTCGGTTCTTAGAAGCAACTTCTTATTTATTCTAAGTGTTCCGATTTCCATTGCATTGCAACAGTTACACGCGATTTACCGCTAGGGTGATCAAAAAAGATGAATTCTTCGAATTTTCCGGGATTTATTTTGCGATAGGTAGATAGCTTCATTGCTACTGAAGCAAAACCATCCGGTTCCTGCGCTGTATTTAAACCGAAATAGTCTGCTTCAACTTCATTTGATCGTATTATATTATTCGTTACAGGTGTTGCAATAAAAAAATAGAAGCTAAATAATAAAATGAATAACGGAAGGCCCCCAATATCTGAGAGTCCATCAATTTTCCACTTCTTTCCATACTTGGCAATAGCTTTTTTGAATACCCAATTAATAAATGCAAAACCAATAAAAATAATAATGCTAAAATAGATGATCATTTCATAAATATGATTTAAGACATAATGCCCAAGTTCATGCGCCATAACAGCTTTTATTTCTTCTAAACTACATTGATTCAGTAAATTATCATTTAAAGAAATTCTTATTGTACTTCCAATTCCACTTACATTAGCACTAATTCTGTTACTTTGTTTAGACGCATCAAATTGATATACATTTTTGGCAGGAACTCCATTTGCTCTTGCCATCGATAATATCTCATCCTTAATTTTACCTTCTTCAAGCGGTTTATATTCATTAAATAACGGACTAATAAATACTGGAGCAATAAAAATCGTTAGGATTAAAAAGAGGGTTAATACACCACTTCCCCAAATCCACCAGTTTTTCTGAACTTTTCTTATTGCAATATAAAGAGCCATTATTAGTAAACTCCCGGCTATTAATAGTAAAACCAAGCCAATTAGATCTTCAGTTAACCATTCTCCAAAGTTCATATTCGATAATCCATACCTATGTTCACGAAAAAAACTCACGTAAATATTTAATGGAAAGGAAAGTAAATAAGCAAATAAGAAGTAAAAAATAGTATAAAACAGATTTCTAACATTTACATTTTTAAATTTAAAAACAATCCGTTTGATCCATTTGGAAAGTCCTAAAGATAGAAACACCCATGCGATTATTAATACTACAAGGAATTCGATGAGAATTAACCAGTATCCACCTTCAAAATAACGATCGGACTTTTCTTTTTCCTCTGCAGTAAGCACGGATAAATACTCGTTAATTGCAGAATCCGTATCGAAATGATATTCTTTTATTTGTTCCGGAATTGTTGAATCGGTTATTGAGGTATTTGCACCAGAAACAATTACCATAAATAGTAAAATTAGGGTAAGGCATGATCTTTTCATGATAAGTTTATTAAGGTTTACAAGACGTATACTAAAGTTATTTAAAGTACTAAATTAATTTGCTTTAGGTAGAGAAAATAAGAATTCAATACCTCCTTCATCTTTATTTTTCACAGAGATATCACCTTTATGCAGAAGTACTGCATTTTTAACAATTGCAAGCCCTAATCCTGTACCTCCCAACTTCCTTGACCTGTCTGAACCTAAACGATAAAATCTTTCAAATATTCTGGACAAATGGTCATCGGGTATACCAACACCATTATCGGATAAAGAGAAGTAGTAAAATTTCTTATCGTCACGATAAACCTGGACTTTTATGATGCAATTCAAACCGGCATAGTTAATTGAGTTTTCAAGAAGATTCCTGAAAATTGACAGTATTAATGAACGATTTCCTTTAACAACAATTTCATCCTCCACCATTAATTCCAGTTTCATATCTTTCTCAGAAAGCATTCCTTGGTAATCATCTAAAATATCATGAATCAATTCGTTAATATTTAATTCCGAGAAAGCAAAATAATCACCTGTTTCCTCCATTTTATTTAGGATCACAATATCATTTATCAGATCTGTAAGCCTGTTTGCCTGGGCATCGGCACGTTCAATAAAACGACGTTTTTGATTTTCCGGCATCTCCGGATCATTAATAATAGTTTCCAAATATCCTTTAATTGAAGTAATAGGAGTTTTTAATTCATGAGATATATTAGAAGTCATTTGTTGTTTAATGATCTTATTTTTTTGCAGTTTTGTGATATTCGTAATAATTATCTCAAAACTTTTATCGTTGAAAATAATACACTGGATCTTAAAGTATTTTCCACTTTTATGAATTGAAATTTCTTTACTGGGTAATCCATCGAAAAGATCAAATGATTTTTGCTTAATAGAATTATCAATAAATTCCGAAATAGGATCAAATTCTGGTATCGTAAAAAAATCTTCGGCCGAAACAGATAATTTATTCGAAATAATATTAAGATATTGAATAAAATGATTGTTGGTAAGTATTTTGGTTTTAGCTTTAGAAAAGAAAGCTACACCCTCGTTTAGGACATATAAGTGATTAAAGAGCTTACCTTTTTCAAGTGCTAATGAATCTTTTGTTCTAATTAAATGATCGTATATCTGAATGATTTCTCCGCCAATTACACCAAGCTCATCATTTGGAAATTCTTCATTTGTATCAAAATCTTCATCTCTTCTTACCTTAATAACAAAATCCTTTAGTTTAGTGATAGACTCTGCAAACTTTCTGGTAATGAAGTCCAAAACAATCCAAATTAGTAGAAAGATTACAGCAATAAATAACAAGTAAATATGTTCGGCTCTTAAGAAATTTTTAACTTCGATGTTATAGACAACCGCAACACGAATAAAATATTCACCAAAGTACCTCGAATAATAATAATATTCTTCTCCGGTGGTTGCAGACTTTCTAATACTGGTACCAAAGTCCTTATATAAAGATTCCTGAACTTCTGGCCGGTAAAAATGGTTTTCCATTAAAGAGCAATCATCAACAGAGTTATCATAAAGTACAACACCATGTGAGTTGACTACAGTAATACGAATATCAGGTTGAGGAAGAATTTTAGTCAAGGAATCTATTGGACGAAAATAATTTTTATTGTCCAACGAATTATATGAAATAAAATTATGAGTTATTTGTGTGTAACTTTTAAGCGTATTGTCTAACTGATTAACACGGTATTTTTTTTCTCTTGAAAACTGAAATACAATAATAATCAATGTAAATACCAGGAACACAGAGAAAAAGTATACAAAAAGCTTTTTGCGAAATGAAAACTTTTTTAACATGGGAAAAACTTACCGATTAAAAGTTGATTCTAAAATGAGCAAAGTTAGCTAAATTGAATTGTAAAATTCTTTAGTTGCTTTTTTGGTAACACAAAGTTAACAATTAATTAAGAATGTAAAAAAAGCAAAATTTCGTTAACTTCAAAAATTAATAAGTAGTAGTCATATTCTCATCAACGCATATTATGAAATCTGCTTTTGAAAGATTTTCTTCATCGAGTTTATTTACTTGTGACTGCAATACAGTTGCAATGGTAACATAATTTAAGTTTGGTTTTAGTTTTTTTAGATACCACAATATTCCTTCGTAGTTATCTGAATGGTATGTGCCATTGAAATGAATGAATTTCTGATTTTTTACTAGATTAACTGAGATAAAATAGGCCATTGTAGCATCCTTTATTGCTTGTGCCTTAGGAAAATTTTCACCACCATGCCCACCCATCATAGTTAACATATTTTTATAACCAGGCAACTCAGGATCATATTCTATTGGAAGCGGTGCAATCCAGGATTTTTCTTTTTCGGATAATGTATACAAAACTTCGAATCCTTTCCTATAAACCAAACTGGCATATCTTCGGGGGATATTTGTTGCTATAAATTCTTTATCATTTGATTTGGCAAGTTCAACCAAAGGGGCGTAATCTGTCTTGTAGTTACTCCAAAGTCTGGCAACTGAGTCAAATGTTTCAAAATCAATACGGTCTTTTAGGTATAAATTCAGTTCATTCTGGTTATCCGCTTCAAACATTTCTGCTCCAAACTTTAAGTCTCCATTATTTAAAAGATCTAAACTTACTTCATATTGAAGCCAATGAGTAATTGGATTATTATGTATCTCACCAAATAATATAACATTTGCATGAGAAATAGATTTCATCATTTTATTATATGATGTTTTTTTACCCTTTGAATTAAAAATCTGGTAAGCTAATTTATTCTGCGAATAGATATTAAGTGATAAAAATATTAGTATTAATGTAAATGTGGATTTTTTCATATTATAAAATGAATGCATTTAGTGTCAAATACCTTTCCAATTTTCTTAAGTGTATCCGTAAATTAATGAATGAGTTATTTAATCTGAAGTAAATTTTAAAGATTACCAAGCTCCTATAATCATTCCCATTACACCGAGGAGAAGGACTTGATATCCCGCATCAATAATCCATAATTTGAAAGGTTTTAGTTGATACAGCATATTAACTCCATAAGATGTAGCCACAAAAAAACCTCCAACAAATAATCCGTGTACAAGCCCAACAAGCCAGGTGGTTTCGTTGTTATTGTGTCCTTTAAATAATAGTGCTAATCCTAATGCCATGATAAACATCAGGACAAAACTTAATCCAAAGGTTTTAACCATATTTGAGTTTTTTATGTCTTCATCAGATAAGTTAACAGCTTTTTGCCAACCTTTACCGAACATTAAAGGGCTATACCATAAAGATCCAATTGCAAAAGAAGCTAATGCTGCTACTAAGACCGCAAGAAAATTAACATTTGAAAAGTCCATATTTTAAAAGTTTAGTTAATAATTTCTACTTAAAACCTTTAAACCTTGTTTAATGTTCAATTTATATGTATTTTAACACCACATTCATAACCGGATCCCATAAAATAAATTTAATTTTGACCCAATTTTAAAGGGTAATTTTAAGTATGGATAATAGTTTTAAAGATAAGATAAAATACCTGGACCCAATTAGTTTGGAAAAACTAAACGCATATAAACTATTAAACAGAATAGATACAAAATATTTGTGTAATATTAATCAGATAACAAGCTTAATTGAAGAAGCGGTAAAGGATTTCAATATTCAGGAAATTAATGATCAGCGGAATTTTCGTTACCAAACTCTTTACTTTGATACTCCCGGATTAAAAACTTATTTTGACCATCACCAAGGCAAAAGAATCAGATATAAAATAAGATTTAGAAAGTATCTTGACACTGGTGATGCTTTTTTTGAGATTAAAAGAAAGAGAAACTATATTAGAACCAATAAGGTCAGGATTAAATTACCTTTTACGAAAACCTTAGATAATAACCATTATGATTATATACGTAATCAGATTAACTTACCCGAAACTGATTTAAATTCCTCCATTTGGACACTCTTTGATAGAATTACATTAGCTGGTAAAAACCATTTGGAAAGAATTACGATAGATACAAATATTAGATTTAAGAGTGATTTTAAAGAAATTAGCTTACCAAGTTTATCAATTATTGAAGTAAAGAGAGAGAAAAATATAAGAATTAGCCCTTTTTCAAAAATACTACTTAATTTAGGTATTAAACCTACCGGATTTAGTAAGTATATTATGGGAAGTATACTTTTAAATCCTCAACTAAAACACAATAGATTTAAAAGAAAAATAGTAACAGTTAATAATATTTGCTATGATACTAAATATGATAAATGATTTTTTTGATTCAGTACAGGTTTTCGGATTAGACTTTTTCCATCCAAATGATTTTATGCAATTGGTTGGCCGTTTCTGTTATAATTTATTCTGGATTTTTATTCCTTCATATTTCCTTTACTTTAGAAAAGGAGGATTTCGTGAGTACTTTTTTACGTTTATTATTGTAAGTACTGTCGTTTTTCAAATATGTTTATTACTTAGTTCTGTAAGCTTAAGACTTGGGTTTGCATTAGGTTTATTTGCAGTGTTTGGAATTTTAAGATATAGAACTAATCAAATTCCACCTCGAGAAATGACATACCTTTTTTTGGTAATTGGGATGTCAGTAAAAAATGCCGTAGTTAATGAAAATATTAGTTTCCTTGAGTTAGTTGTAATTGATACTTTAACTCTTTTTGTTGCTTTTGTAGTTGAAGTTTATATTACCGGAATGGGAGTGAAAAGAAAGAAAATTGTTTATGACAGGATTGATCTCATACAGCCTGAAAAATATGAAGAATTAAAGCAAGATTTATCTAAACGTCTTGGAGTGGAGGTTGAAAGAGTTGATAT
>JANQHE010000077.1 GCA_028282785.1 Bacteroidales bacterium | reverse complement strand
CCACTTACCGGTACGCGATTGAAAATTCACATTAGGAGTCAGGTAATATCCATTAGACTTGAAGGTATATCCTGCCGAGGTTGTAAGTCTGCCACCATTCTCATTTTCTTTTGTAGTTATTCTGATAACGGACGAACCGGCAGAAGAAGCATCATCTTCAACGCCGCTGCTTGTAGTCACTTCTATTTCTTTTACATTCTGCCCATTGAAGTTTTTTAAGTGTTGTAACAGGTCTTCCTTCTTTAAATGTATTTCCCTGTTGTTGATATAAATCTTGGAAACTGCTTTCCCGTATACTGTAATTCCATTCATGGGATCTGTGTTGGTTCCAGGGGTAAGTTTCAGAATATTATCCAGTTCATGTTCTTTGTAAAAAGGATTATTGGATATGCCAACCGTATATCCGTTCGCTTTGTAGGTAACGGTTCTGGCCGTGACAACTACCTCATCAATTTGGTTGCTTTGTACATTTAATATGATTTCCGGAATTTTCACATCTTTGCTTACCTGTATCGAAGAAATATATTTAGTATATCCCACAAACGAAATTTCGAGCAAATAGAGACCCGGAGGAACCGGCAAGAAAAATTTTCCCGTTTCATCTGTTGCAACTCCGTAAACTTTACTCTTGTCGGCTTTGTCAGTAAGCTTAATATTAGCATAAGATAAGGCTTCATTGTCGCTTGTTTTTACTATTCCTGAGACATGCGAAGAGGTTTGCGCAAAAAGAGAGGGCTGAAAAACAGATAAAACAAAAATCAAGGTGTAATATTTCATACTGAAGGTTCTTTAATCAAGCTAATGATGTTTAGTAAACTTCTAATATATTTGATAGAGTACTGGGGCTATTTATGTAATAAGTGATGTAGAAATTTTCTTAACACATAGCAGAAATTTAATTAACTTTAGCCATTTTGGAATATCTTTCATGTTAGATACAAGATTCTTCACATGCCGATAAAAATTGCATTCACTGCTTGTTGCCATAAATCTACTACCTCCAAACTTATTAGAAAACTAATGGTCCCAGTAAAACAATAATCTACGCATTCTTCGCAGAAAGTACAGACATCTCCCACCTTTCGTGTTCAAATTGACGACTTATATTGATTATCGAAATATTAGTTACTTATTAGAAAATAAGTTCTATTTCATCCAATATGTACTTAACAGAAGTTCTTATTCCAATAACATCATTAAATCTTATTGTTTTTCTGTTTAAACTTATCGTCGGATAGAATAAACAAATATATAATAAAATATCAAAAGTTACAAGCCTGCGAAGAGTTAAATTGCGTTTTGCTATTTATAATTATCGGTAATTTATATTTTATACTATGTTGCTTTAAATCTTCTTTGCAATTACTATTCAGCAAATTTGAAGAAAAAATTCTTCTTTCCAGACTTAGAAAATAAAAAGTTGTTGTAAAATTTTTAAGGCATGTTCCAGATTTGACAATCACTCCCATTTTTAATCATAAAACTTGTTGGAGAAGATATTTATAGCTATAAAACCATAAATTCCTGTAACAAAAATAATTGTTAAATCAATTATATGGTTTTTTTATAATTGCTCTTTTTTTTAACTAATAACAACATATGCTATTAGAAAAATGACAGTCAAAATAATCCAGTTAATTCCTTTTGATCGGTCAAAGTAAAAATCATCGACACTGTTATATTTGCATTCAAGATTAATTTCTGCAGGAAAAATATAACCAAATACATTTCCCTGAAATATTTCTGAAAGTTTGAGCCATGCGTTGCACTATTTATCAATTTTCTTGTAATCCTTATATAAAACGGTATTTTCATATAGTTTTTACTCACTTGAGTTACATTGAAATAAAGAAGTCACTATATATCCTTATTTTTTTATTTTCCTGATTTAATCCTTTTACCGACTAATTAATAAGTTCATACTCGCCCAGCGCAAGAACTTAGAGTTAATTATCTTCTGAAAATGAATAACAATAGTATTTTTTATCTTTGAAATCAACACAATCTATAAATTTAAATTTCACACCATCAGGTAAGTCAACTTTTTTAATATAGGGTTTACCTTCTGCCATTTTCAAATGATATAACATATCGTTCGTATCAATCACTATGTAATCTTCATCACATGATTTTCTGGTCGTGGGAATCCCTTCAATTATTTATCAGGGAAACAGAATCCTCAATTTTGAAGAAGAGTTGCAAACATTCTTGCTTTTTCTTCAATAGTTTTATTGGTTTCAGTATCTACAAACTCCATTCCTCATTGATTACGAAAGATGGGGTATTTCATAGTTGTGTTCTTTCCGATTCTGACTCAAAAAGTGGATAAAATCGCGGTTTGGGAGCGAATACCATAGCAGGCTTATACCTGATAAGAACGATAAGAGTTTACTTCGTACGGGTTCATTTCGTATCCTTTTATAGAATCCGGCATAACACTTGAAACTATTAACAGGCTAATGGATCATAAAATCATCATCAGTACAATTGTACATAATGAAAGGTGACTGAATTGGCTTTCAAAAACCGACTAGTAAAACCTTGGTAAAGCCACAGCAAAAGAAAGTGTGGCAATAAAAACTAAAATATATCTTCTAATATTTTTCATCTGATTAAGTTCATTTTTTATTAAAATGTTTAATTCATGCTAGCTACTAAAATGTTTACATTTCTCCTTTTCTGAAACAGTATGAAGAAAATAATAAAGAAATGTTGGTCATTAAAAGTTAAAACTGTTCATTTCAATACAGAATTTTAATAAATAACCCCTAACATTTATTTTGACAAAAGGCTTGCATCAATGTACCAAAAGTAGTAACAATCATGTAATATACATTTCTTGATATTGATCATTTTATTTGTTAAATTAGCTATACTAAATAGCTTATCCTGAAGAACTGTTACGAATACGAAAGGGAGAGTAAACGTATTGGAATGGTTCACAATTATATTAGTACTTCAATATTATTTGGGATTAATAAGCAGAGGCTAAATTATTTTCCGGGCTGTTTAACCCAGGCGTTACATCTTCAATATTTGAATTTCATAATCCAGGTAGCTACACAATACTTAGTTGTTGCAGTGACTAACGAAATGGGATTTAAAATCAAATTCTTTGAATTATCTAAAAAATATATCATATGAAAAATTCAACATTAGAAGTTAAATTAGTTAAGGATGTAAGAGAATGCAAAACATGCAAATGGTTTTGGGGAGGGATACCGCCTTATGGAAATTTTCCGGTTTATGACTGGAACGAGGATTTTCCCAAAGAAGTAAGAAATCAGGTACAAACAACAAAAAATGTAGTTAAGCCTGCAATGAAAGGTAAGGCTTGCGGGCAGGGGCAAGTCGATCCTGGAATTATGCATGGCTGTCGTAAAGCTCCCATAATGACCGTAGGTATAAATCCTAATATGACATCTTATTTTCCAAGTCCGACCGGTGCCAGGTGGAGTTACCCGAACTTTAGTAAAGATGCGCGGTATGCATATTATTACAGGCATCATAATGTTTACCAGGAGAGTCTGGATATTGATTTTATTAAAGATAATGTGGCAGAAGGATCGGCACTTGTTGCGGAAAAAGATGGCTGGTTACTAGGTGTTGACAGGTGTTCGGATCATAGATGGTTGTTGCTGACCATTCAATACGACGGTGAAGATGAACTACAAGAAATAGAAGTGGCCTGGACCGACAACTTACGTTTTGTTGT
Organism: Bacteroidales bacterium; assembly: GCA_028282785.1. Lineage (GTDB taxonomy): Bacteria > Bacteroidota > Bacteroidia > Bacteroidales > UBA12077 > UBA12077. Next base: position 12,412 of record JANQHE010000077.1, on the reverse strand, counting down.
TTTTGCAGAACGTAGTTATTATGTTGATCCCGGTAAACCGGGATTTAAAAAGGGCGATATCATTGGAGGTAAAATTAATGGTTTGGAGAAAGACAATGTACAAATTTACGAAAACAGTACGGGCTATTATCAGCGTTATGTTTACGTTTTAGAGATATTTAAAAAACTCGCTGGAGGAACCTTGGCCGATGCTCCGTTATCTATTGCAGAAGATGTGGCACAACATGATATGATAGCTTGTGCATCTCCCGGATGGAGCTCAAAATATGATATTCCTACCGAGAAGATTACCGGGAATTGTGTTATGGATCATGGATTTCTGGTTGCTCAGTTAATACAAAGTAAGCCCAAGGTAATTGTAATTGTTGGTGGAAGTTCGCTGGAAATGTTTGCGCGCGTATTTGGCCCGTTTATGAAGGATCTGGATTACCAATACGAAGTTACCGATGGTAGCGGAAAATCAAAGATGATCATCAAGGAAACTTATCAGTTATTGAAGGAAACAACCGAGCGGGAGAAGTTTCTTCAAATAAATATTGATGGCTTCGAACTAAAATCACGAATAGTTATTTCTCCCCATTTTTCTTATTCGGCAAACTTTGTTGAGCAATCCCGTTTGTCTGCTCCGGCGTGGAAGGCTTTTGAAAGTGATTTTTATGAAGATGCCCAGATTCTGATAAAAGAAGACAGGGTGAAAGAAAATAACTGGAATGACATTATACCTATACGAATATATGGAAAGGATGATGATATACAAGAAAAACTGAGTGCTGCAGCCTGGAATGTTTTGATGGCATATTATTACGACCCGTTATTAATGCTGGCCGAAGTGTTACAGCAGGAGTATAATGCAGGTCGTTTACCGTTTGATAGTACTATTGATCATTTGAAAAGACCCGAAGGATCGTGCCGGTTTTGTTTAAATGAACTTTGGAAATTTCCTGAAGGATGCCCTTATGGTAAAGAAAAGGAAACTCCTCCTGCTGCAGGCGAACTTGAAGAAATTGTAAAACAGGTAATTGATACGGGGAAAAAGCAATGGATTTATGGCAAAGAACCTGTTTTGACAGGTTCGATCGGTATTTAAAAAATAAGTAAATAGAGGCTGTCCAAAAAGACTCGAAGACGTCATTGCGAATGAAGTGAAGCAATCTTTTTAATTCTTGTAATCAATAGATTACTTCGTCGTTCCTCCTCGTAATGACAGTAAGTTTTGACTTTTTGGACAACCTCTATTTAATATAATTGAAAATTCTATTCTGCCGTACCTTTTAAATATTCATCAAGGAACATTAAGATCTTTTCATAAGCTTCAATCTGGTTTTCCTTTTTTCTAAATCCATGTCCTTCATCTTCGAATAACACATATTCAACAGGAACACCATTTTTTCTTGCGGCTTCAACAATTTCATCCGATTCTACTTTTAATACTCTTGGATCATTTGCTCCCTGAAGCACCATAAATGGTTTTGTAATTTTATCCGCATGGAACAATGGGGATTTGTTATATAAGAATGTTGAATCTTCGAATGGATTACCCATTTCGTTATATAATGCATTTCTAAATGATTCCCACCAGCTCGGTATGCTTTTTAGCGTTCTTAACCAGTTAGTTACACCAAATATATTTACACCAACAGCGAATTCTTCAGGTGTAAAAGTAAGTGCAGCAGCAGTCATGTATCCACCATATGAGCCTCCCATAATACCAACTTTTTCCATATCTACCATTCCGGTTTGTTCCAAATAAGTTTTGGCATAAATACAGTCCTTCAAATCATGGTCGCCATGTTTTTTATCATCAAGTGAATAGAATGTTTTACCATATCCGGAACTTCCCCTGTTATTTACATCAATAACAGCATAACCATGATTTACCAAATACTGAATATGAGCTCTGTATCCAATTCTTGCCTGTCCTCCAGGTCCGCCATGAACATGAACCATTGCAGGTACTTTATTCTTTTTAGAAGCTGTATGCGGCATATATAAAACAGCAGGAATTTCCAAACCATCAAATGATTTATAGCGAACTACCTTACCATCAACAAGATGATCAGGATTGATTTCAGGATTAAGCGTATTGGTGTATTGCTTATATTCTCCGGTTTCAAAACTGTACACATATAAATTACTTGTTTGCCTTGAGCTGGATGCATTGAAGGCCATTAAATTCTCCGATCTTGATACAGATACAGAGGTAATATTTAAACCTTCGAAATCAGGCAGTGCAACTTCTTCACCGGATTTCATATCAAATACTTTTATCACGGTTTGCGAATCCCAGTTAATTCCCATAATTCTGTAACTCTCATCATATGTATGGTATGCATACATGATATCCCATTCGGTTTCGTATACTTTTTCCTTTTCACCGGTTTCCAGGTTCATTTTCATAAGGTAAGTAAACTCGCTGTTTTCATTTGTTAAATAATATAAAAACTTACTATCTAAGCTAAAGTCAACCGGTCTGTAAGTAATTTCTCCTTCATGCTCCGAAAGAAGTTTAACCTCACCGGTTTCTCTATTTAATAAAAACATATTATTGTTGGTGGTAGTAATGGTTTTGGTAAGTGTTAACCATTTTTTATCAATAGAAAGAAAACCAAGATCATAACCTTCTTTGTTTTCATAGATCATTTCATAGCTTAAATCTTCAACTTTCATTTCATACAAGTCACTAAACCTTGCATCTCTTTTATTAGACTGGAAGTAAAAACTTGTTCTGTCATGGCTCCATCCTGAGAAATTAACACGTGCTCCTTCAAAAGGTATCAGATCTTCAATGGTTCCATCCAGATTTCGAATATAAATATGGTAAATTTCATCACCTCCATTGTCAGATAAAAGAAGTATTCTGCCAGATTCGTCAAGATAACCAATCGTATAAGTAGTTTCTTCCCGGTCCGTTAACTGAGTTTTTTCTCCGGTTTCAAGATCTAATTCATAAGCATTGTAAATGCCTGTTTCATTGCTCGCAAACAAGATTTTAGATTCATCAATGGAGAATGATTTTCCCGAAATACTTACATTATCCATGAATTGTTCGATCGTATATTGTTCAATTTCCGGTGTGGTTTGGCATGAGTAAAGTATAAAGCTTACTAATCCAATTAACAATAGGGCGGTTTTTTTCATAGTTTTTAGTTTTAAGGTTAAAAATGGGGGTATTAGTTTTTTTGATTGTTAAATTTTTTCAGACTGTAAATTTAGGTTTTTTTTTGGGTTTGCGAAGATTCTTAAGGGGTATTAACAAAAATCCCGACATATATCGTCGGGATTGCTGTCCGACTAGGGCTCGAACCTAGACTCTTCTGAACCAAAATCAGACGTGTTGCCAATTACACCATCGGACAATTGAATGAGTGTGCAAATTTAACAAAAAATTATTTTTAGCAAATATTTTTTATGGATTTTTTGAAAAAAGGTTAAACAAAAGGGTAGTTTGTGTAAAAATAATTAGCGAAAGGCGCTTAGCGGAAAATACAAAAGAATCCGCTTAGCACCTTATGGTTTATTATTCATCATCGTAAGTTACCTTGTAATACTTTTCGAGCCCTTCATCCGTCATGATCCATTTTTTACCAACCATTTCCTCAGTTCTGTAATATCGTTTTTTTTCTACATAATCCAATTGTTTTTTTAGGCTTTCGTCAAGATAAAGTATATAATCTTCAGGCACTTTTACCTCAATATCCACTTCCGGAAATTTCCAACGATTTTTCTCTAACAATGAGTAAACGGCATCAAACAAGATCACAGAATCCTTCTGGATAACTCTATAGTCTATATCTTCGGCATTTTCCCGTGCTTTTCTTCTGTCGGAACCGCGTCCTTTTTTATTTACTTCGATCATAAGATCAGAACCATAAGTATGTACTATATCAATTTCGGGGTAAGCATATAAATGTTTTTCATCTTCCTCATCATACATAATTTCAAATTCCGAATCGAAAATATAAAATCTGGATGTAGTGATTGATCTGTTTTCAGTAGCTTTTAAATATAATGTCTTGTTTGCAGGTTCATTAATTTCAATGAAGTTATCATCATGAACAGAAACCGAATATTTTCTGAATTGGGTACCAACCATTACAACTAAAACGATAAGACTTAAGATCCAGGCAATAAAACCAATACCAGCTATCGAACGATCATTTGGCCTAATGCCGAGTAAAAGTTTGAAACCACCATAAATAATTGCCAATAATGGTAAAAAAACTACCAATATTGCACAGATGGCTACAATCCAGATCGTATTAGGATCAGTAAATGAATGAATCATATCGTTAAAAATTATATGATCATTAATAAATATATTATTCCAGGGCATAAATGGTTTTCCAATTATAAAAGTACCTGTAAGGCCAATTAGAAAACCAACTCCGGCAACTATTAATACCAAACCAAAAACAGCTACAATAAATTTGAGAATGAACTTAAAGAAAGCACCAATGGCATAAAACAGGCTTTCGAAAAAACCTTTTGTACGTTCGTAATCCTTAGAATCTTTGAAATTCTTGAGGTTGTCCTTTACGTTATCGTACTCTTTACGCACGTTTTTTTCAATATCAGAGATATTAAACCGTTCACCTCGCATATGTAACTTTTCAGCGGTGGTATTAGCTGCGGGGAGTAATGCCCAAAGAATAATATAGGTTACAACAGCTATAAATGTAAATCCGGGACCGGAAAATGTCCATGAAAAAATTACAAGTACCAAAACAATAATTCGTAAAACTATAGGATCCGTATTTAGATATGCTCCTAATCCGGATAGAACTCCACCGAGAATTCTGTTATCAGTATCGCGATAAAGTCTTTTAGAAGTTTTTTCATATTTTTTATATTCTTGTTTTTCAGTAGAATCGTCTTCGTCATCGAAATCTTCGGGACGTCCCATAATTTCTATCACTTCTTCGATATCTTCTTTGGAAATAACTTCTTTATCTTCAGTAAGTTTGCTTTGCAGGATTTCAGCAATTCTATGTTCTATATCGGAAATGATCTCTTTTCCTTCACCATTGGAGGCAAATCGCTGATTAATTGCAGTAAGATAGTTTTGTAAAATTTCATACGCATCTTCATCCAAATGAAATATCACTCCACCTATATTGATTTTAACTGTTTTTTTCATTTTAGTTCGATTTTATTAATTATTTATCGAGTTAACGGCTTTAACTAATTCGCCCCAGGATTTTTTAAGTTCCTCCAAATATTCTTTTCCTTTATCTGTTAAAGTATAATATTTCCGAGGAGGTCCCTGGGTTGATTCTTCCCAACGGTAACTTAACAAACCGGCATTTTTTTGCCTGGTTAAAAGAGGATAAAGAGTTCCTTCAACAACGATCATTTTTGCTTCTTTTAATGCTTTTATGATATCTGATGCGTAGTAATCCTGCTTAGATAGGATGGAAAGAATGCAGAACTCCAATACGCCTTTTTTCATCTGAGCTTTTGTATTTTCGAGATTCATATCTATTTATTTTAATTTTATTTTTTTGCAGATAAATCGGACCTGTTAATAATATTCCCATGCAGTATTACTTTATCAATATTATTATAAGCCTCAATATCCTTTAACGGATTTTTGTTAAGTATCAACAAGTTGGCTATTTTATCATTTTCAATTGTTCCAATTACGTTATTTAAGTTAAAAGCTTCGGCACAATTAAATGTGGCAGCTTTAAATATATTATCTAACGTTACTCCTGCTTCGTACCAATGTAGCATTTCCAAATAACCATTATATCCCGGAGGTGTGGTATACATATTCATAGCACCACCATCAGTAGAGAATAAAAGATTTGCATTGTTAGTTGCAAGAAAATTTGTTACGGTATTAATTTTAATTTTTAATCTTTCATATATCGTTTTCATCATTTCTTCATCCGTTTCAAAATATTTTCTAACTGAATAGTAAAAATCGGGATTAGTATTTTTAATAAAGTTCGGCCGATTTAAAATTCTTGCTTTGGCCCATTGTCCTTCATCACTTTTAATCCAGTTTAAATAACTATTGGTATAAATATGTTCTATAATTGTATCTGATAACAAGGTTTCTTTCAAAATATCTATTTCGCCTAGTATTGCCCTAAAAGTAGGCTGATAACCTGTTTTTCTTTTACAAAATTCATTTAATAAATCCTTGTGGGCTTTGGTAAGAGTTGTATCTAACAAGCTTAAAGGATCACTTGACCAGTTCCACATCGCATGAGCAATAATATCTATATTTGTTTCAAGGGCGAATTTTTGCCCTTCGAAAGAGGGGGCATGAATTATTACCGGAACATCATACTTTTTTGATTCTTGAACTAACTCGTTTATTATTTCTGTACTCGGTTTTTCCCAGGTAACTTTCATACCGCTTGACTCATCTTCATATAAAACCTTAACGCAAATACCTGATTGTTCTTCAACGATATTTCTTATAATTGATTTATTTGTATGAGTTTCTAGTTTGATTGAGTCCGGAAGAGAGACGTTGTGGTTATGGTGATCATATAGAAACGGCATCTGATAGCGTTGTTCCATTGAATATTCTTCCATTTCCATCATGAAATCGTTCATAATCTGAACTTGTTCTCCGCAAGTGTAGATATCAGGCCTTACTTCTTTTTGTAATATATTATTGATTAGCCCGGGGGCATAATTATTTACATCAATTAAAGTTGTGTAACCAAAGTATAAAAAACTTTTTGGTAACTGATTAAAGTATTCATATACAAGATCGGGATGTTTCATTTTATGCCGGACATTCATTCCCGCAATATTAGCCAAATGTACATGGCTATCTATTAATCCGGGAATTACATATTTCCCTTCAGCTTTGAGAACTTTGAAATTACCTTTTACAAGAGGTTTGTTTTTGCCAACATAAATAATCTTGCTTGAGTCAATTGCAATATAACCTTTAAAAGAGTTAAAGTTTTCTTCTGAATTGTAAGTCAAAATAGTTGCATTCTCTATTAATAATCCATTTTTAATATATAAAGACTCATGGTTTGCCGAGCAAGTTAAGATCGTTACAACTATAGTTATTACAGTATATATAATCATATTCATAATTCAAATACTTTATGATTTATAATTTTATAAAACACTTTACGATTAGAATTTCATGTTTCTTTTAACCTTTTCAAATTCGTCACGTACTGATTTCTTAATATTTTCGAGAGTTATGGGTTCACCGCGCATTTCCAGTTTTTGTGCGGTAGTTTTAGCTTCAGGTATTGCGATCCATAATATTATATATATCCAAAATCCGACAGAACCAATGAAAAATAGAATGATAAACAGAATACGAAATAACAAGGGGTCGTTGTTAAAATAAGCTGCCAAACCGCCACATACTCCACCTAATACTCTATTATCAGGATCGCGATATAATTTTTTGTTTGTTTTATAATTCATGTTACTTTGTTTTTTTCCTTCCTGGCTTGTTTCTTCATCAATAAAATCTTCGGGTTCTCCCATAATTTCAATTATTTTAGAAATATCATCTTTCATAATTACGTCTCTTTTTTCACCTAGTGATTCTTTGAATAATTCAGAAAGACGCGCTTCAATATCAGACATTACTTCTTTTCGTTCCTCCTCGTTTACAAAGTGCTTTTCTATAGCAAGTAAATAAGTGTGAAGCATTTCATAAGCATCATCATCAATATGAAATACTATTCCTCCTAAATTTATGGTAATGGTTGTCTTCATATTCCGTTTTTTATTTTTATAGTACTATACATTGCATGCAAAATTACAATACAAAGATATATAAATAATTCAGTACTATGCAACACATAGTAGTAAATATTTTACACAACTAACTTTAAGTTTCTGATAATCAGAATAAAAAATTTTTATTATTTTTGATGAAAAATTGAAATAATTATGAAAATTCAAGGAGCATTACTAAAAATGTCGACAGAATTAAATGATCCTGTAGACTATAATTTATTACTTGGTAATGAAAAAGTTTATATGAATGAGTTGGTCGGGAAAGAAGTTTCCATTACATATCTGAATGAAATTCATTGTATTCGATGTGGTAGAGAAACCAAAAAATCATTTCATCAAGGATATTGTTATCCTTGTTTTAGGACAGCTCCGGAAACCGATGATTGCATATTAAGGCCTGAGATGTGTAAAGCACATGAAGGCATTTCAAGAGATATGGAATGGTCAAAAGATCATTGTTTGCAAGATCACATCGTGTATTTAGCAATTTCAAGTGGTTTAAAAGTTGGAATTACCAGAATGGCTCAGGTACCTACTCGTTGGATTGACCAGGGAGCGAGTTATGCGGTTAAGATCGCTCAGGTTCCGAATAGATATACTGCCGGGATTTTAGAAGTAAACCTTAAAAAACATTTTGCAGATAAAACCAATTGGCGAAGTATGCTTACTAATAAAGTAGATACTGAAACTAAATTGTTAGAACAAAAGGAAAAGGCTAAAGAAGTTGTTAGAAAGGACCTGGTAAAGTATTTTATTGATGATGATGAAATATTGGAAATAACTTACCCGGTAAGTGATTATCCAGATAAAGTGAATTCTTTTTCGTTCGATAAAGAGGATAAGATTGAAGGTAAATTAGTGGGCATTAAAGGACAATATTTAATTTTTGAAGGAGGAAAAGTCTTGAATGTTCGTAAGCACAATGGGTATGAGGTTGAACTCAGTTATTAGTTTGTTAGTTTCTAGTTATGAGTTTTGAGTTGCGTTCCTAGTTCTAGGTTCATGGTTATAACCCGGTAAATTCGACTATAAATAAAGACCTGTAGACATAGCAATTCTAGAATATTTTTAAATCTTTTACTACGATTGAGTTTTTATGAGCAATTCGGTCTTCTCGGCCTAAATGGGATATCGTAATTTCATATTTGTTATCAATTAATGTGATATCAGCTATATTAAAAACAAATTCGTAAGCGTTCCCATTAATTACTCTGTATTTACTACTTTTTGCGTTTGATTCAAAACTAGGACTATACTGTAGATTCCATGTTTTATGTATATCATGATACCAATTGAATTCCCTACCGTCCATGTATTTTTTAATCTTTTCCTTATTTTCAAGCCTCCAACCTTCAATTAAAACATTATTTACAAATAACTTCATTAAATAAGTAGAACCGGCTTCAGTTTCATAATTAATCCTGGCTTTCAGAGAAAACTTTTTCATCCACGAATTAGATGGTAGTGCAATTATTTTTTGAGATTTAAACTTAATTACTTCTTCATTTTCGCTCTTTGGCTCTTTGCTTTCTACATAATGTTGTGCATGGTCATCATTATATTTTACTTTCAGAAGCCCTGGAATTTCAATACTTTCAAATAGAATATTTAACCAGGGGATAGTAGCAATAAAGAATAATATCAATGTAATTTTATCAATTATGTAAAGCTGGAAAAATTAAATGAATAGCTATTCCAAGGATTGCAATTAAAGTAATGATAATTCTTATCTTTAGATATAATTATTTATCCTTTTTCTTTTTAATGTCTTCAATCATTGTCTTTTAATCATGATCATAACCTAATTTATAATATAACAATACAGTTGATCAGTAAAAAGGAACTAAGGACTAAGAACCGGCAATCGAGAACTGGAATCATTCATCATCCATTTCCACCTCTTTTTTTATTTCATTCTGGATATTTTCCAACTGTTTCTTTTTGTTTACTTCGCGAAGTTTCTGTGCAGTTTTAGTAAAATATTGATGATTCTTTATAAAATTATATTGCATCTGGTTCCAATCAAGAATTGAATCAATCTTTTTACGTTCATGATATTCTTTATACAAATTAATTGAAACCGGTACAAAGTCAGTTCTTCCAAGGTAATCAAGGTCAGCATCACACATAATTTGTTCAAGCAATGATTTAGGTTGTGGAGGCATTTGTGTCGCCTGTATAATATTACAAATGGTTTCAATTTGCGACTCAGTATAGTGATATTCAGGCAGGATCTTCTTGGCAAGCTTTATACTCTCTTCTTCGTGTGTATCATAATTAATTAAATGACCCATATCATGAAAAAGAGCAGCAGTTTTTAGCATTAACATTTCTTCGTCATTTATACCCTCCGATCTTCCGATTAACTCTACCTGTGTTACAACATCGATGGTATGTTTCACATTATGGTAGTATAAATTATCAGGTAAACCTTCTTCTAACTTGCTTAATACAAATTCTTCCACATCATTAATTCTTAAGATTTGCAGATGAGTAAAGAATTCATGGTTTGGTAATTGTCCTTTTAAATCAGATGATAAGTTAGGCATAAAACCTTCAACAAAATACATGTCAATTTCACCTTTATATTTAACAGGCATTTTCCCTCTGTATTGACAGATAAAGAAATCCTTAATCAACATATATGTGTTTTCAGTGATGTTAATCTTTCCGGGTTCGCCCGAAGCTTCCATTCTACTCGCAGTATTTACGGTACCTCCCCAAATGTCATAAGAAATTTTACTTCTTCCCAGAACACCGGCTACTACAGGTCCTGTGTCTATACCAATTCTCAAATCCCAAATATGAACCTGGCTCTTATCTGAAGTTCTTTTTAATTCTTTCATGAAATTTTGCATCTCAATTGCTGCAAGTACAACTTCTACAGGATTCGTACGGTTTTTTGTTGGGATACCTCCGGCACACATATAGGCATCACCAATGGTTTTAATTTTTTCAATATTATATTTTTCTACAACGGTATCAAATTGAAGGAAAAAACGATCTAATTCATCTATCAAAAGTTCAGAATCCATTTGCTCTGAGATTTTTGTGAAACCCTGAATGTCTGAGAAAAGTACTGTAACCATATTGTAATGATAAGGCCCCGCTTTTCTTCCGGACTTTAATTCCTTGGCAGTATTTTTTGGAAGAACTCTTTCTAATAAATTATCGGCTTTTTCTTTTTGTATAACTACTTCTTCCGTTCTTTCATGTATAATATTTTCAAGTTTAAACCTTTCCCTGGCAAAGTAGTATTCTCTCCATTTTCCAATTAAAATAAAAAGTAAAATTGCTGATATTATATACAAAATAAAGGCGAGCTTAGTTCTAAAAAATGGTGGCGAAATCGAAAAACTATAATTTATTTCATCAGAATATGTTTCAAATATATTTTTGGCCCTCAACTTGAAATTGTAAGTACCTTCAAACAAATTAGTATATTCTTTAAAATTCGTTGAAGTCCAATCGGACCAACCTTCTTCAAATCCTTCCAATTTAAACTGAAATACAATTTGATCTTCACTTTCGTAGTTAGGTGCAGAAAACTCGAACTTAATCGAATTATTGTTATAGGTAATATTCGTTTTTTGATCTTCATCTATCTTTTGTTGTCCAAATGGCAGCTGATATAATAAAGAATCTTTTCCAATTGTTATTTTGTGAAAGATAGTTGAAAATGGTTTATCAAACTCGACATCTTGTTTTAAATCCAGTCGTATTAATCCTTCAAAACCTCCAAACCATACTATATTGTTTTTATCCGGATGTATCGAAGTTATAAGAAAATCTTCCAACCTGTTTAAAGGTAATGGTCTTAGAACTTTTAAAGAATCCTTTTGGAAATTCTTTACCATAGTTTTGTTCTGTGAGTTATTTCTACCAATAATATTTAACCACAAATTATTCTGATAATCTTCTGCTATTGGAAATACCCAGTTTGTTTGATTTATAAAGTCAATACCAATTAAAGTGTCTTTATAAAATACTTGATTTGATTTATTAAATCGATATATTCCCAAGGAAGTGCTATATAAAATACCTTCGGTGGTTGCGAAAAGATTTATCCAATCAGGTTTTTTTTCAAAGATTGTCTCATCAGCAAAATAGTTTACTTTTGAGCTTGTCGAGTAGTTATCAGAAGCATCAATCTGATACAATCCGTTTTCTTCACTTGATAACCAAATTGTACCATCATTTTCTTCAGCGATACTTACAATTTTACCTTTAATTTCCGGGTGTTTTTTGTCTATTATTAATATTCCATTGATAATTCGTACCGCCGAAAAGCCACTATTATAACCCAAATAAATAAATGAAGAATGTTTTTTAGAACGTAGCACACTTACAATCTCATCGGCCTCACGATTATAAAACAATTTAGCTTTGTCATCTTTTATTTCATAAATTCCCTTTACACTTGAAACAAACAATTGATCTTTAAATTGATGGAATTCATAACACAACGACTTAATTTCTTCTATCTTCACAAAATTTGAGCAATGTAAACAGCCATTATTGGCGGAATTATCTTCAAGGCGGTATACTCCTAATGTTGTAGCAACGTACAACGTATTGTTAAACCGGATCACAGATTTAACATTTCCTCTGAGCCCATGATTTTTATTAAAATAACTATAAGGAGAAGGAATTTCAATTCTGCTGATTCCCTGATCAT
>JANQHE010000081.1 GCA_028282785.1 Bacteroidales bacterium | reverse complement strand
TCCGCATTAGTCACATCAAGTCCGTTATTGGCATCCACGTTCCCTGCAAAAGTTACCTGTCCTCCTGTAGTTTGAGTAATTGCCTGGTTATCTATGGTGAGAGGTGCACCTGTTACATCGAGCCCATTATTTGCATCCAGATTTCCATCAAAGTTAGCTATTTCATCAACATCAAGGTTACCTTCCACTGTTGTAGATACACCTGTAGATGAAAGGTTTACGGTGCCATCAATATCCAAATCTCCCGAAGTAGAAATATCATCACCTGCATTAGAAGGGGAGAGAACTGTTCCTGTTCTATTCCAGTATCCAAGCGTACCTGTGGTTGGAGGAGTTGTTGTTAAGCCGCTGGTAGCGTTTGTATAGACTCCTGAATTTGCAGTAAGTCCATTTAAGGTTAACCCCACAAAAGTAGGAGAGGCTCCCGTATGAATGTCTTGAGGCGTAGAAAAGGTAATATTCCCAGGAGTATAATTAATATTAATTTGGTTGGAGGTACCATTTAATGTTTTATATTCATTTGCTGTTCCTGCCGCATTCATTCCTAAAACTTGATTTGAGGCTCCGAATGAACTAGCCGCTATAGAAATCCAGCTAACCCCATTGTAATACCAAAAAGTTTCTGTATCAGTGTCATATACAAATAATCCTGTAGCTGGTGTGGTTATTGCTGTACGTTGTGCTGTTGTCAACCTTGGTGCTAAGAATCCTTTAAAAGCTCCCGACGTATACCTTAACTCAAGAATAGCTGAAGGGTCCGGAACAATAGTTGTTTCGGAAATTCCTACTCCCTGGGCAAATATCCTTTGCCCACTCAGCACCACAAATAAGGTGAGTATAGTTAATACTAATTTTCCATGAACGATACTTTTAAGTTTTTCACTTCTGCTCTTAGCCTCCATATGAGCACTTGAAGATGTTTTAAATTTTGTATCCATGACTAACCTCCTTATGATATTTTTCATTTTTTACGCTATTGGTGATTTGATTAGGATTTAACAAATGGTAATTTGTTAAACTAAAAAGAGTATTATATTGGTTTGATTTTGTTTGATTTAGAATAGGTTGAATGTATATAAAAAAAACATTAGTCAATATTTGGGTAATACATCGACTAAAGCTCTTTTCTAGTGTTTTTGCATAAATGCTCAGACAACAAAGAAAAAAGCAAGTGTTATTTTGATTTAACCTCACTTGTTATATATATAGTCCTACTCTATACGCTCTAACGTTACAAAACCTTTACGGTTTTTGTTTTCAGTAAAATCCACGAATTTACAAAAACTGTTAATAAAATGTTTGTAAATCTAACCTTGAATACTGAAATATTATAAAATTAATTAAATATCAATACACTAACAATAAATACGATTTTTTTTGACATAAAGTTTTATTTAGAATAAAATTTGATATTGTTCATTTAATAATTTAACTATCAGTATTTTAATTAATGTGTGTACGTAAAACAATGTAAAAAGTTATAAACATTACAGAAAAATTAATTCAATTAAGTGGTTGATTACTTGAATTCTTTCAACTATGTGATAAAATAAAGGAGAGAAAAGGATGATATGTAATTAAAATTGAAGAGGTGATTTTGGTATCTTCTAAAAAACCATTTTTTTATGTTATTTTGCGTTAACAAAAATTAGAACTTATGCTAAAATATAAACGAATTCTGTTAAAGTTAAGTGGAGAGTCATTGATGAGTAATGCAGGTTATGGTATTGATTCGGATCGACTTAATGAATATGTTGATGAAATTAAAGATTTACATGATGCCGGTGCCCAAATAGCAATTGTAATTGGTGGTGGAAATATTTTTAGAGGATTGACAGGAGTTGCAAGTGGATTTGATAGAGTTAAAGGTGATCAGATGGGGATGCTTGCTACTGTTATTAATAGTTTAGCATTACAATCAGCAATGAAAAATTCCGGTTTAAAATCAGTAGTTTATACTGCAATTAGAATGGAGCCAGTTGGAGAACTCTATATTAGAGATAAAGTTATTGAGAATTTGGAACAAGGAACTGTAGCAATTTTATCGGGTGGTACAGGTAATCCGTTTTTTACAACAGATACAGCATCAGCTTTAAGGGCTGTTGAAATTGGTGCAGAAATTATATTAAAGGGAACGCGAGTTGACGGTGTTTATACTGCAGATCCTGAGAAAGATCCAAAAGCAACAAAGTTTAATAATATTACGTTCGACGAAGTTATCAGAAGGGAATTAAATGTAATGGATCAGACTGCTTTTACTATGTGCAAAGAAAATAATTTACCTATTTATGTATTTGATATGAATACAAAAGGTAATTTGTTAAAAGTTGTTTATGGGGAAGAAATAGGAACATTAGTAAGCAGGTAATTGTAAAATACAATGAATTAAAAGCATGAGATTTTAGGTTCCAGATTTTTTTTTAAATTTGTTGCTACAATACCCTAACCCTAAAATATAAAGTTATGAATGAAGAAGTTCAATTTGTAATTGATGCTGCCAAAGAAAGAATGGATAAGGCCATTAAGCATTTAGAAGTAGAACTTGGATCGTTAAGAGCAGGAAAGGCGAATCCAAGAATGCTTGATACAGTCATGGTTGATTATTATGGAAATCAGACTCCTATTAACCAGGTAGCAAATATTGGTACTCCTGATCCTAAAACTATTGCAATTCAGCCTTGGGAAAAAACAATGATAGAACCTATAGAAAGAGCTATTATTAATGCAAATCTTGGTTTTGCTCCAATGAATAATGGAGAAATAATAAGAATAAATATTCCGGCATTAACTGAAGAAAGAAGAAAAACTTTAGTTAAACAGGTTCATTCTGAAGGAGAAAGTGCAAAAGTAAGTATTCGTAGCGCACGAAAAGATGCAAATGATGAGATTAAGCAACTAGAGAAGGACGGATTATCTGAGGATGAATCGAAAACCGCATCTGATGATGTTCAAAAAGTTACTGATCAATATGGAGAAAAAATTGATAAGATTGTAAAAACCAAGGAAGAAGATATAATGAAAATATAGAAGTTGATTACCTCGATCATTTAAAAGAAAAGCAGCTCTGTTGAGCTGCTTTTCTTTTAATTATTATTTGAAATTTTTAAAGCTAAATCAATGTAATGAAAAATATCTTCCCGGTGATGATTAATTTTATTTTTACTTCTTTTATGACCTAAACGGACAAACACCATGTTTTTTTCAGGAATGATTACAATGTATTGGCCTAATATACCCCGGGCATAATAAAAATTAACTTCTTTGTGCGATCCAATCCACCATTGATAACCATAAAAATCAACTGGATTATTTTCATTATCCACAAGAAAAGTAGCGGGAGTTAAAGCTTCTTTTAAGTAAGAGTTAGAGATAATCCGTTTTCCATTCCACATCCCATCATTTAAAACTAGCTGACCTATCCGAGCAAAATCTTTGGCATTAGAATTAAAACAACAAAATGCTTTTTCGTCTCCATTTTTTTGATCCAGGCTCCAGGTAGCATCATTTTTAGCACCAAGTGGTTTCCATAGTTTTTCTGATGCATATTCACTAATTGGCTTGTTGGTAACATTTTTAAGTATAATGCTTAGTAACTGCGGATTTGCAGTTATATATTCATACACTTGTGCAGGAGGTTTTATTGATTTAGCATATAAAGCCAGTTTGTTTACATTTTTCCCATAATAAGCTTTAGTAGTTACCGAAAATG
Source organism: Bacteroidales bacterium (assembly GCA_028282785.1). Classification (GTDB taxonomy): domain Bacteria; phylum Bacteroidota; class Bacteroidia; order Bacteroidales; family UBA12077; genus UBA12077. The sequence goes on along the minus strand of JANQHE010000081.1, from coordinate 40,737 downwards.
GATTAAAATAGCTTTCGTTCCACTTCAGGCCTGAACCCATAACAAGAAGATCTCGAATTGAAATATTATACTTTTTATTTTCAAACTCCGGAATGTATTTTGAAACCGGATCATCAACTGATTCAATTAATCCTTCATCAATCGCAATTCCAATTAATAAACTAACAATACTTTTTGCCATTGAGAAAGAGCTTGACTTAGAATCTTCGGAATAACCATCCCAATAGCTTTCAAATATCAAAGATGTATCTTTTATAACTATAAAAGCTGTGGTTTGAAAACTATCCATTAAAAGAATATCATCAGAACTAAGCTGATATGCATTAAATTCAGAAGAAGTTTTCCATGGTTGATACACTCCTTTTTCAACAGTTCGCTCCGGGAATATTTCATGATCTGAAATGTCAGCTGTGAAATGGTAAACTGCTCGACGGAAATAAGGATTAGGTTGAATAAATAAAAATAAAAGCACTAAAACAAGTGCTAATGGCAAAAAAGTTTTTAATAGTTTTTTCATCCTGTAGGTGATAATCGGTTTAGATGTTTATTTAATACTGATAATAATAATTTAGGTTTTACAGGTTTTATCAAATAATCATTCATTCCTGAATCCAGACCTTTATCAATATCACCAGGCATTGCATATGCAGTCTGCGATATAACAGGAATATCTTTATTTAGTTTTTTAATTTGCTTAGTTGCCTCATAGCCATCCATTTCAGGCATCTTAATATCCATAATAACGATATCAATATCATTATTCTTTTCAAATATTTCGACCGCCTCTTTACCATTCATTGCCTTTAATACCTTAGCTTTTGTGATCTTAAGGACTTCTTCAATATAGACTACGTTAGCCGGTTCGTCCTCAGCAACAAGGATAGTTTTGTTCGCCCAATTATAATCCTCCGAAATAGCTAAAGGTTTTTCCGGTTTTTCCAGTTCTTTTAACTTATCGAAAGGTAAACCAAAGTAAAAAGTCGATCCTTCTCCTAATGTGGATTCTACCCATATTCTTCCTCCTAATAATTCAACTAAACTTTTGCTAATTGCTAATCCCAATCCAGCACCGCGATAGAGCCTGGTTTTATCGTCTTCGATTTTTGTAAACCGATCAAAAACCATATCTTTTTTCTTATGATCCATCCCAACTCCTGTATCTTTTACATAAAAAAGAATCTTTTCTTCATTTAATATTTCATATCCAAACTCAATAAAGCCTTCTTCAGTGAATTTTAATGCATTATCAATCAAGTTAGTTAAGATCTGGTTTAATCTCAGAGGATCAGTTTTTATGACTATATTTTGAGACTGAGCATTTTCATTTAAACGAATATCAATTTGTCCTTTGCCCTTGTGTTTTCTGATTTCAAAAAAGGACTGTTGTATTTCTTTTAAAGTTTGATTTAAGTTGCACTCTTTTTTGTGAATTTTGATTTGACCGGCTTCAATTTTTGATATATCAATAATATCATCAATCAATCTTAATAAATTATCGCCACCGCTTCTTATTAATTTTATGAAATTTCCTTTTTCATTTGGTGTAACTTCAGAATCAGGCATGGTAATTAACTCTGCAAAACCCAAAATAGCATTCATTGGAGTTCTGATCTCGTGAGACATATTTGCCAGAAAAGCAGACTTTAGTCGATCGCTTTCTTCTGCCTTTTCTTTAGCTTCAACCAGTTTTTTTTCTGCCACATCGCGAGCTGCTTCGCGATTTAGTATTTGTTGAAGCATTTCATTAAAGTTATCATAAAGAATTCCAATTTCATCATTGCTTTTACGTTCTATTCTTACATTGTAATCACCTTTTCCTGAAATTTTCCTGGTAAGTTTTGCCAATTCCAAAATTGGCTGGGATATTGGTTTTTGTAATCGATTAGCAAGGATAAATGAAAATACTATCATTCCGATTAAAATACCCAGAAGAATGATAATATATTCTTTCATTTTTTCGGTTAATAATGAAGTATCAACTTCGATGATAATTATACCATACCGGAAATTCTCATATACAATTGGATGCTCTATTAGTAAGGCCGACTTTGAGAAGCTAGTTCTTGAAACTTCGATTTCATCAGGGTTTTCAAAAAGTGGATTCACAAAAATATCTTCCGATTTTTTATAAAATGAAAATAGAATTCCATTACGATCATATAAAGCCCCTTTATTTACTCCAGGAATTGTTGATAATTTTGATAATATATTTTTAGCACCTTCGTTGTCATCAAAAGTAAGTGGAGCGACAGTATATTCACCAATTAGTTTTGTATTCATTAAATTATTAAGCAACATTTCCTGTTTTAAACTTTTAATATCGCTTATTCCAACAAGTGTAAATCCTATAATCATCGTAACTGTACTCACGATAAGTATGATTGCAATGATTTTATTTTTAATTGATATTTTTTGAAATAACTTCATTAATTTTCTTTTACAGGATTTACAATTTTTGCTGAATTCAATAAATAAAAACTCATTTGTAAAGGAGACTGTAATACTGCAGTTTCATTTATTTCGAACCGCAGTTTATTTCTATCTTCATAGAAATTAATAAGTACTCCTTTTTCAGCAAAATTAGGTGCTTCGCTAATGGTTAGCACGGGTAATTTTTTTGTTAAAGCTAAAATATTTTGCAGGTTTTTTCTTTCAGTCTCCGCAATGACTAATATATGAACATTTTCAATTTCATAAAGATTATAAATACGTTTTACTTCTACTTTTTTATTATTGATTTTTTGGTTGGAGTAGATTTGGTCCAGATTCTCGGTAAGTGGAGTTCTTCCAATCACGGCAATGACAAAAGGTAATTCAGGATTATTCATCCTTGATTCTTCCGGCCAACTGACAAAACGGGTGAATTTTTCGAGATAAACAGCTTTAAGCACATATACATTTGCCTGCGTAAATCCATGTACCGAAGCAAACATCAGCATCAAAAAAAGGATGATTCTTTTACCGAATGTGTTACAATTATATGTTATTTTTTTTGATGTCAAGAATTATTTTCCGTAATAGGTTATTTCTTTATATTCGTTATTTTCAATTCCCCAAATAACTATTTTGGGAGCAGGATCTCCATTGCAATCAAAATTTAAAGGACCTGAAGCTCCTTCATAATCTATAGTTTGTCCTTTTTCTATAATATTTTTAGCCACATCAAATTCATTAACATTTATTACTACCTGATCAGTAATAATATCTCCGCAAAGATCAGAACCAGATATTTCTCTTAGAAATTCTATAATATCTTCTGGTTCTTCTGAGCTTGCACGAAGCATTGCATATACAATAGAATAAACAGCATCGTATGCATGTTCTGAATAGGTTGAAGGAGAAAATCCAAATCTTTCAATGTAGTTTTCTTTATACATATTATAGTTGGTATTGCCTTCGTTAGTACTGGTTATGCCTATTACAGTTTCCAACATTTCGGGATTTCCATTAATTATAAGTTCTTCCGGAACTATTCCATCATTAAGGAAAAGTTTTGGTTTATTTTCAATTTGTTGATATAATTCATTATTATAAATCTCGTTTGTTAATACGGCAACCTCAGAAGAGAACGCAATAATAAATATAACATCCACTTCTTCACTTAGAAGAGTATTTAATTCATAACTAAAATTATATGATTCTAAGTTTGGAATATCTCCTGGATATAATACATAGTTAGTAATATGCCCACCAAGCTCTTGAAAATTTTCATTAATAATACTTGAAAGTCCTTGGCCAAATCTATCATTTCTGTAAAAAATTGCTGCTTTTTCATACAGAAGGGAATCAATGCAGTATTGAGCAGATATAGTTCCAAATGTATGATCAGAAGGGCATGTCCGCCAAATAAAATCCTGATCATTTAATAAAGTAAGTTCAGGAGTTGTTGCAGAATAAGTCATCATTAATGCTTCATTTTCAACGCATAACTCTGCCATTTCAACAGCTACCGACGAAAATGTAGGGCCTATAATTATGTTAATTCCATCATTAATTAACTCGTTGGTGACTTTGACTCCTTCCTCGGGAGAACCTCCCGAATTCTTAAAAATAAGTTCAATTCTATAATTTTTATTATTAATATCCAAACCTCCCATTTGATTGATTTCTTCGCTTGCAAGTTTTGCTCCGAAAAACATATTTTCAACTTGTTCTCGTAAAACAGAAACATCTCCTACAACTCCAATTTTAATGGAATGATCATATTGGGGGATATTATAATCTTCTTCAAGTTTTTCGCATCCTATCGAAAAAAGAAAAAACAAGAAAATCAATGATATAATTAATTTATGTTTTTTCATAATTTAAATATTTTGAGTAAATCGAAAATATATTGAACGACCTACACCAGGAATATCATAATTATTAAATCCCGGATAGTTAAATTTAGTATCTAATAGATTCTGTAACTTTAAACTAAGTTTAGCTTTGCTATCTTTAAAAATATTAAGATCCGTAGAACTGATGGTTAAATCTAATAACAGATAAGGGTCCAGTTTATATCTATTTGTAGCGTAGTTTATTGGATCGTAAACAAAGTTATTTTGGTCACTAGCTATTCTGGAACTTATGTACTTTCCTTCAAGATTTATGTTTAGATAAAATTTTGGTAAATGGTATATATCACCAAACTTGATTATATGATTTGGATACAAAGCTGTATTAACTTTAATTTCCTGTAATAATGGATCATTTTTTTCTAAAATACTTTTCTGATATGAGTAATTTACATAAGCAGTATTCTGAAATAAGCTGGCATTTAGTTCGGCTTCAATACCCCCGGAATAAATATTTGAAACATTCTCCGCTGTAATATTTGTGATTTGACCATATGGAAGCAGGTATTCTATTTTATCATCAATTTCAGTATAAAATACATTTGTACTGAAATTAACGGATTCGGTGATTTTTCCCATTAGTGCCCATTCCAACGTTTTGGCTTTTTCCGGTTTTAAAGAAGGATTACCGACAATTCCTCCCGGATAAATATAATTAGTATATAACTGTACTGATGATGGAGCATTAAAAGATGTACCATACATTATTTTTGTGCTGATATCATTTGTTAAATGATATACAGCTGCAATTCTATATGTTAATACATCTCCATATATGTTATGATAATCAAATCGATAACCTGCGGTTAAAGTTAAATTCTTTAAATAATTCACACCGAAAAACTCACTGGCATTAAAAATCATTTGTAAATATATACCTAGATTATTGAACTGATCTTTACCATCAGTACCTCCTGGGTTTAAAATTTTAGTTCCTGCACTATTAACAGTATAAAATTTTTGATGATCATGAATATCAGTTGTATAGTCTATTCCTATTGAGAAATTATTTATTTCGTCAAAATTGTATGATAGGTTACCGGTTACATCATATCCCGTGTAACTTACTTCTCTTTCAATCCATTCTGAAGGATCTGTATTTGTTTCAAAAACTTCATCTTTAAGAGGTTTACCAGTTGCTCGTGACACAGTTAACGTAGTATTCAGATTTTCAAATATATATTTATTATACGATAATCGTTCGTAAGAATTAAGCAAACTTATGTTGTTTTTGTGTGTCAATGCTCCCCAGTCTAGAAACTCTGCATTAGAATTTATTATTTGTTGAGTTCCGTCTAATATGATTTTACCAAACTTATCATTTTCATATGTTAATTTAAAAAAAATACTTAGTGGATTAGCTTCATTTTTTTTACTTATATCATCTTCTGAATATATTTCACTACCGGGAACATTAGTAAGAGCCAGACCTGAATTATCAATTTGTGAATATGAGCTGGCAAAAACAAAATCAAATTTCTCTTTTTCCCCTCCCCAAATAGTACTTATGCCAAATGATGAATTATCATTAATATCTGCTATATAGTGTGAAATTGCATTATCTTGTAACGTTGATCCGGATTTTGTTATAATATTTATAACGCCAAGGAACGCATTTTTCCCATAAAGTGCCGAATTAGGACCACGAATGATTTCAATTTTTTCTATTACTTCAATCGGAATAAGAGAAGCATCTAGAAAATTATTTGAGCTTGACCTAAAAGAAACGCTTTGGCCATCAACCATAACCTTTACTAATCGTGACCAAGTTCTTAATCCACCATTAATTCCGCGAATACCAAGATTTGGTTGAAAATGATCTGTAATTACATCGTACCCTGCAATGCTGCTTAACGCTTCATCTACACTAAGGTAACCTCTTTCTTTAATTTGTTTTTCAGTAATAACAGAAACTATAGAAGGCGCATCAATTATATTTTGATTTTGACGGACAGCCGAAACTATTTCTATATCCATTAAATCTTCTAATGTAAGATCGAAAAGAGCTTCAGTTGATGTGGTATCAATTTCTTGCGATATAATATTATTTGATCGAAATAATAAAAGAAGTAAGAACATATATAAAATCTTATATTTCATAGTTCTCAATTTGTTTAGCAATGTTCAGAAAGTTAAGAAAAAATTGCTAAAGCTCGAATTTTAGGTTCAGTTTAAATTTCTAATTAGCACATTAATAATTTATACGTAATCCTTCAGAACAGTTTCTACAAATCGCAACTTTTTTTCGATTTTGTAAGATATTTTTCCTGAACTCGCTGAAATCATGATATTTCCAAAGTCTTTTAATGTTATTTTTGTTTATGTTTCCTAATTTAAATTCCAAATTTTTATCAAAACAGCATGGGATTAATATTCCCTCCCAAGTTATAACTACCGTGCTCCATATTCTAAAACATTTATTTGGTAGTTTAGTTTTGGTTTGATAATGAGGTTTTTTAAAATACCTTGAATACTTACTAATATCAGGAATTAAATGACTGTTGTGAGTAAAGTTTTCAATTTGCGCAGATTTTAGTTCAAGTTTGTTGACTCCTAATTCTTTGCATAAATATTTTATGTCAGTAAGTTGATGTTGATTGTGTTTAAAAACCAAAAATTGAAGATGAATCTTTGGATAAACCGATTTCAATTCTTTTTTAATAAATACTAAGTTCTTAATTCCCTTTATAACTTTATCAAAGTTCCCATTCATACGATATTTTTCATATACTTTCTGATCAGTTCCATCCAAAGATATTATTATCTTTTTTAATCCTGATTTTATAATCTTTTCACAATTTTCTTTATTTAAATAGTGACCATTGGTTGATGTTGTTGTGTATATTTTATTTTGATCGGCATATTCGATCAACTCATAAAGATTTGGATGTAAAAATGGCTCACCTTGAAAATACATCATATGATATATTGCAAAATCTTTTATATCCCGAATAATTTCTTTGTATAAGTTCACATCCAGTTGACCCTTTTCTCTACTTGAAGTGCTATTCCCAGTAGGACATTCCGGGCATTTCAAGTTACATTTATTTGTAGGTTCTGTTGTTATGCTAAAAGGATATCCCCAAATAATGGCTTTTTTAGTTAATATCGATAAATGGTAACTAAAGTATAATTTGAGAAGATTTACTGCTTTTCTGAAACTAATGTATTTAATCCAAATCATCTTTAAAATCAAAAAAGGCCGATGTCATTATCAGCCTTTAAATATTTTTATATCAAAACTTAGTTTGTTTCCAGTATTTGAAACAGCTCATCCAATTTAGGAGTTAAAATAATTTCTGTTCTTCTATTTTTCTTTCGTGCATCCGGAGCTTTTGAATTAATAATTGGATGATACTTACTTCTTCCAGCTGCAATTATTCTGCTGCCTTCTATTTTTTTGTTTTCCATTAAAATTCTAACAATTGCCGTAGCGCGTTTTACACTAAGATCCCAATTATCTTTTATTGCCTCACTGGCGATATATGGGACATCATCCGTATGACCTTCAACCATGATATTTATATCAGGATTAACAGCTAATACATCAGCCAACCTTTTTAACGCACTAACTCCTTTAGGGTCAACAACTGTGCTGCCAGATTTAAAAAGTAATTGTTCGTCTAATGAAACATAAACTTTACCGTTTTTCATCTCTACGGCCAAACCTTTATCAGCAAAACCCAAAAGAGCATTTGAAACTTTATTTTTTAGTGCATTTACAACAGAGTCTTTCTTATATAAAATAGCTTCAAGTTCAACCAATCGGGTATTTTTCTCTTCCAGTTCTTTTTTGTACTTATTTAAATCACTTTGATCCCTTTTAAGGTTATCTTCAAGTTGTCTTAACTGATCTTCCTTTTCAATTATTCCGGCTTGAGTGTTTTGTAATTCTTCCAATAATTTCCTTGTTTCAGAAATATTACCTGTTAATAATTGATCTTGAGCTTTTTGCAACTCTTCATATCGTCGATTCAATTTATCATAATTCATGTTGATAGATCTAAATTTATTTTCTCTTTCAAGACTATCTTCACTATAATTTTTAAGTCTTTCAGACATAATATCAACTTTTGAATTTAATTCCGTATTTGCAACTTCAAGTCTTTGGTTTTCTTCTTTTGTTAATTCAAGTTCTTCTTCACATTTAACATTTTTTAATTGAAGTTCTTCGAATTGTTTCGTTGGCACACATGCTGTAAAAGCCACAAAAACGATAATTACTAAGGTGTGTAGTTTGATTTTAACGGACATATCAACTATTTTAGTTTAAGATTGTTAAATATACGAATATCGTAAATAGCAAAGATATAAAATATGTAAGCGTTAAGTTCGTTAAAACAGTGTAAAATTATTCATATCTTTGCACTAATTAACATTGTTGTATGTCAGAGGGTTTGTTGAAAAATATTTTATTCCCGTCGGATCTTAAAAAATTGGAGTTAGCTGAGCTTCCTAAACTAAGCGAAGAGCTGCGTCAATTTATAATTGATGTTGTATCATCAAATCCCGGACATTTTGGAGCAAGCCTTGGTGTAGTTGAGCTAACCGTTGCTTTACACTATGTTTTTAATACTCCGTATGACAGAATAATATGGGATGTTGGGCATCAGGCATATGGACATAAAATTCTTACCGGACGCCAGGAGGTTTTTCATACAAACAGGAAATACAAAGGTATTAGTGGATTCCCAAAGATCACTGAGAGCGAATATGATTCATTTGGTGTGGGCCATTCATCAACTTCCATATCAGCAGCGCTGGGAATGGCTAAAGCTACGGATTTCAATAAAGATGACAGGCAAATAGTTGCTGTTATTGGAGATGGTTCTATGACGGCTGGTTTAGCTTTTGAAGGATTAAACAATGCGGGTATTGAAAAGACGAATTTGTTGGTAATCCTCAATGATAACAACATGGCCATCGATCCAAATGTTGGGGCTTTAAAGGAATATTTATTAGATATTACAACTTCGAAGACTTATAATAAGCTTAAAAATGATGTTTGGCACTTGTTGGGTCATTTAAACAAACTTGGACATAATTACAGAAAACTGGCACAACAAATAGATAATGCGATTAAAAGCTTTTTATTAAGACAAAGCAATTTGTTCGAATCCTTGAATTTCAGGTATTTTGGCCCGGTTGATGGACATGACGTAGTTTATTTGACTAAGGTACTTAATGATTTAAAAGATATTAAAGGTCCAAAATTATTGCATGTAGTTACACAAAAAGGAAAAGGTTTTAAACAAGCTGAAGAAAATCAAACCGTTTTTCATGCACCGGGGAGATTTGATAAAGAGACTGGAGAAATATTAAAAATAAAAGCAGATAAACCAATATCTCTAAAATATCAAGATATATTTGGACATACTGTTCTTGAATTAGCAAAAGAAAATAAAAAAATAGTCGGAATAACACCGGCTATGCCAACTGGCTCATCATTAAACATAATGATGAAAGAAATGCCTGAACGGACTTTTGATGTTGGTATTGCAGAACAACATGCAGTTACTTTCTCTGCCGGATTAGCAATTGAAGGTATGTTACCATTTTGTAACATATATTCTTCGTTTATGCAACGAGCTTACGATCAGGTTATTCATGATGTGGCAATTCAAAACTTAAATGTTGTTTTTTGTCTGGATCGTGGAGGTTTAGTAGGTGAGGATGGAGCTACGCACCATGGTGTTTATGATTTAGCTTACATGCGCGGAATTCCTAATATGATTGTTTCTGCACCAATGAACGAAGAAGAATTACGCAACTTAATGTATACCGCCCAATTACCTGATAAAGGCCCATTTTCAATTCGATATCCAAGAGGAAGAGGAGTTATGCCTGAATGGAGGACTACATTAAATGAGGTTGAAATAGGGAAAGGCCGTCTGATTAGAAAAGGTTCAGATATTGCAATATTATCAATAGGACATATAGGAAATTCGGTTATAAAAGCTTCAAAAGAATTAGAAAAAAAGCATATAGATGTAACTCATTACGACATGAGATTTGTAAAACCAATAGATGAAAAAATACTACATGAAGTAGGCAAAAATTATAAATCAGTTGTTACGATTGAAGATGGAACTATTGTAGGAGGTTTTGGAAGTGCTGTTCTGGAGTTTATGAGCGATAATGGTTACACTGTTCAGGTAAAACGTTTGGGAGTTCCTGATAAATTTATTGATCATGGTACTCCGGAAGAATTGTACAAAGAATGCGGGTTTGATGTTGAAGGTATTGTAAGTTCTGTTAAATCAATGATTCAGCCTAACCTCTTATCGAATGCAGGATAGTTTTGTAATAAAAAAATTTGCGAATATCAAACAATTACATATTTTTGCAATCCGATATTTTTAGATCTACTTGCCTGGATGGCGGAATTGGTAGACGCGCTGGTCTCAAACACCAGTGGACATTAGTCCGTGTCGGTTCGATCCCGACTCCAGGTACAAAGCTCATCTTCTACGATGAGCTTTTTAAGTAAAAATCATGTATTATGTTTATGCAATAAAAAGCTTGAAAAAGGATTGGTTATATGTTGGAATAACTGATCATTTGGAAAGAAGGCTTAATCAACATAATCAGAGACAAAATAGAAGCACAAAACCTTATTGCTCCTTTTAAGTTGGTTTATTCTGAAAAGACAACAGGTAGACAATCAGCAAGCATAAGAGAGAAATATTTTTAAAAGCATCTGGTAAGCGCTGGTTGAAGCACCAGTTGTAGTGCCGGCCTGTCTAACTGCGTAGCCGGGCAGACCTGTCTGCCGGAGAATCCAGGCAGGTTCGATCCCGACTCCAGCTACAAATAATAAAGTCAACCCTCATTCGTGAGGGTTTTTTTATATCTTTATGCGGCTTAAATGAACGACTATGAGTAAACATAATCCATTGCACCCTTATAAAGAAAAACAGGACGAATATGATAAAAGATATTTAGAAATGGCACTTATCTGGGCAAAAAATTCGTATTGTAAAAGACGCCAGGTGGGCGCTTTAATTGTAAAAGATAAAATGATTATTTCGGATGGATACAATGGAACTCCATCAGGATTTGAAAATGTTTGCGAAGATGAGAACTTTTTAACCAAACCATACGTTTTACATGCAGAAGCAAATGCAATTACAAAAGTTGCTAAATCTAATAATAGTTCTGAGGATGCTACCTTATATGTCACTACATCACCGTGTATGGAGTGTTCAAAATTAATTATTCAGGCTGGAATTAAACGAGTAGTTTTTAATAATAAATACCGCGATGAATCAGGTTTGAAATTGTTAGAGAGAGCTAATATTGAGATAAAACATGTTGAACTTTAAAGAATTTAGAGCATGAAAAATAGTAAAATATATTTACCGGTATTGTTTGCAGTAATTTTAGTTGCGGGAATTTTGTTAGGAAAGGCATTGAATAATAATCCTCATAATAGATATGCGCATTTATATCAATCTACGGATAAACTGGGGAAAATTCTGGATTATATCGAGACTCGTTATGTAGATACTGTTTCTAGATCGAAATTAGAAGAATCAGCCATACCAGCCATGTTAGAAGAATTAGATCCTCATTCTATTTATATTCCAGCGAAGGAAATGAAAAGAGTAAGCGAAGATCTAAGAGGTAATTTTGAGGGAATAGGTGTGGTTTTTAACCACCAAACCGATACTGCAATAATAATTAGTGTTATAACCGGAGGACCATCAGATAAAGTAGGAGTTCTTCCGGGAGATAGGATTATGATGGTGGATGACTCTCTTATCGCGGGGCAAAGCATACCAAGCAATAATGTGGTTGGAATGCTAAAGGGTAAAAAGGGTACTAAAGTAAAAGTAAGCCTTGAGCGTAAAAGTGTTCCGGATTTAATAGAAGTTGAAATAGTTCGAGATAAGATTCCTTTATACAGTGTCGATGTTTCATACATGGTTGATGAAGAAATAGGTTATATAAAGATTAATAGATTTGCAGAAACTACTTTTAAAGAATTTGTTGAAGGTGTTGAGAAGCTAAGAGAATATCATCTTAAAAAATTAATCATTGACTTAAGAGGTAATACCGGAGGAGTAATGTTAGCTGCAACTAATATAGCGGACCAATTTTTAGATGCCGGTAAGATGATCGTATATACACAGGGTAAAGCAAGTCCAAAACAAGACATTTACTCAACCGCCCGTGGAATTTGTAAGGATCTCGATGTAGTTATTTTACAAGATGAGTTTTCCGCGTCAGCTAGCGAAATTTTAGCAGGAGCTATTCAAGATAATGACCGTGGTGCAATTATAGGAAGAAGGTCATTCGGAAAGGGACTGGTACAGGAACCATATCCGTTGTCAGATGGATCTGTAATTAGATTGACCATTGCGCGATATTATACGCCTACTGGACGAAGCATTCAAAAACCATATTCGGATGATAAAAATGAATACTATAATGATCTTATGAAAAGATACCAACATGGTGAATTTTCAGAAGTGGATAGCATACAATTTGCCGATTCATTAAAATTTATAACCCCTGATGGAAATATTGTTTATGGCGGCGGCGGTATTATGCCTGATGTTTTTGTACCATTTGATACTACAGGTTATTCGAAATATTATGCAGAAACAGTCCAAAAAGGAGTTTTATATAATTTTGCCTTTCAGTATGTTGATAATCACCGGGATGAACTTAATAAATACAACAATGCAGAAAGTATAAATGAATATTTAGAATCTATAAGGATTTTTGAAAAATTTGCTGATTTTGCTGAAGAAAATGGGATCCCAAAAACTACAAAAGGATTTAAGCATTCAAAACATCTGGTAAACACCCAGTTAAAGGCAAATATTGCAAGGAATGTAATTGATAATGAGGGATTTTATCCAATTATTCAAGAGGTGGATACAACACTGAAAATTGCAATAAAATATATGAAAGAAAAGTCATAGATTAATTAAACCAATCTGGAAAGTTATTATCTAAGAAATATAATTAGGATTAAATAAAGAATTTAATTCATAATTTTGGGTTTTTAGGTTAGTAGGCACTCTTTTAGAGAGTGCCTCTTTTATTAATAAACAAAAGGATTTACAACACTTAAAAAATATGAAATCAATTTTTTAATATAAAAATGTAATAAAAAAAAATTCTTTGTGTCATAAGGATAGAAATTTGAAAAACTAAAGTAGAACATAAAACTTAAAAAAATGAAAACACAAAGAATTAAAACATTAAGTGCATTTTTAATTGCTTTATTAATGCTTACTGCTTCTAACCTATATGCGCAAAAGGGAAGAGGTTATGCGAGAAATAAAGATTTTAACAAAAATCAGGTTTGTGAAAGGATTCCTGACTTAACAGAGGAACAGGAGACTAAAATTAAAGAACTTAGGGTTGATCACTTAAAAGAAATGAAATCTTTCCGTAATCAGATGAATGAATTAAGAGCAAGGAAACGGACTCTTATGACTTTAGATAATGCTGATCTTAAGGAAATAAATTCTGTAATTGACCAAATGACCGAGACTCAAAACCAAATGATGAAGGCAACTGCTAAACATCGTCAAGAGATTAGAAACCTATTAACAGATGAACAAAGAATATTTTTTGATAGTAGACCAATGCGAGGCCCAAGACATGGTAAAAGCATGAGATACGGAAGAGGAATGTACGGTGGTTATTGTGTGGGAATTCAAGATTCAAATGGTTAATTGATAAACAAAAGGTTTAAGGGGATAGATTAATTTCTATCCCTTTTTTTATGGAATTTTGAACAATTTTTAAGCAAGCCTGTTTTAAAATTTAAGTAAACTTAAAATACAAAAAATATACAATGTCAATTGCAACAGAGAATTTTATAAAGAAGGTATATCAGTATGAAATCAATGAAGGATTTGATTCAAAACCTGGTTCAGTTGCTAAATCATTAGGTATAAGTAATGCAGCAGTAACAGATATTGCCCGGAAGCTGGCAAAGAAAAACTTGTTGATTTATGAAAAGTACCGGGAGTTAAAACTAACAGATGAAGGGAAAAAGTTAGCTTTAAACGTAATTCGTAAGCATCGCCTTTGGGAAACATTTTTACATAAAATTCTTAACCTTTCTCTACATGAAATTCACCGTGAAGCGGAATTGCTGGAACATCAGACTTCCGATTTTTTAGCAAATAAAATCTCTCAGTTTTTAGACAATCCGCTTTTTGATCCCCATGGTGATCCCATACCTACTGTTAAAGGCGAGGTCAGTTTTGATGATGAAAATATTATTTTAACCAGGACAAAAGAAGGTACTCATTATATTATAACCCGACTCCTTAGTTTAGATAAAGAATTATTTGAATTTTGTAATACTAATAAAATTAAGATCGGATCGAGGTTAACAGTAAAAAAGCTGTTATCAGATAATGAAATGATAGAAATAGAACTTGAAAGTACAAAACTGCTTTTGAATAAAGACTTCACAAATAAAATATATGTTAAAGAAATAATTTAAATAAGCAATACAATGAAACTTACTAAACTTTTATTCATGATTTTATTGGGGATTTATACCCTTAATATACAGGCACAGGAAACAGATGCAAATATTTTTGGTGATGTGCAATCGCATCATGAACATGTGCCATTTGCAAGTATATATATTGAAGGAACAAGCATAGGTACAAGTACCGATGAAACAGGTCATTATATGTTAATTAATTTACCAACGGGTGAACATATTATAGTAGCCAAAGCCTTGGGTTACACAACTCAAAAAAAGACTATTAAAGTTGAACAGGGAAAAACTATTGAGGTAAACTTTGAACTTGAACAAGAAACAATGGAGCTAGCCGAAATCGTTGTAACAGGCACAAAAACTTTTAAACGAGTTACCGAATCAGCTGTTATAGTAAATGTATTAGATAGTAGATCTTTAGACGCAGTTCAGGCTTGTAATATTTCAGAAGGTTTGCGTTTTCAACCCGGTTTAAGAGTTGAAACCGATTGCCAAACATGTAACTATACTCAATTACGAATGAATGGATTGGGAGGTTCCTATTCCCAAATATTGATTAATGGACGGCCAATATTTAGCCCATTAACCGGTTTGTATGGTATGGAACAAATTCCTGCAAATATGATTGAACAGATCGAGGTTGTACGTGGTGGAGGTTCAGCTTTATATGGTTCAAGTGCAATTGGTGGTACGGTAAATATTATAACTAAAATTCCTACAAAAAATAATTATGATATTAACATGACAACCTTTAGTATAGATGAAGGAGCTACTGATTATGTTTTAAATGGCAACATAAATGTAATGACTCAAAAACGTAATGCCGGAGCTGCAATCTTTATTAATCGTAGGCATCGCGAGGCATATGATCATAATGGAGATAATTTTTCGGAATTACCGGAGCTAAGAACAAATTCTTTTGGTGCAAACATATTTTATAAACCAACTCCAAATCAAAAGTTAGAAGTTAATTTCTCAAGTTTAAATGAATACCGATATGGTGGTGAAATCATCAATGATCCGGCACACCTGGCACTTCAATCAGAAGAAAGAACGCACCATGTTTTTATGGGAGGAATAGATTATCAAATTAATTTTAACGAAGATAATAGTTCATTAATAACATATTTTGCTGGGCAGTTAACTGATAGAGATCATTATACCGGAATCTTTCCGGATGATCCTCTGGATATAGAAACACACTTGGAAGACCCACCTTATGGTTATACAGAGAATACAACTTTACAGGTAGGCACACAACTAAATCATCGTTTAATGAGTTTTCTAGGCGGCTCCAATGTACTTACGGTTGGAGGTGAATATGTATTTGATGATGTGTTTGATACTATCCCTGCATATGGGTACGAAACAGATCAGATAACAAGAAACTTAGGGGGATTCTTACAAAGTGATTGGGAAATATTACCAAGCCTGAATTTATTGGCAGGCTTACGAATTGATAAACATAATTTAGTTGATCAGGTAATTTATAGCCCGAGAATTTCTTTGCTATATAAATTTAAAAGTATGACCCAGTTTCGAGTGACCTGGGGAACAGGTTTTAGAGCTCCACAAGCTTTTGATGCAGATATGCACATTGCTTTCGCTGGTGGAGGAATTTCAAGAATTTTGTTAGCTCCCGATTTAAAAGAAGAACGTTCGAATAGTGTAAGTGCATCAGTTAATTTTGATTATCCGACCGAAAAATTAATTGCGGGATTTACACTGGAAGGTTTTTACACAAATTTAAAAGATGCATTTTACTTGTATCCTTTTGGGGAAGATGCACTGGGAGAACTATTCGAAAAACGAAATGGCCCGGGAGCAACGGTACAAGGAACAACAATTGAATTACGAGCTAATTATAATCGAATGATTCAGGTGGAAACCGGATTTACTTTCCAACAGAGTTTATATGATGAGGCTGTTGAAAATATCGAAGGATTAGAAGCTAAGAGAGAATTTCTTAGGACACCAAATCAATATGGATATTTAACAGTTACGCTAACTCCGGCAGAAAAAATAAATGGTTCGATTAGTAGTGTTTATACTGGTCCAATGGAATTGGTGCATTTTGAACCGGATGAATACAGAACTTCATCATCTTTCACTGAACTTAATGTTAAATTAGGATATACGTTCGATTTTGAATCTATTGATTCGGGGGTTGAATTATTTGGAGGAGTAAAAAACATTACAAATGCTTATCAGGATGATTTTGATTCCGGAAAAAACAGAGATAGTAATTATATATATGGTCCGGCAGCACCAAGAACATTTTATATAGGCTTGCGCTTAAAATCATTTTAGTATAAAAACAGTATAAAATTTTAGCAGGAATATAATTTATTCCTGTTTTTTATGTTAATATAGATAACAGAAAGTTAGTATAAAAATAACTTCATATAAGTTTTTTTATTTGGTCATTTCGAAAATTGATTATAAATTGCACAAAAACACAAAAAGTGTGCAAGTGTGCAAAAGCAGGAAGTGAGCATAAAAAATCCTAAGGATACTATTATTGCTGTGGCTCTCAGAGTTTTTGGCAGGTTAGGAGTGTATAAAACTACTATGAATGATATAGCCAAAGCTGCTAAAAAAGGGCGTCGCACAATTTATCAGTATTTTAAAAGTAAAGAGGAAATTTATCAAGCTGTTTTAGAAAAAGAAACTGCTAATATGGTTGTTCCTATGAAAGCTATTGTTAAATCCGAATTAGCTCCTGAGAAAAAATTAAGAGATTATTCACATCAAAGAATAAATTCGATAAACCGAATTGCTGAAAATCATAATGCGTTTAAAGTTGGATTTATTCAAAACGATAAAGTGATATTAAAACTTAGAAAAAGATTCGACAGATTTGATTTAGAGTTGTTAACAAAAATAGTTAAAGAAGGAGCAGAAAAAGGAGAATTTAAAATTAAGAACATTGAATTAACTGTAAAAAATATTCACATTGGATTAAAAGGTATGGAAATTGATTTTATAAGAAGTAATTGGAACGATGATTGTAAGTTACAGTTAAACCTTTTTATTGATATGATAACTAAAGGAATAATGTAATAGTTCCTTTTAAAATATATAATTAAAATGTATATAGACTCTATTGGACATTATTTACCAAACCAGTTGATCCCAAACGAATATTTCTTGGAAGTAAATGGGTTGTCTGATGAATGGATATATTCACGAACGGGAATAAAAACACGTACAAAAGCATCAGATAACGAAAATACAAATACAATGGGAATTGAGGCCGTAAGAGAAGCCTCAAAAGATTTACCATACAACTTAAATCAGGTTGACCTTGTTATTGGAGCATCTTATACTCCTTACGATACGGTAGGCACACTTGCTCATACTGTACAGAGAGAGTTTAATTTAGATAATGCAAAATCCGTTTATATATCTTCAGCTTGTTCCTCTGTTTTAAATGCTTTAGAAATAGTTGAGGGATATTTTGCTACAAGAAAATCTGAACACGCTTTAATTGTGGCATCTGAGCAGAACTCATTATATAATGATGAAACAAATGAAAAAAGCGGCCATTTATGGGGAGATGGAGCTGCATGTATATTTGTTTCAAAACACCAAAATCGTTCTAACCAACCTAAAATAGGTGATATATATACTATTGGATTAGGTCATATTGGAAGGGGAACAACAGGAGTTTATAATCATCCGACAAATGGAGGTATTCAAATGCCTTACGGAAAAGATGTTTTTGTACATGCATGCAACTATATGATAGATGCGTTGGAAGTTGTTTTGAAAAAATCAGAAATGTCCATAGAAGATCTGGATTATATAATTCCTCACCAGGCGAATATTAGAATTATTGATCATATAGCACACTCATTAAACTTACCGGAAGGTAAAATGCTTACTAATGTTAAAGAGCTTGGAAATACTGGTTGTGCTAGTACTTTAATAACCCTTTCTCAAAATATTGAGAAAATGGTTCCGGGTACTCGAGTTGGAATAACCGTATTTGGTGGAGGATATTCAAGCGGTTCTTCGATTATTGAATTTTAGTAAAAGATTATAAATTAACAATCAAATCTCATGAAAAAAGCTAACCTACATGGTTAGCTTTTTGTTTTATAAAATCTAAGATAATTTTTACCGATTTTTCCGTCTCTTCGATAAAGCCCATATGCCCTGAATTTTCCAGAGTATGGAATTCGGATTTTTGAGATAATTTAACCCTGGAAGCTACATATTCAAAATCAATATAATTATCTTTTTTACCCGCAATATATAGACAAGGGATTTTGCTATCTTTTAACGATTCAGACAAATCCGGCCTTCCCATCATGGCATGAAGGTTTGAGATAATACCGTCCCCAGGTGTTTTTAATGCAATATCAATTGTATTTTCAACTTCATTTTTCAACTTCTTTAAGTTGCTATTAGCAAAAGCATTAGGGATATTGAATTTTGCGATCAAGTCTTTTTTACCATCTTTTACTAAACCAATTTCTCTTAATCTTTTTTTAATAGTTTCTTGCGTATCTGCATAAGGATGGGAATGAAACAAGGAAAATCCCAAAAGTTTTTCCGGAAATAATTCATGAAACATCAAAGTAATATAACCTCCCATGGAATGCCCAATCATAAAAACTTTATCAATATTAAGAACATTTAGGCAATCCCGAATGCAGGCGGTGAGTTGTCGTATTGAATGTTTTTCAGATAATATTTCACTATCACCATGGCCAGGGATATCAAAACAAACAACTCGAAAAGTTTTAGATAATTTCGAAGAAAAGTTATTCCATACCTCAATTGACTCTAAATATCCATGCAATAAAACAATAACCTCGCCATTGCCAATATCAGTGTAAGTTATTTTCTTTTGATTAATTAATAAGTGTTTTTTCATTCGATTGAAACCCATTCCAGTGCTGTTTCATAACTCGGAAAAATTCTGGTTTCCCAATTACTTCCCAACATAATTTGATCGTATTCGGTAGTAATTTCTTTTATGTAATCACTCTGTGTTACAATCGCAACTTTCATCTCTTCCTTAACACTTGTTTGTGATTTATCCATTATTCCAATGATACTAATATCATAAGATGTAATTTTGAATTTTTCTATATCCAGAAAATCAAATATCTGATAGTTTATTGATTCAAAATTAGCATTACTTATGACATAGTTATTGGCATCGATCAAATCCTGAGCATTAACAACACCACGGAATTTAACATAAACGCCATTTTTATCCCAGTTAATACTAAATGTCATATCAATTAATATTATATAGTTATATAATGCTGAACGACAATAACTTGTTCAGACTAATTAGCAGACATTAATTCTTCAATTTCCTTTACTTCCCTTGGTATATCTGCCATTAAATCAATTGGCTTTAAGTTTACAATAACGTCATTTTCAATTCTAATTCCAATATTTTCTTCAGGGATATATATTCCGGGTTCGCATGTTAATATCATCCCATTTTCCAGAACAGTTGTTTTTTCTCCTACGTCATGTACATCTAATCCAATAAAATGACATGTTCCATGCGGATAATATTTCTTGACCAATGGATTTTTAGGATCTTGGTTTTCAACATCCTCTTGAGTATAAAGCCCAAGTTTTATATGTTCTTCCTGTAGAAGTTTTTCAACTCGTTCATTAATTCTATTAATTGTAGTTCCGGGAGTTAGCCATGTTATTGCTTTCTTCATAACTCTTAATACGGCCTCATAGCATTCTTTTTGCCGTGTTGTAAATTTACCGTTAACCGGAATAGTTCTGGTACAATCTGAGGCATAATTAGCATATTCTGCTCCAAAATCCATCAAAAGTAAATCACCATCCTTACATGTTTTATTGTTTTCTATATAATGTAATACACAGGCACTTTTTCCACTGGCTATAATTGGTGTATAGGCATGGCCAGTCGCTTTATTCCATAAAAACTCATGAGTGATTTCTGCTTCAACCTGATATTCCGTAACTCCTGGCTTAACAAATTTTAAAACTCGATCAAAAGCTTTTGCGGTTATATTACATGCCTCTTTCATCAATTCAATTTCTTCCTGATCTTTTTTTAATCTAACTCTTTTCATAAAAGGAGCCAGCCGTTCCAATTCATGAGCGGGAAATTCTTTCTTTACTTTCTCTACAAAGCGTTCATCAGCTGACATTGTTTCGGGTTTAAATTTTGGATTTTCATTCAGATTCAAAAACATAGCTTCAGCTTTAATAGCTAGTTCCCTGAATGTTGATTCAAATTCTGATAAATACTTAATGTTTTTGATCCCTGATGTTTTTTCGGCTTCCTCTTTGGTATATTTATGACCCTCCCAAACAGCTATTTTTTCATTACTTTCGATAATAAAAAGTATTTCCCGTAGTTCTTTATTTGGATGATTCGGACAAAGTGTTAAAATAGTTTTCTCTTGATCGATACCAGTTAAATAAAACAAATCAGAACCCTGACGGAAAGGAAAATATTGATCTCCGTTTCTATACATCTGATCATTTGAGTGAACAACTACCAGCGAATTTGGCTGTAAAAATTTCACAACTTTTTTTCTATTTCTTTCAAATAATGAGTTGTTTAACTGGGGGTACTTCATAACTTAGAACTGTTTTAAATTATTGACATTGTGTTTCTAAACATTGGAAATGTATTTATTAGAAAATATATTTGTTTATAAACATATACATGTTTCTAATTAATTGCAAGTTAAAAATAATGTTCTACAAAAAACCTAATCTATGACCAAATTTTTCACTTCATCCATTGGACAAAAATTTTTCATGAGTATCACAGGATTGTTTCTCATGTTGTTTTTAATTGTCCACTTAACAATAAATTCTTTGTTGCTTTTTGGTGATGGTACTTTATTTAATCAAGCTGCAAATTTCATGAGCAGTAATCCGGTTATGAAAGTTATTGAACCAATATTAGCGCTCGGATTTATTTTGCATATTATTTATGCGGCTTACATTACGCTTAAAAACATGAAAGCAAGACCTAAGGGATACAAAATAACCACTAAAACCAAGGCTTCCTGGGCTTCAAAAAACATGTTTGTTTTAGGAACGTTAATTTTCATCTTTTTAGTTATTCACTTAGCTAATTTTTTCTGGAAAGTAAAGTTCGGTACCGTTGAAACTGTTATGGTAGAAGGAAAAGAACTGCATGATGTGTATGCTCTTGTTGCCGGATTGTTTAAAGGTTGGTGGTGGTATGATGTTATTTATATTGTTGGAGTGATCTTTCTTTTCTTACATCTTACACACGGATTTTGGTCTGCATTCCAAACGATTGGCTGGGATAATGAAAAATGGATGCCAAGATTAAAAGTAATCGGATACATTTATTCAATTATTATATGTGGTGGATTTGCTTTTATCCCTTTGTATTTTCTTATAAAATACGCTGTGTAAATTAATTTAATAAAAACTTACTTGCTGGTAAGCAGGTTGTAAAAAACACACTATGAATAAATTAGATGCTAAAATACCAGAAGGCCCATTAGCCGAAAAATGGTCAAAATATAAAGCTACACAAAAACTTGTTAGTCCAAACAATAGAAAAAAACTTGATATAATTGTTGTTGGAACAGGTATTGCCGGTGCACCAGCAGCAGCTTCATTCGCTGAGATGGGTTATAATGTTAAAGTTTTTTGTTTTCAGGATTCTGCCCGTCGTGCTCATTCCGTAGCTGCACAAGGTGGAATTAATGCTGCACGAAATAATAAAAACGATGGCGACAGTGTTTATCGTTTATTTTATGATACTATAAAAGGAGGAGATTACCGTGCTCGAGAAGCAAACGTATATCGTCTTGCTGAGGTAAGTGCAAGTGTTATCGACCAGCTTACTGCACAAGGGGTTCCATTTGCTCGCGAGTATGGAGGTACCTTAGCAAACAGAACATTTGGTGGAGTTCAGGTATCTCGAACAAATTATGCACAAGGACAAACCGGGCAACAAGTACTTCTAGGAGGTTACTCTGCGCTAAAACGTCAGGTAGGTACAGGGAAAGTTAAAATGTTTGCCCGCCAACAAATGCTTGACATTGTTATTATTGATGGTAAAGCTCGCGGTATTATCACAAGAAACCTTGTTACCGGCGAGATCGAAAGACATGCCGCACATTGTGTTGTGTTAGCAACCGGGGGTTATGGAACAATATATTATTTATCTACATTGGCAGTTCAGTCGAATGCTTCGGCAGCAATGCAAGCTTACCGTAAAGGGGCATTTTTTGGAAATCCTAGTTTTATTCAAATACACCCAACATGTATTCCTTTATTGAATGAATATCAGTCTAAGTTGACTTTAATGTCGGAATCATTACGTAATGATGGAAGAATTTGGGTTCCAAAAGCAGAAGGAGATAAGCGTAAACCTAAAGATATACCAGACGAAGAAAGAGATTATTTCTTAGAATGTCGTTATCCTGCATTTGGAAATTTGGTTCCGCGTGATGTAGCGTCTCGCGCAGCTAAAGAACGTTGCGATAATGGTTTTGGTGTTGGAAAAACAGGATTGGCTGTTTATCTTGATTTTAGGGATGCAGTAGCCAAACAAGGTAAAAAGGTTATTAAAAATAAGTATGGAAACTTGTTTACCATGTATGAAAAAATTACCGGCGATAGCCCTTACGAAACTCCAATGATGATATATCCTGCCGGCCACTATACTATGGGAGGCCTCTGGGTAGATTATAACTTACAAACTACTATTCCGGGATTATTTGCAATTGGCGAAGCAAACTTTTCAGAGCATGGTGCAAACCGTTTAGGTGCAAATTCATTATTGCAAGGTGCAGCCGATGGATATTTCGTTGCACCTTATACAATATCAAATTATTTAGCTGATGAAATTTCAACAAAAGTTCCATCTACAGATTCTCCCGAGTTTGTTGAAGCCGAAAAAGAAGCAAAAGCGATTTTAGATAAATTTTTAAGTATTAACGGAACTAAAACAGCTACTTCATTCCATAAGCGATTGGGTAATATTATGTGGACCCATGCTGGTATGCAACGTAACGAAGAAGGTTTGAAGAAAGCTTTAGTTGAGATTGATGAACTTAAGAAGGAATTCTGGAGTGATCTGAAGATTCCTGGGAAAATGGATGAAATTAACCAAGAACTTGAAAAAGCAAGTAGAGTAGCTGATTTTATTGATTTGGCAAAATTAATTGTTACCGATGCATTAAATAGAAAAGAATCTTGTGGTGGTCACTATCGTGAAGAAAGTAGAACAGAAGGTGGCGAAGCAATGCGAATTGATGAAGAATACTCTTATGTAGCTGCTTGGGAATATCAAGGAGATGATAAGGAGCCAACGCTTCATAAAGAAGAACTTAAGTTCGAAAATGTTGAGGTTAAAGTAAGAAGTTATAAATAGTATTGAGATGTAAGCTGTAAGATTTGAGAAAATGAATCTTGATACTAATTACTAAAATCTAAAATCTAAAGAAAATGAAAATAAAACTAAATATTTGGAAACAAGCGAATGCTAAAGCTAAAGGAAGATTTGAAAAGTATGAATTGGACGGTGTTGATACAGAAATGTCTTTCTTAGAAATGCTGGATTCGTTAAATGAAAAATTAATCAAAGAAGGAAAAGAACCTGTCACTTTTGAGCACGATTGCCACGAAGCAATTTGCGGGTGTTGCAGTTTATATATTAATGGGCATCCACATGGGCCAGGAAAAGAAACAGCAACTTGTCAGGTGCATATGCGATCTTTTAAGGATGGAGAAACAATTACTGTTGAACCATGGAGAGCCAAAGGTTTTCCTGTTATGAAAGATTTAATGGTTGACCGTAATGCTTTTGATAAAATTATGTCGGCCGGAGGATTTGTTTCAATTGATGCAGGACAGGCTCCTGATGCAAATTCGATTTTGGTGGGTAAAATTGATGCGGATAAGGCATTTGATGCAGCTGCTTGTATTGGGTGTGGAGCATGCGTTGCTGCTTGTAAAAACTCTTCAGCAATGTTATTTGTTGCGGCAAAAGTATCTCAATTAGCTTTATTGCCTCAAGGTAAGGTGGAAGCAAAACGAAGAGCTTTGAATATGGTAGCTAAAATGGATGAGCTTGGATTTGGAAGTTGTACTAACACCGGTGCTTGCGAAGTTGAATGTCCAAAAGGTATTGGAATTGATTTTATTGCTAAATTAAATCGTGAATACCTAAGTGCATCATTTTCAGAAGCTGAATAATATTATTTTTTTCGAAATAAGATAACCTGCCTAAAAATATTTAGGCAGGTTTTTTGTTTTATAAGTACAAATTACAACGAGATAGTTTTATGAAAAATAGAATAAAGTTTAAAAGTTTATTTTTAATATTCATATTTATTGTACTTAATTCCGTAGTAAATGCACAACATAAAAAGTATTACAATAATAAAGAATTGGTAGA
Organism: Bacteroidales bacterium; assembly: GCA_028282785.1. GTDB lineage: Bacteria > Bacteroidota > Bacteroidia > Bacteroidales > UBA12077 > UBA12077. The sequence continues at coordinate 15,509 of JANQHE010000081.1, read as the reverse complement.
TCTTTTAAATAAAGAAGTACAGGAAGAAATTAATCTTGTTCGGCAATATCCGATAAGATATCATAAATTGATCGAGAAGGCTGGAAGATTAGATCCATTAAGATATGAAATAACGACAAATGGTACTTGGTTTATACGTGAGAAAAGCGAATATTTTGTTGCAAAAGTAACTACGCATGAAGGTATTTCAGCTTATCAAGAAGCAAGTAAGTTTTTATTAGATCAGGAGGAAATGAAACCGTATAAATTTAATGAAGGATTAAAACAAGAGGCTAAAAAACAATGTGAATATATTCAAAAAGTAGATATTTTAACTCATGCACGGCCAGATGGAGAAGGATTAAGTTATGTGATGAAACTTAAGGGTAATGGTTTAAAGTTGGTAGGAGAGGTGTTAGCAAAGCTGGAAAATAAAATAACCCCGGGAAAATATTCTGATGCCGAACTAAAAAAAGAAATTCAGGATATTGCGCAAGAAATTGTTTTAGGTTGGATTGTAGATGATGGAATTAAAGATAGAGGACACAGAAAAGGACTTTTTCATGAATTGCATAATTATTTTGGAGCATACTGTTTGATTGATATGCATGGAACTGTAATTTGTGCTGTAGAACTTTCTACTTTACCGATGTAATAACTAAAAATTATTTAACCATGGTTCGAATTATTTATCTTTTATTGATATTTCTTTTTTCAGCTACAACGGATTCTTTTAAAGTTGATCAGCTTAGATATGCTAGAGTAAGAGAATCATATGAAGAAAAGGAGTCTAAATTGATAAAACTATTTCATGATAATTCGATCAATAGAAATAAATTAAGAATTTATTTAAGAGCGTTTAAGGAAGAAAAGAAAATTGAACTTTGGGCAAAAAACAGTACGGATTCAAAATATAAATTGATTAAAGAATATAAGATTTGCAGAACATCTGGTAAGTTAGGCCCCAAAAGAGAGCAGGGCGATAAACAAATCCCGGAAGGTTTCTATCATATTGATAGGTTTAATCCATATAGTAATTTCTATTTGTCTTTAGGCATAAATTATCCAAATAAATCAGATAAAATATTAGGTGAAAAAGGAAATTTAGGTGGAGATATTTTCATCCATGGTTCGTGTGTTACAATTGGTTGTTTACCGATTACAAATGATGGAATTAAAGAATTATATATTATTTGTGTTGAAGCTAAAAATAGTGGACAGAATACCATTCCGGTTACAATTTTTCCAACTGAATTAACCGAATCAAATTTTAAGAAACTAGGATACAAAAACTCGGGGAATGACAATAATCTTAACCTTTGGACTGATTTAAAAAAAGGCTACGATATTTTTAATGAAACAAAAAAACTTCCTGCAATTAGGTTCCTTGATTCAGGAAGGCATATAATAAAGAGATAAAATAAAAAACTAAAATGTTGTTACCTGATTTTAATATGGACTTATTTATAATTATTTCTATTTAAGCGTTGTCTTCTCTTTATTATTGCAAAATTAGTATAGGTAATTCTATATATTCTGTTGATATAGTTGCTCCGGCAAAAATACCTACACCGTTCTCAATGTTTGTGAATGATTGAGCTGGTTCACTAAAAATATCGGACTGAGAATCCCTTTGTTTTTCAATAGCATCATAATAATTATAATAATCTTCACTAAGATGCAATAATTCTGCCACTATATAAGTAGGATAATCCATACTTAAATCATATTCATATATTTCAAAGAGAAGTTCTTTTGTTTGTCCGTTAAAATCATCGTCATTTAATAAAACTCCATTTAGTGCTGATGGTAAATCAAAATAATCAGGGTCTGTTGGATCAAAATTCCCGGTATTTTCTACCACTCGGTTCGTTATATTTGAATGCCATACGGAAGGGTAATAAGGTTTGTCAAGCCATAATCCTGTTTCGAGCCACAGTTGTTCCATATTTATTGTATCTATGGAAATACTAACGTCACTATGAATAAGAGAAACTGTTAAAAAATAAAAATTTCTTTCATCAGAAGGGTCATCAAAAGAAACTTCTACCAAGTACTCACCATAGTTTGAGCCATTAATTTCACTGATTTCATGGTTGATTGGTATTCTTTCCGGAATGTATGCTTTAGATTTTAGCTTAATAAAGCCGTAAGTATATTTTTGATCATATTCAGGTATTTCTTTAATTTCAATCTCATACTCTTTACCTTCTTCAGGCACAAAATTTTCATCTGAAAAATATAGTATTTTTGTGCTATATATATCTGTTGAATTAAAATAATTTGGAATTTCTTGAAATTTCATTTCAAAGCTGTTATAGACTTCATTTTCACTGGTAACGGAAATTTCAATGTTAGAGTTATATTCGTTTATATAGAATGGCTGCTCGTAATACTCAATGTTAAATGCATATTGAGGAAATGCTTCTAAAGTTTGCCCTAAAATAATCTTGGGTACTTGCCCTTCATAAACATGGCATTCTAGAATTGTTTGTTTAGTATTCAGGTTATAATCATTTTCACATGAAAAAAGAAAGAATGGCAATAATATAATTAAGGAAACTTTATCTAATAATATTTTTTTCATTGTTTCTAAGATTAAATTAAAAACTTATAGTATAACTTATTGACGGAATGATACCGATTAATTTTTTTTCGTCAATATATCTGTTGATATACCCTAAACCTCCAACAATATGTGCCCAGTTTTCATTATAATTGGATATGTACACATTTTTTCTGTTATATACATTATAAATTGACAATGTCCATTTTCTATCAGTTTTGTTTTTTATTCTATTGTAATTTACTGAAATATCCAACCTATGGTATGCTGGTGATTGATATGCATTTTTTTCATTATAAAATACCATTTTATACCCATATGGGCCATACATTCTACCATCAGTTCTATTAAGAGAATTATAATAAAAAGTACTTGGGATAGTAGACCTGTTTCCGGAGTGAAATAACCAGTTTACACTAAGATTAAATTTTTCATTAAAACGATAATTCCCGGTTATATTAAAATAATGGCGGTGGTCATAAACATAAGGAAAAGGTTTGCCAAAATTTATGTTTTCATATTTTCTTGTTGTATTAGAGTAAGTATAACCTAACCATCCTGTAAACTGCCCTATAGTTTTTTCAGCTAATAGTTCTATACCCTTGGCTTCACCAGTTCCAACCTCAATTTTATCCTCCCAGTTAGGAGTATCTCTAAAATATGAAGCTCCTTCAGAAAAATTAATTAAATTATCCATTTTTTTATAATAAGCATCAATGTGAATACCCAATTGCTTAAAACGCAAATAGCTAAATCCTAAAGAGTATTGGTCCGATTCTTCTGAGGGAGCTTTTTCTAACGCAGCAACCAATAAATCCGATGCTTGTTTAATTCGGGTTGCTCCTAATAAATGAATGTGTTGACCCATTTTGCTATATGAAGCTTTCAAAATAATGTCATCTATAAATTCCCAACTACTTGTAATTCTTGGCTGAATAAGTAGATTGTTATAATTATCATTTTGAAAATAAGATAAATGTACACCAGGGCTTATATTTACTGAATTCCATAAATCAAATTGTAATTCTAAATAACCTGAATTTTCTATCGTTTTATAATCGTAAGATGAAAAAACGGTATCAAATCTTGCATTAGAGCCACTTGTATAATATTCATTATGGTTTGTTTGCTTATTTTTTGATGCAAGGTTCAAAATGGTGTAAGAATATCCTGCAGATAATTTTGCCTGGGGTAGTATTTGATATTGAATACTTGCCAATCCAGTATAATTTAACACCTCATTATTTAATACTGTATTTGTTGATGAATGGCTTGTATCAGAAGTGGTTCTATAATAGCTTGAGTCTGTTACATATCCTGAATAATTATACTGGCTGGTGGAGAGTTGAATGTTACCAAAGGTTTTTTTAGAAATTTTCCCGCCCCAGCCTAATGAACTAATTAAATTATTCCAGTTTTGGCCATCAATAAGTTCATCAAATTGAAATGACATATCAACAGGGTCTTCATACCGGCTACGGTCAATTTCTTCACCTGTGTCGTTGCCTGTATAAACAGAAAAGTAAAGGTTCTGATTTTCTGACAATCTATGCGTCACTTTAGCATTAAAGTCCTTAAAGTTGTAGTTTCTTATATTATTATCATTACCAATTTCGTTTGGCAGCAATTGTCCATATATATAATAATACCCTAATCTGCCGGCTATGGCAAAGCTTATTTTGTTTTTGATAATGGGCCCTTCTAAAAATATTTTTGATGAAATTAGCCCTACACTTATTTTCCCTTTTAATTCTTTCATGTTACCATCCTTAGTTTTTACGTCAACTACAGAAGATAACCTCCCGCCATATTGAGCAGGAAATCCTCCTTTAATCACTTGCGTATTACCAATAATATCAGAATTAAAAACTGAGAATAAACCCAATAAATGAAAGCAGTTATAAATGGGTACATTATCCAGTAGAAAAAGATTTTGTAATGGGCCTCCTCCTCTAACATAAATTGCCCCATTGGCTTCAGATCCTCCCTGTATTCCAGGAATTAACTGAATGGATTTTACCAAATCGGGTTCGCCCATAATTATAGGTAAGGTTTCAATTTTTTCTTGCGCTACATTGATTTTACCCAAAGGATCCTTTCTTTTAATAATTTCTTTTCTTTCAGTACCTAATATTATAACCTCTTCAAGCTCAATATTAGGCTCAAGGTTTATTGATAATTCAATATTGCGGTCCAATAAGATTTGTTTTTTTATTGGATTTCTACCAATATAGGAATACACCAGGGTATATGCTCCTTCGGGCAGGCTTAAGCTGTAATGCCCAAACTGATTACTTACAGTACCTTTAAAACTTTCTTTATCGAAAATATTAGCTTGGAAAAGAGCTTCTCCGGTATTATTATCCCTGACAAATCCACTTATTGTATATCTTTTTAGGTTTTTCTTTTTTATAAGAATAATTTGCTCTTCTACAATTTTATAATTAATGCCTGTACCGCGCAATAGATAAAATAGTATATCCTGAATACTTTTATTATCAAATTCCTTTGTAAATTTAATTTCTTCAGGTATTAATTTCCTTGAGAACGCAAAAGAATAGCCAGATTCTTTTGAGATTATATCGAATACTTCTAAAAGAGTATTATCCTTTAATTTGATGGAGATTGTATCTCTAAGCGTATCGCCAGCGTATGCATTTTTTGTGAAAAGTATGCAGATTAGAAGAAGAAAAAAGATAATATGGATTTTAATTATTTTGATCTGTGGTTTGTTCATGTTTAATTTCTAAGAGTTTAATGTAATCATCGGTTTTTTGTATTTCCAATTCAAAAGTCATTGCAATAACCTTTAATATTTTATCTAATGATTGGTTTTTGAATTGTGCCGTAAATCGAATTTGTTGTATATTCTCATTTTCAAATCTAATTTCGGTATTATATGTTCTCTTAAGAATTATAGCAATTTCCTCAAGTGTTAAATCGTCAAATGTTAATGTTTTAGTTTTCCAGGCAATGAAATTTTCAGTTTTATTCTTTTTCTTAGATAATTTCTTATTGATTTTGTTGTAGTGAATTTGTTCTCCTTTTTTTACAACAAAACTATTGTTCACATTTTTCGGGAAGAATTCTACCTCGCCTGTTTTTACAAAAAGAGATAGTAAACTATCATTTTTATATGAAGAAATATTGAAAGATGTTCCTAAAACTTTAAAACTACCTTGCTGTGTATGAATAACAAAAGGCTTACTTTTCACTTTTTCAACATCAAAAAAAGCTTCACCATTTAACCACAACTCACGATTTTTTCTGATAAATTTTTTATTATATTTTATTTCAGTTTGATAGTTTAAATCTACTTCACTATTATCCGGTAATTTATAAGCTATAATAGAATTGTTGGTTGTAGAAAGAATAGCTTTTTCCGGAGATAAGATGTTTTTACTAAAATAAAATATCAAAAATAAACTAGCAGCTGCCGAAATAGTCCAGTATAATGCACGTTTGAGTTTAACAACTTTTTTATTCCTTTGAATTGTTTTGGATTTAACAATTCCCCAGGCATAATTTGTATCAGAAGAATAACAGTGAGATAAGTTCCCCGTTTTTAACCAAATTTCTTTTATTTCATTAAAAAAGGATGAATTTAACACATCTTGGGCTAACCAATTTTTAAATTCGGTTTTTTGATCTTCTGAGGCTGTATCAGTTAAGATATCACTTATTAAATCCCAATTCACGTTATGTAAATCTTCCTTTTTCATATCCTTTTGTTTTTAATACACCTGTTATTAAAAAAGGGCCTATAAATTTTAAAATTTATTGCTGAATAACTTTAAGATAGTGATTATTAGTACAATATCTAAACGAGAAAGATCGTTTTTTAAATGATTTAATGCTTTACCTATTTGGTTTTTCACGGTTTTTACTGCTATACCTAGTTCTTCCGCAATTTCTTTGTGCTTTAAACCGTGCATGCGGCTCATAATAAAGATACGCTTACATTGAGGAGGTAATTTGTCAATAGAGTCATAAATCTGAACTAATTTGTCACTGGTTTCATTAATAATTGTTTCCTCAAATGATTCCTCATGTTCGAATTCTTTGTGATATTCATACTTTACATTTTGATGGCGTATATAATTGAGGCACCTGTTTTTTGCAGCTCTGTATAAATAAGGTGAAGGTGGTTGAGGACGAAGGTTTTTTCTATTTTCCCAAATGTTTACAAAAATTTCTTGAATTAACCCTTTAGCTAAATCTTTGTCCTGAATATATTTGATACAAAAACTTACTAAAGGCTCATAATACAATCTAAAAAGTATTTCAAATGCCTTTTCGTCCGAAGCCTTTATTAATTCAAATAAATTCTTTTCTGTCACAGTATTGTTTGATTAAAGAATAAAAATGAATATTTAATAACTAAAACTCTAAATTATTATTTTTCAAAAAATACGTAAAATCTAAATTGATATTATTTGACAAATAAAAAAACCAGGCAGTAAAATAAAAACTACCTGGTTTGTAAACATATAGAATTGAAACTAAGATCTCATTATTTCTTCAACTTCTTCGACTGTAATAGGAATTCGTTTTCCTAACATTTGACAACCTGTTTCAGTAACTAAAATATCATCTTCTAATCTGATACCACCAAAATCAACATACTCATCAAGAACCTTATCAAAGTTGATGAAATCTGAATTGATATTTTCCGCTTTCCATTTTTTAACTAAATCAGGAATAAAATAAATTCCAGGTTCTGTAGTCAAAACGAATCCTTCCTGTAATTTACGTCCCAATCTTAAACCACGTAAACCAAACTGAGTTGCTCGTTTAATTTCATCATCATATCCGACATAATCTTCTCCAAGATTTTCCATATCATGAACATCTAATCCCATCATGTGGCCTAGCCCATGAGGCATAAACATTGCGTGAGCCCCTTCACGAACAGCATCTCCTGGATTTCCTTTCATTATACCTAAATCAGTTAAACCTTCTGCAAGTATTTTCGCAGACTCTAAGTGGATATCACGATAAGGAACTCCGGGTTTTATTAATGTAATTGAATGATCAAGCGCTGATAAAACAATATTATAAATATCTTTTTGTTTTTGTGAGAATTTACCTCCAACAGGAACGGTTCTGGTATTGTCACTTGCATAATGCATATTTGTTTCTGCGCCTGTATCAGTAAGCATTAATTTGCCTTCTTGCAGCATATTACCATGATAATGATTATGCAAAGTTTCGCCGTTTTGAGACAAAATTATTGGGAAAGATAACATCGAACCGTGAGCTAAAGCAATACCTTCAACTGTGCCGGCAATTTCTTGTTCATAAATGCCTGGTTTAGCCATTTTCATGGCCGTGGTGTGCATTTTATATCCAATAGCTGAAGCTTTTATTAGCTCCTCAATTTCATATTTATCCTTAATTGAGCGTAAATCAACAACAGCTTTTATTAATTCGATGGATACAAATTCTTCAGCTTCTGAATGATGGATCTCGAGTAAATTACTGAATTGAATGATTGAATCGCCACGATAAAAAGGTAATACGTGAATATTTCTATCTTGTGTTTTTGCGTTTAACAAGTAATTCTTAAGCTGATCAAGAGGTTCTGTATTTTCAACTCCAATATCATTTGCTAACTCCTTGGTGCTTGGTTGAGGCCCCATCCAAATGATATCATCAATACTGAAATCATTTCCGAACAAATATTCTTTGCCAGAGTCTAAGTCAATTATTCCGGCAAGATTTGGTAAATCAAGTCCGAAGAAATAAAGGAAAGAACTATCCTGACGAAAATGATACGTATTGTCCGGGTAATTAAAAGCCGCTTCCTTATTGCCTAAAAACAATACTAAACCACCCTTTAACTTTTCTTTTAGTTTTCTTCTTCGTTCTATATAAACATCTTTCTTAAACATAATTTATCGATTTGTTTGATAATTAATATTTTAAATTTAAGCGAAATTATATCACAAATTTCAGAAAAACAAAGGACCGAAAATTTTAATTAAATTAAAAAGAATCTTAATTAATTATTTTCTAAAATATTTATATTTTTATTCCGAAATCATTGATATGAAATACGTTATTACTTCAATAGTAAATTTAGCTATATTTTTCTTTTTTAATTCGTTTGGTCAGAGTTCAAAAGTGCTAGAAGATTACCGTGAGGTTTATCACCAGTTCAGGAAATATCAAATTACGGATACTTCATTAATTAATAGTTACAAAGCCGATGCAACTAAGAAATTAGAAGCATCTGAAGATATATATCAAAGATTCTATTTAAATATATTCCTAGGAACTTATTTTGATCGAGATCTTAAGTATGATAAAGCAATATCGTATTATTATCAAGCGTTAAAGACTGCTAAACAATTAAATGATAAAAAATATGAGGCCTTAATATATGATAAGTTAACAAATGTTTATAAAATTTTTGGGAATGATGAATTAATACTGCAATGCGTTAATAATGCAGTAAAGTTAAAAAGCGAACTGGGAGATTCCGTGGGGGTGAATGATAGTAGGATGAATTTGTGTAAATATCATAGAAATTCTGGGAATTACTTAAGTGCGTTTGAGATTGCCTTTAAAGCACTAGAGTATGGTGAAACTGTAGGTGATTCAATTTTAATAGCTAGGTCTAACAATAATATTGGACTAGCATATAAGGATCTTAAGGAATATGATAAATCAAAGGTTTATTTAAGCAGAAGTATGGATATTTATAAGAAACTGGAAGTAAAATCAAAATACGCACTTTTACTTAACAATATGGGTCTTATATGTTTTCATAAAAAAGAATATCAAGAAGCACTAAGGTACTTCAGCAAAGCTCTCACAATAGAAATGGAACTTAATAGAAAGGGAGCTATCTATAGAATTTATAACAACATTGGATTGGTTTATTCATTTTTAGGAAATAACGATGCTGCGATTGAGCTGTACAATAAATGTATAAATGCATATTCCAATATGGGTGATAATATTAAACTGGCTAATCTGTATAATAGTTTGGGTACATGCTATGCTCAGAAATTTGAAAATGATTCAGCTATTCACTATCAAATGTTATGTTTTAATTTATGTGAAAAAAACAGTTACAAGAAGCTTTATTTAAGCAGCAGTTTTGCTCTTAGCGCACTTTATGATGATTTAGGAAATATTGAGAAATCATATGAATATATGAAAAAGTATGGGGAGATGAATCAAAAGATTGAAGCGTATAATGAAAATATTCATATGATAAGTGCAGAGTTTGAATATATTATGGCTAAGAATAGGAAAATCACTAAGATCGAAGCTGAAAATAGAATGCTATGGAATACAATTATTTATATACTAATTGCAATTGTCTTTTTAATATCAATTTACTTGGTTAGAAGGTATTATCTAAAATATAGCACCACCAAAACAAGTATTGAACATCTGGAAAAAAAAATAGAGACCTTAAGCCAAAGTAATGACCAAAAAAATAAGGAGTTGTCAATTAAGCTTTTACAGCTAATCAATCAAAATACAGAAAAGGAATATCTTGTAATTAAACTGAAACAACTAAAGTCAAATGTTGGAGTAAATTCAAAATTTCAAATTCAAGAACTTATTAATGAAATTAACTTAAAGATTGATAAAGATTTATGGGTCGAATTCGAAGTAAGATTTACTAATATTCACTCAGATTTTTATAGTAAATTACTTTCTGAAAATCCCAATTTAACGCAAGGTGAAAAAAGATTGTGTTTTTTACTGTATTTAAACTTCTCTCCAAAGGAAATATCTGTTATAACAAAGCATTCGTATAGGAGCATATTAGTAGCTAAATATCGCTTAAAAAATAAATTGCAGTTGTCAAAATCTGAAGAATTAACAAACTACTTACACCAGATTAGCTAACTATATTAACCAGATTCATAAATGCTTATGAATTTTGTTAACCATTTGTAACCTCACATTTTATTAACGCTATAAATTTGTAAACCTCGTAAGTTGGATAAGGAGTTACTACTATCGTACCTTTAAGTTTGTTAATTTTTTCAAGGGTTAAAATTTTAGGGTTGTTTATTAAGTTAATTGAGCGAAGCAGATCATCCATTAGTATATTGGATGTTCTGTGAAAAATTATAGAATAATGAATAATGTTTAACTTAAAATTAAATCTATGTACAAACACCCTAACAGTATTACTTTTCAAAAGCAAAATTGTTTGAAAAGCGATTTTATCAGGAGAATAAGTATTTTCCTGATTTTTCTTTTTACAACAGCAGTTGTAAGTGCACAAACGCTAGTTACCGGTAAGGTAACGAACGCATTTGATCAAACAGTAATTCCAGGAGTATCTGTTGTTGTTAAAGGTACCACTATTGGAACTTCTACTGATATAGAAGGTAATTATTCTATATCAGTACCAGATGGACAAGTACTTGTGTTCTCATTTCTTGGTATGAAAACGCAAGAAATTCTGGTAACGTCAAACGTATTAGATGTAGCTCTAGAAGAGGATTTATTAGGTTTAGATGAAGTTGTAGTAATTGCATATGGTACAGTAAAGAAAAGTGCTTATACCGGATCAGCAGTTCAAATTAACAACGAAACCATAAAAGAAAGACCAATTACTCATCTTGCTCAAGCAATAGAGGGTACATTGGGCGTGCAAACAACTTCAGGTACAGGACAACCAGGTGAGGGCCCTGATATTAGAATTAGAGGAACTGGTTCGCTAAATTTAGACAGCGACCCTCTATATGTAGTAGATGGAGTTATATTTAGCGGATTCATTAACTCTATTAATACAAACGACATTGAGTCTATTAGTATTTTAAAAGATGCAGCTGCAACAGCTTTATATGGTAATAAAGCAGCAAACGGTGTTGTTATGATAACAACTAAGAAAGGTAGAAAAGGGCAAGGACAACTTTCTGTCGATGCTTCTACTGGTTTTGTAACACGCGCATTTCCTGAATATGAAAGAGTTGGTGTTGAAGACTATTATGTATTAATGTGGGAAGCAATTAGAAACGATCGTTTATATAATGTTGGCGATGATGAGGCTACAGCGAATCAGTATGCTACTGATGAGTTAATTAACGAGTTAGGATATAACATCTTAAATGTAGCGGATGATGAAATCGTAACAAATGGAGTTTTTAATCCAAATGCAAGCATTCTTGATGGATATACAGATGATCTTGACTGGCAGAAAGACTTAATGAAAACAGGAATTCGCCAAAACTATGATTTAAATTATAGTGGAGGCTCTGACCGCGCAGACTATTATGTTTCATTAGGTTATCAGGATTTGGAGGGTTTTACAATTGAATCAAATTTCAAAAGAATTACAGGTAGAGCAAATGTAAATTACCAGGCTAACGACTGGTTTAAAACCGGCTTAAATATTTCTGGTTCCAGTTCAGAAGCTAAACAGGCTCAGGATGCCGGTAGTAGCTCTTATCGTAATCCATTCCGTACCGCAAGGTCTATTGGTCCAATTTATCCTGTTCACGAACATGATCCGGTAACTGGTGAGTATATTTTAGACGACGATGGAAATAAAGTATATGACATTGATGATAATAGACCTGGTGGAGCAAGCACTGGCCGCCATATTATTGCAGAAACAAAATGGAATTCCGATATTGACGAAATTACTAGCGTGAGTGCTAAAACTTTTGGAGAAATTACTTTCTTAAAAGATTTTAGCTTTAGAGCTAATGTTGGTTACGACGAAAGACATTTCTATAATTCATATTATGATAATCATTTAGTTGGTGATGGTGCTCCGGGAGGTAGCGCAGGAAGATGGTATACTTCAAGAACAAACTGGACATTTAACCAATTATTGAATTATGAAAAGACATTTAATTTTGGAGATGTTAAGCTCTTATTTGGACACGAATCAACTCAAGAGAATTATAGTACATTTTGGGGAGACAAGGTGGAACAAGTTGTTACTGATAATACTGAATTAGTAAATTTTGTGACAATTACAGATCTGGATTCTTATTCTCACAAATATACAACAGAAGGTTACTTTAGCAGGTTAGATTATAATTACCTGGGTAAATACTTCTTGTCTGGTTCGCTCAGAATGGATGGAAGCTCTAAGTTTGATACTGATTATAGATGGGGTAGCTTCTGGTCCATAAGTGCAGCATGGAAAATGGATCAGGAATCATTCATCAAAAATTTGGGATGGTTTGATATGTTAAAGTTAAGAGCTTCTTACGGCCAGGTAGGTAACGATGCCGGATTATCTCGTTATGCATATCAATCTCTTTATGATTTAGGATATAACAATGGTTCCGAAGCTGGTATTATCCAAGGCGCTCTAGCTTCTGTTGAAACACAATGGGAATCTCAGAATTCATTTGATTTAGCACTGGAATTTGCAGCTTTTGGAAGATTACAAGGAAGTATTGGTTACTATAAGAAAATCACATCAGAATTAATATTCTATGTTCCTGTACCTTATTCAAGTGGTGGAGATGAAATCGCACAGAATATAGGGGAGTTATTTAACAGTGGATTTGAATTGGAACTTAGGGCTGATGTGGTAAAAACACAAGACTGGAACTGGAATGTCGGTGCAAGTATTTATACGAACCACAATGAAATCACTGAAATGCCACAGGAAGAAATTATTGATGGAACCAAAAAATATATGGTTGGTAGATCAATTTATGATTATTGGTTGAGAGATTGGTATGGAGTTGATTCTGATGATGGTATGGCTTTATATGTAGCAGATAAAGAGTATAGAGCGGATTGGGCTACAGATTCTGACATTAGAATCCAGGGTACTGACACATTAACCATTAATTCAAATAAAGCAATGTATCATTACGCAGGCTCCGCATTTCCAAGCTTACAAGGATCGGTTACAAATACTGTTAGATATAAAGGATTTGATTTAAGTTTACTTCTTACTTATTCAATTGGAGGCTATGTATATGATGGTGCTCATGCTAATATAATGAGCTCGGGAACGTTTGGAGAAGCAATAAGTACAGAGATGCTTGACCGTTGGCAGAAACCAGGCGATAATACAGATATTCCTAGGATGGACGCAGGAAATACATCTTATTTTGGAGCTGCTTCGGATAGATGGTTAATAAGTGCTTCTTACCTAAATATTAAGCGATTAACTCTTGGATATAATTTACCAGAAAAATATACTGATTATGTTGGTTTAGCAGCTGCAAGATTATATGCAAGTGCAGAAAACCTTTATTTATTTAGTAATAGAGAAGGTATGATGGTTTCGCAAAGATTTAGTGGTGTAACATCAAATGTTTATCCACCGGCACGAATTGTAACCATTGGTATTAATGTTAAATTTTAATTAGTAAGAATATGAAAAAAGTATTATATATATTCGTAATATTCATTGCCGGATTACTGATGACGGCATGTGAAGAAGAGTTTTTGGAAACAACACCAACGGACCAAACTTCGTCACTGGATGTTGTTGCAACTACTGATAATGCTTATGCCGCTTTAAATGGTATATACAGGTTGTTTTATTTTAGATACGATACGGATAGAGTATCTGGTTCTCAAGGCAGGGTAGGAATTACTTCAACCTATATCCAGGTAGATTGTTTGGGCGAGGATGTTGTACAAACTGCCTATGGTAATGGTTGGTTTATAAATATGTACAGATGGTTAGATCACAGGAACGAATCAGATTCTGATTTAAGATATCCATGGCGTAGACATTATAGGATTATTGCAAATGCTAATACCTTAATAAATGGTGTTCAGGATGCTAATGGCCCGCAAGATGATAAAGATATCATTCAGGGAGAAGCTTTGGCTTTAAGAGCATTTTCGTTTTATCAAATTGTTCAGTTATATGGTGAACGTTACAGCTCAGGTGGAGGAAATACTCAACTAGGAGTTCCATTATTATTAAATGATGATTCTGAAGTTTATGAAGGACTATCACGTGCAACTGTTGAAGAAGTTTATGCTCAGGTTAATTCAGATCTTGATCAGGCAATTTTATTGCTGGATGGTCAGTCAAGAGTAAACAAAACACATATTAATGTTGATGTTGCTCGGGCTCTTAAAGCGCGTGTTGCTTTAACTATGGGAGAATATGCTACTGCAATTACGTATGCTCAAGAAGCTAGAGTTGGCTACCCTTTAATGGATTCAACAACTTATTCTACCGGTTTTGATCTAACAGATCAATCTGAATTTATGTGGTGGACCGAAATTTCAGAAGATCAAACAGACCGTTGGGGTAATTTCGGAGCATTTTTATCAAGAAATATGAGTTCTTCAAACATCAGAGGTAACCCAAAAGCAATTAACTCTTTGTTATATAATCAGATAAGTAATAGTGATGTTAGAAAACAATTTTGGGATCCAACAGGAGAACATTTAAACTTACCTCCAGGTGTTTCATTGTTGTCAAGTCATGCAAGATTTCCTTATACAAACCAGAAATTTATAGCAGTTTCAAATAGTGATAGTCGTGTAAATTTCCCACATGTACGTTCAGCTGAAATGTATTTAATTGAAGCAGAAGCTCAGGCAAGATTAGGAAATGATGTCTTAGCTCAAACCGTGTTAACTGAATTTGCTTTAACAAGAGATGCTTATTATACGGCAACAAATACAGGTCAGGCTTTAATTGATGAAATTATGATTCAAAGGCGTATTGAACTATGGGGTGAAGGATTCAGATGGTATGATTTAAAACGTTTAAATCTTCCATTAGATAGAACTGGTGCAAATCATGATGCTTCTGTTTGTGGAAACTTATTCCAGGTACCTGCCGGCGATGTTAGATGGCAATGGTTAATACCTGAAGATGAAATGAATGACAATCCAAACATGGTGCAAAATCCATTGTAAAAATTAATTTTAAACTGAGAAAATGGGGGCTGTCTAAAAAGTCAATTTATCTTCTAGAGAATTAAATATTTAAAAAATTACTCGTATAGGAGTACAAAGAAAAAGGGCTGTCAAATACTTTTTG
>JANQHE010000070.1 GCA_028282785.1 Bacteroidales bacterium | reverse complement strand
TATTTCCTGCAAAAAGCTTCCATTTGCATTCTTGTTGAGCTTCTTCCTGGTTAGTTGCCCGAGCTCATTGTATTCCATAACAGCCATACAAATTTCTCCGTTACCATCCACCTCATGGAATACACTATCTAACCTGAGAGCATGGTCGTAAGTAAATCGCTGGTTTATTATCATAGGAACGGATCCTGACTGTTTCACGTGAACCTGTTTTGTTTTTAACACATTACCAATGTAATCAATTTTATTTAAAAGTAGATCATTACCTCCCAGGTAATTTTCTGTGTAGGTTCTGAGTACCCTGTATTTGTCATCGTACAGGTTTACGGATAACAGGTAATGATCCGTGGTTCCTAATACTTTGGTAAAGGTTCCGGTTACCTGCCCTTTTACTGCATAGTTTATATCAGAAACATCATAATCTGCATCATCAATAGATTCTGCATAGGCTTTAACATTGGCATAAGTGCCGACAGGATCGATATCAAAATCATACGTATCATAATAGGTTACTGTTAATACTTCCAAGTTGGTATTAGGGTATGAATTAATTTGGTAAGCGTGTTCTTGGGTTGTATCGAATGTTTCGTAATAAATAGTTACCGTATCAATTATTGCCTGCATTTCCTCTCTTGTTTTCACAGTATACGGAAAATATATTCCAGTTATGATTGGCCTGTTTAATTCATCGTATTTAGTGAATATCCAGGCTGTATCATTTCTCATGTTACCATCCTGGGCCAGTACCAACCGGTCGCGTTTGTCATAAACCAGGTAAACGGGATCGGCTCCCGGAATCTTTTTCAAGGTCATACGTTTACGGCCATCATGTTCATAGTAATAGCATAGATTGGAAATTATGTTTGTATCGACTGTCCCTGTGGTTTGGGTTATGAGTTCAACGGCTTTGGGGGGAATTACATAACGCAGTAATCCATAAATATCGTATACATAATAGGTTCTTAGTTTTAAGCCAGTCGGATCGGATTCTTTCATCACAACCTGGCCCAGGATGTTTTTGTATTCATAACTCCAAACCCTGTTTTCATCTCTTGTCCCGGTTTTGTATAAGGTTGATGCATTATGATAATTATTTACAACAAGGTTATCATCAGCATCAAGTTCGAACAGTCTTACTTCATCGATTTCATTGGTTTGGTATGCAAAGTGGGCGGCATGATCTGCCTGGTCTCCCTTGGCCTGGAAATCGCTTCCCGGGGCTCCTTGTTCCAAAATACGGTTTAACGGGGATTCTTCGTATACAATATCAGACCAGGGGTCAACGCTTTTGGTTGGTGAGTCAAATGCTGTTTTATAAAAGTCATCCTGTTCTGTTGCTGCATCATCCCTGTAAAATCCGCCTGCCGTGGTAGATGTATAGGGCAGGTATTTTTTTGTTTCCCTGCCTAATTCGTCGTAAGCAATATGTTGTATCATGTCTTTGCCATCAGGGCTGGATCCTACCTGGACACGCTGAATTGGACGTCCCAAGCCATCATAGTAATTCACTGTTATTGAAACATCATCTATGGTATCTTTATAGGTCTTTTCTATAATATAATTTTGAGTTTCCTGAGAAAATAATCTTAAACCTGAAAAAAGAATAAGAATTAAAAGGCAACAGATTTTTACAATAAATTTCATAATACGGGTTAATTTTAAGGTAAAATAAATTAAATAATGCTTTTTATAAAAAATAACGTTTACGTTAAGAAAGTAAACATTATTAACTAAATTGGAAATAGCAGTATAAATATATAAATATTATTCTATATTATAATTGTATATTTTTCAATAAATAGTTACATATGTTCACTCAAGAATTGTTCAAATACATTATGAAGTTGTAATTATGAATCCTGCTAACAAAACTAAAATCATAGTAAAAACTGTTCTGTTCGATTTTTCATAAGCTTTTATTTTCATGACCTTTTTGTTTTATAATTATTTTTATCAAATATATAAATCATACATAAGGTGTAAAAAGCTAATCAATAGCCTGAACTATTGTATCAACAGATAATTTATTTATCTAAATAGAAAGAATTTATTAAGAAATTTATTTTGGGGACTATTTGCAAAGTCTTATTAAAAAATCAAAAAACTTTTCGAAAGGAATTATTTCCGTTGCATCGAAACTTGAGATGTTCAGTTCTCCTAACTTTTTAATAAGTTTTTCATTATGATCAATTATTTGATCCTTATTACATCCTTGTACAACCGTTTTAGCTAAATGATAAAAAAATACTGCCGTTCTACTTTTGGTTAGTTTCTTTAAGTATCTGTGATAATATACCAACATGTTATTACCTTCATTCTCGATTTCACTTAAATCGAAAATTTTATATAATATTACCCTAATTATTAGTAATAATATATTGTATCCATATTTATCCTTTGTAGATTTTTTAGAACGTTCAAGAAAAGTCTGTAATGATTTTGGTTTACTGTAAATTGGTAGATTTTTAATTTGCTCTTTTAACTCCAAGGATTTAAAAATAAAATATAAAAATGCTTCTTGTACAGCCCAAGAAGACTTATCGTAGTTATCTAAAAATTGAAATTGTGGTGCTGAATTTACTTCAGACAAAATTTTTCCTGCTTCTACGTAACTTTCCTTTTTAATTTGAATATCAAAATTTAGCCCTTGTATCAGAAACTTATTGAATGCTCTGTAATCACTTAATTCTAAGCACTTTTTAATTGATCTCTCTGCCATATCCAACTGTTTGGTATCTCTATAATACCTTGCATAATAATAGTTTAAATCCAGCTGAAGTGCTTTGGTATTAATAAAAGGGAATTGTTTTATATGAAGATCAAGTTTTTTTAAGTTGGTTAGTATATACTTCTGATTATTCTGTTGATAATAAAGAAGGTTTTTTATTTGGTAATAATATAATTTTATAAATGGACTATTATAAACCTTAAGCCACTCCTCTATTTTTTCCAAACTTTCTTTACATTCTGAAATAATCTCTTTCAACTTAGCTATCGAGAACTTAGTTTTACTGTATAGCTTTTCCCACATTCCTCTTGAAGCGTTATAGTAATGCTGATATTTTACCAGTTGCTTTACTTTTTCATGATATTCCATTGTTTTTTTGGGAATACCTTTTAAAGCATATACCGATCGAAACTTCCTTGCTGCAGCTACCTGTATATCAATAAAGAAGTACTGTTCAGCTGTTTGCTCTACCTTTGCAATTATTTTGGTTGGATTGTGATACACGTTTTTTAAAAGTAACTTCTCTGCAATTAAAAGTTCTTTTTCAACCTGAAACTGAATATTCATATAATTATCTTTATCAATCTCCTCATAATTTTGCATATAAACAAGATCGGATAATTTTTGAACCAAGTTTCTTTTTAACATTAGATATTTTTTATCTGCTTTTGTAGAACTGTAAATTATCTCAGAAGCTTCATCATCATTCTGAACCTGATTTGTAGTTACCAGATCAAACAGCTTCCTTATTTTTGAATTTTCAGGAAGGACCGCATTAAATTCTGCTGGCTTATTTTTAGATAAAATGAAAGCAAGTTCGTTTATCAAATCCATTTTTAGTTCGGTAAATAATAAATTACTTAAAATACAATTTTATGAGCCCAAATGTTAAATTTTTGTTAAAAATTTATTAAGTAAGTATTTATAGAAATAATTTAAATCTTACTTTTTACTTTTTAATGTAATTTTTAATTCATTGTATTTAATTCATTACAACTACAATTTTAAAATCTTTCAAATGCCTTAAAAATAATCTTTTAATCTCAAAAACACATATTTTATATGCTATTTAGGTTCAATTTATTTCAGCTGCTTTACAGTTTAATATCAATTCTACATCAATAAATTCTATACTGCATCTCATCTTACTTATCAATAAAAATGTAATGGTTTTAAACTTAATTTGAATATATTTTTGTTATCCTAACAAACTAATTGTATAGTTTATACTAACGCTTATAATACAGTTATTTAATATTCACGTGAAGTTACTTTTTGGTAAAGATTTGGTTCACGATAACTGGAATTAAGAAAATGGATTGATGCTTACATTTGATTGTATATACTTTACTATGGTTTATTATGAAAGATTAAGAATAATTGAAATTGATTGTTGAGTAAAAATCAGTCCCAAACCAAACCTTAACTCAATATTAGAAGAGGGGTAATAAATAACCCCTCTTTTATTTTTTAAAAAATTCTAACCGAGCAACATCTTTGTCTGATGCAAACATTTTATCCAATTGAATAGTAATAGGTAAGGTAATTTTCTGAAGAAAAATAGCAAGTCTTGTTAATGGTTCACCCTCTTTTCTTGTTTTTGAACTAAAAACCTTTCTGATAAAACCGGAGACATAATAACTTATTCGAATATTTATAAATCTTCTTCCTTGAAGCAAAAATCCATGTTTATTGCATATAGTTTCATAATATTTAACAGGACGCCCCAAACAGAGTTTATCTCCTTTTATACGGTTTTCAATTCGTTCGAAAAGATAAACCTTAGTTTTAGAAACGCGACATATTTCTGCAATAATCTTTTTTAGCATTTCCTCATCAGTATTATGTTGAAGTACTGTAGCCGTGAAAACTAAATCAAATTCATTATCCTTAAAAGGTAAAACAGTTCCATCAATTTTCACCAACTCAATATCATTTGAAAGATGCTTTTTAGAGAGCTTAATCATTTCATCGGAAATATCCACACCTACCAACTTTGAAGGCGATTCTTGCCAAACTTCTTGTAAATTTCCTCCCGGTCCACTACCCAGCTCCAGAACCGTTTTTCCTTTAAAATCGACCGATTTTAATAATTTAAGAAATCTTTTCTTTTTGTATCTGTAAAATGGTTCATCGTCGCCAGCAATGACATTTACACCTTCTCTATTACTTATCCTTTTTGCTACTTCCGACCAATAAGATTCCGGGTGATACTCTATTTTATTCATTTCTTTTTTCTTTTCTACCTTCTCTCCAATTAGCCCAGAAAAAACTAATCATTCCTACAATAAAAATTATGAATAATTGTTTGTGGCTGATAGGAATATTTACGATAATCTTTAGCACAAATATTGTGGTTGTGCTTAATAGTAATATAAATGCTATTAGTCTTACAAATTTTTCCATATAATCTGTTCTATTTCTTCCCAAAAATATATTAAACAATTCAATAATTCATTTTAGAGAATAAAAAATGTTAATCACTTGTTAATAAGAGATTTTAATCCAAAGCAACTATTTTGTTTTAATATTCATCTATTGTGTAAAACTTTTAAATTAATAATATGAAACCTGAAAAATTCATTGGTATAATGTTACTTACATTGCTTTTGAGTTGTGAAATGGAGGAGCAGCCTGCCTGTTCGTCGAACAGGGTTGATCAAAATATTGGAGAAGTTTCGTTTGAAACAAATCAATATATAATGAATAGCTCTTTTGAAATTGATATTTATATAGATGGAACAAAAGTAGAAAATCGAAACAGTTCAAGAAGTGAAAACAACCTTTTAACCAGAAAATTAAATATTGGAATACATAATTACGAAGTAAAAGTATATACCTATAATGGAGAACCGAGCAAATCAATTAAAGGACGATTCTTAATTGAAAAAGACAAAACTTCAGAAATTTTTATTGATTTTAAAAATTACAATAGCTGGATCTAATTCAGCTTTTTTAATTCAGTCTTTCTGGTTACCTTCACCGATCACTATTTCTATTTATGGAAGTTAAGATCATCATAATCATTTTAGGTATTGTTTTTATCTCAACTTTAACCAGATCAACTTTTGGATTCGGTGATGCTTTAATTGCGATGCCATTATTATCTTTATTTATTAATATTAAAACAGCAACGCCTTTGATTGCTTTGATTGCTTTTTTCATTGCAATTTCAATTTTAATCAAAAACTTGAAAAGGGTTGAGTTTAAAAGCGCCTGGCGGTTAATTCTTTCTTCACTTGTTGGAATTCCTATAGGTTTATGGTATATAAAAGATATAAATGAAAATGTGATAAAACTAATTCTAGGGGTAATAATACTGTTTTTCGCGATTTATAATTTGGTAAAACCAAAGCTGGTTGAATTAAAGACAGAAACTTACTCTTGGATATTTGGTTTTTTTGCAGGAATTCTAGGAGGAGCATACAATACAAATGGCCCTCCAATTGTAATTTACAGCTCTTTAAAAAAGTGGAATCCTCAAAATTTCAGAGCTACTTTACAAGGTTATTTTTTTATAACCGGAATTCTTGTCATTGCAGGTCATGGTTTAGCAGGTAATTTTACAAAAGAAGTGTTAAAATATTTTGTTTGCTGTTTACCAGTTGTATTAATAGCTGTAATAATTGGGGCCAGAATTAATAAAAAAATTCCCCTGGAAAAGTTCCATAAATACATCTATTTGATGTTAGTAATTTTAGGTACTGTTTTAATTATTAACTCTATTTATAATCTGACCTGATATGAATTACACAAAAAATCTTCTAACCACTGTAGAATTTTTAGAGATTTTCGAAACCGCCAGTTAGAATACAAAGTACGAATTAAACAAAGATGAACTTTATTTAGCCTTTAAAGATCCTTGTTTTTGATCAGTAAAAGCTGTTAGGATTCGGAAGACTTATATGTGATGGAGTTGTTCATGCCTTAATCTCGGACACTATCAATTATCCTGAAAATCAAGCAAATGAAATCAATACGAAATTATGAATAAATTAGTTTCAAAATGGAAAAAGCATAAGATCAGAAATATTCAACTTTTTCTGCAAAGAATAAAACCGGTTTTGATAAAAGATCAGAAGCCTCTCCAGGAAAGCAGTCGGAGAAAATACTGGTAAATGAAACTTCTTTTAGTGTTAATAAAACCTTAATTTTGATTAAAATATTATAAATGAGACAATAATCATCTTTGTAAATATTTTTATTAAATACTTTTGCTCATATTTTAATAAAAAGTATGAGAAAGCTTTTAATAATATTCTTATCATTAACTATAGGTTCTCTATGTTTTTCTCAAACCCGGAAAATTGATAGTCTTACGCATTTCCTAGATTCACATTCAGAAAACGATACATTACGGGTCAATGCTTTAAACATATTAACGGCAGAATATCAGAATATTAACCTAGCTAAAGCAATCTATCTTGCAAAAGAAGCTGAAAGAATCTCAGAAAAAATTAATTATCCAAAAGGTTCAGCATATAGTTATTATAATCAAGGTTTTTATTACTGGAATAAAGGTAACTATGATAGTGCATTAATACAATGTAAAAAAGCCTTGTCAATTTTTAATGCCATTAATTTTATTGAGGGTCAAATTAATTGCTATACCCGAATTGCTGTGATTAGTGAAAGAACAGGGAGTTACCAGGATGCAATTGAATATTATTTTAATAGCATATCATTATCCGAAAAATATAATAAATATGAGTTACTAGGAAGAATTTATAACAATATTGGAGTGATTTACGGGGAACTAAACGACTTTAATAAGGCATTAGAGTATAATTATAAAGCTCTAGAGATTAAAAAAACATTAAAAGACTCGTTTAGTATTGGTATTTCAATTAACAATATTGGACATTATCATCTCGAGGCAGGTAATCAAAAAGAATCATATAAGTATTTAAATAAAAGTTTAGAATTTAATTCCAAAATAAAGAATAGTTACGCTTTAGGAACAACTTATCAAAATCTAGGAAATTTGCATGATCTATTAGGGAATAATGATAGTGCATATGTTTATCATCAAAAAGGTATTGAATCCATTCTACAATATGGTAGTAAAGGACAAATTGCAAGATCATATTATCTTTTATGTAATCATTTTTTAATACAAGAAAAATACGAAGATGCTATAAACTATGGACTTAAATCTAAGGAAATAGCCTTTAATACAGATGAAAAGGATCATCTGTTAAATTGTTTTAAGTATCTGTATCAATCGTATGCCGGAATTAATAACTACAAAAAATCATATGAATATTTGCTGGCATTTAAAGAATTAAACGAAAAACTAAAGAAAGACGAAAACATAAAAAAGCTTGCTTTTCATGAAAAGGAAATTGAAATTTTATTACAGAAAGAAAAAACTAAGCTTGAAATTGACAATTATAAAAAGCAACGATTACTTACACTCACAGCTCTAATATTCTCTGTAATACTTATTTTGCTTATATCTTATATCCTTTATTTAAAATCAAAAAAGAACACTCAATTAAAAGCAGCAAATGAAACAAGAGATAAAATGTTCAAAATTATCTCACATGATTTTAGAAGTCCCCTTATTTCTATGAGTAGCACATTACAAATGATCCCGGAACTAATTAGTAAAAAGGATTATGAAACAGCTGTTAGACTAAGTATTAAGGACGAACAATCAGTAGCTCAGGTTCTTTCGTTAATCGACAGTTTAATAAACTGGACCTTAAGCCAAAATGATAATATCCCATATAGTCCAGAAAATTATATTCTATATGAGGTTAGCAAATCAATTTTTGATATTTATACCCCTATTGCAGCTTATAAAAAAATTGAGCTATTGAATGAAATTTCAAAAAATTTAAACGTATTTGTTGATAAAAATATTTTAAATACTGTACTCAGAAACCTTATAAATAATGCCATTAAATTTACTCCAAGCAATGGTAAAATAACAGTTCATGCATATGAAAAGAATAACAGAATAGAAATTTCAGTTATTGATACCGGAATAGGTATTAAAGAAGATAACTTTGAAAAGATCTTCTATCTAAATAAACGTAAGGAAGATGGAACTCAAGGTGAAAAAGGCAGTGGATTAGGTTTATTCTTTTGTAAAGAATTTGTAAACAAGAACAAAGGCGAAATTTGGGTTAAAAGCGAATTAGGCAAAGGCTCAAATTTTACTTTCACTGTACCCAGGTTTATATCCTAAATAACGTAAACTTTCCAACTTTTTAGTTTTTTACTAGTCCTTAAAGTAAAATTCTTTAGTGTAACTGGTTTTGGCAAACTAGCGTCACAAAATAAACTAAACTCAGGAAAGTTATGATAAAAAATTATTTGCTCACTGCATTTCGAAATATAATACGACATAAGGGATTTTCATTTATTAACATTTTAGGATTAGCACTAAGTATGTCAATTTGCATGCTTATAATCATTGTAGTTATTGATCAGTACAAGTATGACAATTTTATTACAAAAAAAGACAGAATTTACCGAATTGAAAGTATTAATAACGAAAACAAATCATCCATAAATATCTCAAAATACGCTTCAACGACTTATCCTTTATATCATGAATTGATCGATAATTACGCAATTACAGAAGATGCGGTAGTTGTTAATAACAGATTTAACAGAGATGTTTTTTACAATGAAGATAAATTTCCAATTCATGGGTTTTATGCAAGTGAATCTTTTTTTAATATGTTCGACTTTGAATTAACTGGCGAGTCTTTTTCAAATCCTCTGAAAGAACCTTTTTCAATTGTTTTAAAAGAAGATATCGCAAAAAAACACTTTAAAAATGAAGACCCTATTGGAAAATTTCTTCAGGTTGATACTTTAGGAAATTTCAAGGTTACGGGTATAATCCCCAAGTCAAAAAATAAATCTCAATTTCAGTTCGAATGTTTGGTCTCTGCTTCTTCAATACCCGTTCTTGAATCAAGCAACAAAATATCAAAAATAACTGATAACTGGGAAAAGTTTTATTCAAGCTACATCTATATTTTAGTAAATAAGAACACAAACCCAGAAAAAATTACTTCTATACTTGATAAAATAAGTATTGAAAAATACAAAGATCTGGATGAATCAAATGTAAGTTTCTATTTAAAGCCTTTTAATGATATTGTCCCCGGAGATTTTATTGGCAATGAAATAGGTGTATTCCTTCCAAAAATCTTTATAATATTTCTGGGCGGACTATCATTAATTATTATAGTTTCTGCCGCATTTAATTACACAAGTCTATCAATGGCACGCTCCTTATTACGTGCTAAAGAAGTTGGAGTTAGAAAAACATTAGGTGCAAACAGGAAACAAATTGTTTTTCAGTTCCTTTCCGAAGCCTTTGTTGTAGCTATTATTGCATTATTATTCGCCATTTTAATTTTGCAATTGATTCTCCCTGGATTTTCCGGAATGAAAATGATGTCGATGTTAGAAATTCAACCGGAACAGGATTTTATGGTTTATTTCTGGTTTTTTGTTTTTGCTTTACTAACAGGATTTCTTTCAGGCATTTTACCTTCGATTTATATCTCAGCTTTTAACCCTATTAAAGTATTAAAAGGAGTAACTAACGTTAAGCTTCTTAGTAAAATTACACTTCGAAAAATTCTACTAGTTACTCAATTTGCTTTTTCCATGATTTTTATCGTATCTATCATTGCCATTTATAGTCAAATGAACTATATGATCAATGCAAAAATGGGATTTGATAGAGATTTTGTATTTAATATTTGGTTACAAGATAATAACCTGGGAATAGTAAAAGATTACTACAAACAATTTCCGGAAGTTGAAAAAATAAGCGGAGCATCCCATATTCCTGGTATTGGTAATTTTCGAACAGCAATGGTGAGAGTTGATAGCGAGGATGAAAAAATGGAAGTTGATTATTTTGCTGTTGATCACCATTATATTAATGTAATGGGACTCGAACTCATAAAAGGATCTAACTTCCCTGAAAAATCAAATACAGAAAATGAATCATTTGTAATTGTGGATAAAAGAATGCTAAATAGATTTAATCTTGGAACTCCAACCGAAGCAATCGGTAAAAGTATTATTATTGATGATTCAACCTTATTAGAAATTGTTGGTATTATTGAAGACTACCATTATGCTGCACTGTTTCTACCTCAAAGATCATTAATGCTCAGATACAAACCAGACGAATTCAAATTAGCAGTTTTAAGAATGGCAGCCGGAAGTAATCCTGAGAGTATTAAAAAATTCAAAGATGGATGGGAGAAAATCGATAAATACAAAGAATATAATGGAGGCTTTTTGGATACACAAATAAAGGAATATTACGCTTATTTTGAAGATATTCTCTATACTGTAGGATTTGCATCTCTGCTTGCTATTGTGATAGCTTGTTTGGGATTACTTGGAATGGCCACTTATAGCACGCAAACGCGTATTAAAGAAATTGGCATAAGAAAAGTGTATGGAGCAGAACCAAAAAGTATAATATATTTAATTTCTAAAACCTACTTAAAATTATTTATTATAGCAGCATTAGTTGCTGCGCCTCTTGCTTATATGATTAACAACATGTGGATTCAATATATTGCTGGTCATGCCCCGTTTGGATTTGGTATGGTTTTTATAGGTATTACATTAATTGCAAGTTTTGGAATGTTGACCATAGCCTCCCAAACATTAAAGGCAGCTAACACGAATCCTTCGCAAACTCTACGATATGAGTAAGTAGAGTTTTTTATTATATTAAATTTCAGAATTTATAAAACCTTTTTAAAAAATCATTTGTATAAAGAGTTGTGAATATTTAATTTTCGTAACTCTTTATTACTTATTAAATCTTTGTTAAGTGGATAAAAAAACAGAAAAGTATTTTGACATTTTTTTTTTTCTAAATATATTTCGGTTGTAAAATTTAACAGACCTACAAAGTGGCATCAAAAAGAATAGTAATTGATTATGAAAAGCTTCCTGAAGATGTTGTAAACAGGATTAAGATAGAATACCCGGATGGATTTGAAGAAAACCTGGTGACATTTACCAATGCACAGGGTGCTTACGTTTCGGCTTTACCTTTCGAAACAGAAGAAATATATTATTTGGTTAGAATGACTGAATCCGAAGCACGACAAATTATTAAAGATGATGACGATTATGATGATACCGGAAAATTGAGAGATGATTTCGAGGAAGATATAAATGAAGATGGAGAAAAATACCTTGATGATAATATGGATGAGGCTGAAAACATAAAAGACGATAATTATAACGTTTAATATTACCTAAAAGATTCTACTCAGAATCCTTTTTTATTTAAAAATTGATAGAAATTTAATAATTGTTTGCGCTTGCTATTGATTTAAATAATAGTTTTTGCATATCTTTGTTCTGATAAAACAAATGAAGATGAAACCAATTGTCGCAAATATTCTGGTCTTTACCACAATCTGCTAGGTATTTTACCTCCCATTTAATCTTTTATTAATTAGTTGTTTTATCATTTACAATTATTATCATGTCATCAAATAAAAAGCTATCATTATATATAAGCTCTATTAATAGAGAAAAAATCAAATCGCTTTGGAAAGATATACTTGAATCTATTTCCGGGACTGATAAAGATTTTACTTCTGAAAAACTAAGTAAGGCCATTTTATTACTTGCAATTCCTATGGTTCTTGAAATGATTATGGAATCGGTTTTTGCAATTGCCGATATCTTCTTTGTATCCAAACTTGGTCCTGATGCAATAGCTACCGTTGGGATAACAGAATCTTTGCTAACTATAATCTATGCAATTGGAATGGGATTAAGTATGGCAACAACAGCTTTAGTTGCAAGAAGAATTGGCGAAAAGAAGCCATATAGAGCTTCTGTAGCAGCTGTTCAATCAATAATTGTTGGTGCTTTAGTTTCATTGGTAATCGGAATACCCGGAATGATTTTCGCAAAAGATCTCCTTCGGCTAATGGGAGCTAATGCTGAAATAATTGAACACGGAAGTATTTATCCTTCAATTCTTTTAGGAAGTAATATAATTATAATGCTTCTTTTTATAATAAATGCCATTTTCAGAAGTTCCGGTGATGCTGCCATATCTATGAGGGTTTTACTATTGGCAAATGGTGTAAACATACTACTGGATCCGTTATTCATTTTTGGATTAGGGCCTATTCCTGCCATGGGAATAAAAGGAGCCGCAATTGCTACAACAACAGGAAGAGGTATTGCTGTAATTTATCAGTTTTATATACTATTAAAAGGTAACGGTAGAATTAAAATTTTTAAGAAAGCTATCCGCATTAATTTAAAAGTAATGTATGACCTGGTAAAAATATCTCTGGGTGGTATTGGGCAATCAATTATTGCAACATCCAGTTGGATTGGTATGGTTCGTATCATTGCTATATTTGGAAGTACTGCACTTGCCGGGTATACTATTGCTATTCGTATAATAATATTTGTACTTTTACCGTCATGGGGATTAAGTAATGCAGCCGCCACATTAGTAGGACAAAATTTAGGTGCGAAAAAACCTCAACGCGCCGAAAGAGCAGTATGGACCACAGGATATGTAAATATGCTATTTCTTAGTATAGTTTCGTTCATATTTATTATTGAACCATACTTTTTTATTCGTTTGTTCATTGATAATGCTGAAGTAATTGCTACAGGAGCAAAAGGATTAAGAATTGTAAGTATAGGATTTATCTTTTATGCAATGGGAATGGTTATGATACAAGCTTTTAATGGTGCAGGTGACACGCTTACTCCAACTAAAATTAATATTATCAGTTTTTGGATTATTGAGATACCGCTTGCATATTTTTTGGCTACGTTATATGGCTTTAATGAATTTGGAGTTTATATAGCTATAATTGTCGCTGAATCAGTCATGACATTAATTGCGATGTGGTTATTTAAAAAAGGAAAATGGAAACTACGGAAAGTTTAATATAAAACTCGCTTGTTTGGCGAGTTTTTTTACAACTTAACTAAGAGTTCTCAATCTTGGATTGAGGTAAAGTAAAATAAAAAGTGGCTCCTTCATCAGGAACACCTTCTGCCCAAATCTTACCTCTATTTAACTCGATAAACTCTTTACAAAGCAGTAATCCAAGCCCTGAGCCTGCTTCATTGTTTGTTCCCGTTGTTGTATAAAAATCCCTAGTATCAAAAATCTTATTGCCTGTTTCCTCATCAAAACCAACACCTGAATCCTTTATAGAAACCTTATAGTTTTGATCTTCCTTTGTAACCTTAATATCTATTGATCCTCCTCGTGGAGTAAATTTTATTGCATTAGATATAATATTACGAAAAACAGTCATGATCATATTTTTATCGGCAAATACATCGTAGTTATTTTCCATAACAATACTTATCATAATTTCCTTATGGTCAGCAATAGTTCTAAATAATTGCAGATTTCTGTTAATCACAGTACTTAAACTTATGTTCTCCGGAGAGAAAACTACTTCATTTCTTTGACTCTTTGCCCAAAGGAGTAAGTTTTCAAGAAGATCGCTTACAGAGTGAACGGATTTCATAAAAATGTTAAAGGTTTCGACCAGATTCTTATCCTTTATAATATCCTCATCTTCCAGAAGTATTTCAATTAAAGACTTCAAGTTTCCAATTGGGCCTCTTAAATCGTGTCCAATTATTAAAAACATTTTATCTTTTGTTTTATTAATCTGATCTAGCTCTTCTTTCTGTTTTTGTAATTTTATATTTTGTTCCCGTCTTTGTTTTAGAGAAATTAATACATAAACAAATATTGAAGTTATTAAACCAAGAATTATCAGCAATGCCGCATTATAGGTTCTAGCCCTTTGTAACTCAAGTTTCTGAATCTGTTTATCTTTATTTAAGAGGTCAATTTCCGCCTGCTTTCTCTGTTTTTCAAATCGATATTCCAGATCAAACATTTTTTCGGAAAGCTGTTGATTAAACAATGTATCGTTATAAGAAATAATACTTTCCAGATTTTTAGAAGCAGATTCAAAGTTACCTGTTTTTAAATCTATTTCAGATAAAATCTTAAAATTGTCTCTTATTGTTAATTTTGCTCCTATTTCGTTAGCAATTCTCATACTTTTTTTAGCCGTTTTTTTTGATAATGCATAATCTCCTATTAATAGATAAGTTCTAGCTAAATTTGATAAAGTATGAGCAACTAAATCTTTATCCATATCTTGTTCTACAACATTTAAAGAAAGATTATAATTTTCAATTGCTTCCTTTGTATTTCCTAAATCAAGGTGAATATCTCCAATATATTTATAACAAACTGCTTGCCCTGAAATCTGGTTTATTTCTATTCGAAGATCCAAAGCTTTTTTAAAGTTAACCAAAGCTTCAATGTTTTCTTTCCGGAGTATTTGTGCCCGGCCAATGTTCAAATACACATATGCTTGCATTCTTTTATGATCTAACTTTTCTGCAATCACCTTAGCTTTTTGAAGATTTTCAAGAGCATTATAATAATAACCCTGGTATATATGAAGGTTTCCAATATTAATATAAGCATATCCTTCTTGCTCAGCTTCTCCATATTTTTGTGCAAGCTCCAAGCCTTTGTAATAATAATCCATTGATTCTGAATAATTGCCGAGAATTCTATAAGCTACTCCAATAAAACTATGTGCTTTTACCAGATTTTCGAAATCATCAAAACGTTCTGCAAATTTTATAGCTTCTATACCATATTCGATTGATTTTTGTGGCTCAGAATTTCTCAGCTCCCAACTTAAATCATTTAAGATATCTGCTTTTGTAGAATCGTGAGCATTTATTAATTTCTTATATAAACTATCAACCTCATGGTTGTTAAAAGCAACAGTATTAAAAGATATTAATAAGATAAGAAAGAATAATGAGTTCTTTTTCATAGTTTTAGAGAATAATCAAATGTATGAAAATATATACAATTAAACAGATTTTAAATAAAAATTTATATCCTG
Organism: Bacteroidales bacterium; assembly: GCA_028282785.1. Taxonomy (GTDB): domain Bacteria; phylum Bacteroidota; class Bacteroidia; order Bacteroidales; family UBA12077; genus UBA12077. Next base: position 75,351 of record JANQHE010000070.1, on the reverse strand, counting down.
ATTTTTGGTTTTTAAATACGGATTCTTAAAGTTGTGCCAAATTTATTCTTTTCTTCATTTCTGCTTCATTTTTATCCGTTAATTTTATGGAAAATTTGACTAAATACTTAAATACTAAAAACTAACCAACCATATTACCATGAAAAAAATAATAATTATTTTAATGCTTTTTATTGCTACTATCCCATTGAATGCACAAAAAGAAGGGCAAGAAGTTTATGAACCGTTAAAAATCAAGGTTGCAAAGACTTATTCTACACCTGCTAAACTTTCAGTGGACATTTTAATTAAAGATAACAGAACCTCTTCCAAATTATATAGTGATAACATAAAAAGAGCAGTTGCAAATTATATTAAAGAAAGCTATCCAAGAACAAAATTCAACGTAATCAAAAATTTCAGAACAGATTATAAACCGGAACCAAATAAGATACTAATCAGATTAGATGTAGTAGACTATTTTGTTGTAAAAAGAAATAAACAATGGATTGCAAAAACTACTATTGATGTAGCAGTTGTTGATTTAAGAAATAATAAAGTAAAAAAATACCGGGAAAGAATAAGTCATAGGTCAGCCCAAGTAAATCGAAAAGGGGTCCAATCTGCTAAACTGGCACTAAATGCCTCATTTAAGATTGCTGTAATAAAATCGGTTAATTATATAGAAAACTCAATAAAAGGAGTTAATAAATATGAACTGGTTCAAAGCAATCAAAGCCTTGAATCAAATGCAAAAACTCAAATAGAAACAAAACCAACTGCTTTGGAGTATACTAAAACAGAAGAATCAAAAGAATTTGTTTCAGATATTGATATAAACGTACCAACTTCTGCTCAAAAATTCCCAAATCGATTTGCACTTATAATTGGGAACGAAGATTATAATTCGTATCAAACGGGCTTAACAAACGAAGTTAATGTTGAGTTTGCGGAACGCGATGCTAAAACTTTTAAGGAATATGCGGAAAAGACTTTAGGAGTTCCTAATGAAAATATCATTTTAATAGTTGATGCCAAGGTTGTTGAATTCAGTAAATCAATTGAAAAAATAAATACAATTGCTAAAAATCTGGACGGTGAGGCAGAAATCTATTTTTATTATGCAGGACATGGATTCCCAAATGAAGAAAACAAGGAACCATTTTTAATACCTGTTGATGTGAGTGGTACTGATTTAGAATTCGCTATAAGTTTAAATGATGTATATAAGAAATTTACTGAGCATCCTACAAAGAGAGTAACTGTTTTTCTGGACGCATGTTTTAGCGGTGGAGCAAGAAACCAAGGTCTTTTAGCAGCCAGGGGAGTAAAAGTACAACCAAAAGAAAATATCCTGAATGGAAACTTGATCGTATTCACAGCAAGTTCAGGAACTCAATCTTCATTACCATACAGGGAACAGCAACATGGATTATTTACTTATTTTCTTTTAAAAAAAATGCAGGAAACAAATGGAAATATCAGCATGTCGGAAATGGCAGATTATCTAAAAAAACACGTTTCGGTAAAATCCGTAATGATCAATGATAAAGAACAAAATCCGCAGGTTAATATAAGTCCTGAAATAAAAAATGTATGGCAGGATTGGACCATTAAATAAATTCTTCTCTAATATTATTATGTGATTTTCGATATTCTTTTTAGTTATATCGAATTAAGTTTTTGCATATTGCATTATATCTATTTTGCTAAGTTCATCAAACTTTTAGCAAAATTTTGTGTTCTATTTTGTAATATTTTATCGAAATTGCACACTAATTTAAAAAATCAAAATCACATAAATGGAATTACTAAGAGCACAAAACATTGAGAAAAAGTTTGCTAACCATCTTGCTTTAGACAATGTAAATGTTAACATTCCTGAAAACAGTATTTATGGGCTGTTAGGCCCTAACGGAGCAGGAAAAACCACTTTAATAAGAATAATTAACAGAATAACCGCTCCTGATAAAGGAGAAATTCTGTTAAAAGGAAGGCCTTTACAACCAAGCGATGTAAATCTTATTGGATATTTACCTGAAGAGAGGGGTTTGTACAAAAAAATGAAGGTAGGAGAGCAAGCTTTGTACCTTGCTCAGTTAAAAGGACTTTCAAAAAGAGATGCATTAAAAAAGCTTAAATACTGGTTCGAAAAATTTGAAATTCAACCCTGGTGGGATAAAAAAGTGGAAGAACTTTCGAAAGGAATGGCGCAAAAAGTTCAATTTATCACAACCATATTACATGAACCGGAATTACTGATATTTGATGAACCCTTTAGTGGATTTGATCCTATTAATGCAAACATGCTAAAAGAAGAAATTCTCGAACTAAAGAAAAAAGGTTCTACCATAATATTCTCAACACATAATATGGGTTCAGTTGAAGAACTTTGTGATCATATTACTTTAATAAATAAATCAAAAAACATTCTTGAAGGACAGATTGATGATATTAGAAAAAAATACAAATCAAATATCTATGAGATCTCTTTTAACGGCGATATTGATAAACTTGAAAGATCATTAAATGAACATTATGAATTAATTGATAAAACAAAAGTAAATGGTAATAAGGCTGTTCGAGTGAAATTGTTGCATCAAACAAACGAAAATGAACTATTATCGCTTATAATACCGGTAATTGAGGTTTTATCATTCAATGAGATCATTCCAAATATGAATGATATTTTTATTAAGGTAGTAAATGAACATAAAAATTAATACTCGAAAATAACAGACCATGAATAAAATCAAATTAATCATATTACGCGAATATCTTACCAGAGTAAAGAAAAAGTCGTTCATCGTAATGACAATTTTAGGTCCTATCCTATTTGCTGCTATGATGGTAGTACCAGCATGGCTTGCTTCTATGGAAGATACAGATGTAAAAAATATTGCAGTGATTGATAGTTCAGGTGTATTCTTAAATAAAATCCCTGATACTGATTATATTAAATTTGAGTATTTACAAAATACATCCGTAAAAAAGGTAAAAAAGAATTTTGCAGACTCTGATTATTACGCAGTGCTACAAATATTACCAAGTATAACATATGAACCAACTGCAGTACATTTATATTCAGACAAACAGCCAAGTTTTGAGGTAAAATCTCATATTGCCAGAGCAATGGAAAATGAACTAAAAAACCAAAAACTTAAAGCCAACGGAATTAATGAAGATATTCTTGAATCCATAAAGTCTGATGTTAAGGTTAGAACTATACAGTGGACAAAGGATGGAGAAGAAAAAGAAAGTTTTACTGAAGTAAATATGATATTGGGCTATGCAAGTGGTTTTCTAATTTACTTCTTTATATTCCTTTTTGGTGCACAGGTTATGCGAGGAGTTATTGAAGAAAAAACAAATCGTATAGTGGAAATTATCATTTCATCGGCTAAACCATTTCAGTTAATGATGGGGAAAATTGTTGGAATTGCAATGGTTGGACTAACCCAGTTTTTACTATGGGTAGTGCTCACTACGGGAATTGTTGCTGGTATGAAAACTGCTTTTTTCCCTGAATTGGGAACAAAAAATGCACAAGAAGTTGTGGTTGAAGATTTATTCGAACAACAAAACTTAACTCAGATAAATCAAATCCAGCCTGAAGAAATGGATAAGTTTTCAAAAGTATTAAATGCAGTTAAATCAATTGATTTTGGTTTAATGTTAAGCGCATTTATATTTTTCTTTTTAGGAGGATATTTATTGTATGGTTCACTTTTTGCAGCAATCGGTGCCGCTGTTGACAATGAAACTGACACGCAGCAATTCATGTTACCAATTACAATACCTTTAATACTCGGTATCTTTGTTATGATGAATGCTATTCAAACACCTGATAGCCCGGTTGCATTTTGGTTTTCTATTATACCATTTACGTCTCCTATTGTAATGATGGTTCGTTTATCATTTGGTGTTCCGGGTTGGCAGGTTACTTTATCTATGGGATTATTGGTTCTTACATTTCTAGGTTCAGTTTGGCTAGCTGGAAAAATCTATCGAACAGGAATTCTGATGTATGGTAAAAAAGTAAATTACAAAGAACTCTGGAAATGGATACGATATAAATCATAAGAAAAATTCAATTATTTACTTCGTTTTTTCAAAACTATCTGTTTATTTAGCAGATAGTTTTTTATTTAAATCAATTGCCATGAGAATTGCCATTATCGATATGGGTACAAATACCTTTAATTTGCTTATAGTTGAAACAAAAGAAAATAATCAATACAAAGCCATTTTTAAAGACAAGACAGGCGTAAAACTTGGAAAAGGGGGAATTAACAAAAAACTTATTACACCTGAGGCATTTGAACGAGGCATTAATGCAATTGATAATCATCTTAAAACTATTGGTTCTTATAATGTGAATAAGATAATAGTTACAGCTACTTCCGGCGTAAGAAGCACCGAAAATGGAAAAGAATTTGTAGATACAATAGAATCAAAATTCGGATTAAACGTTCAAATTATCACAGGCGATGAAGAAGCAGAATTAATCTATCGCGGTGTGAAACAGGCTGTTAACTTTAACAATGAAAATATCCTTATCCTTGATATTGGTGGTGGTAGCAATGAATTTATAATTGCCAACAGTAAAGGTTTAATCTGGAAACATAGCTTTAACCTTGGAATGGCTCGCCTGCTTGATATGTTTCAACCTTCAGATCCAATAACACTTGATGAAATTAAAGATGTAGAAAATTATATAGATTCCGAACTTAACATTTTATATAAAGCAGTTGAAAAATATCAGCCTAAGCAATTAATTGGTTGTTCCGGTACTTTTGATTCTTTTCGTGCCATGATCGTTGCAAAAAATGGAGGGGTGCCGGAAGAAGTAAAAAAAACAAGTGCCTACCCGATCGACTTAGGCGATTACGAGAAACTTCATGTTGAACTTATAAAATCAACCGTTAATGAAAGAGAAAATATGAAAGGTTTGGAACCGGTAAGAATTGAAATGATTGTTCTGGCAAGTATTTTTGTTAATTTTATCATCAAGAAATTTAAATTGAAATCACTAACTCAATCTTCCTTTGCTATTAAAGAAGGAATGGTTGATAAAATATTAAACAGTTAAATAATAACTCTATGGCTAAAATATTAGTTATCGACGACGAAAAAAGCATTCGCGATACCCTCAAAGAAATTCTGGAATATGAAGATCATAAAGTTGATCTTGCAGCAGATGGTGAAGAAGGATTAGAACAATTCAAAAATAATAAATATGATATTGTATTGTTGGATATAAAAATGCCAAAGAAAGATGGTATTGAGGTATTGGAAGATATCTTCGGTGTTGCAACAGATGTTCCTGTAATAATGATATCAGGTCATGGAAATATTGATACTGCTGTGGAATCTATTAAAAAAGGCGCCTACGATTTTATAGAAAAACCTCTGGATCTAAATCGGTTGTTAGTTACTATACGTAATGCAATGGATAGAACTTCATTGATTAAAGAGACAAAAACTTTAAAACGCCAGGTAACAAAAACATATGATATAGTTGGAGAATCTGAGCCAATCGTTCAGGTAAAAAACATGATAGAAAAGGTTGCTCCAACTGACGCCCGTGTATTAATTACGGGTCCGAATGGATCCGGGAAAGAATTGGTAGCTCGTTGGTTACACGAAAAAAGTGAAAGAGCAGACTTTCCTTTCGTTGAAGTAAACTGTGCGGCTATTCCATCCGAGCTAATTGAGAGCGAATTATTTGGCCATGAAAAAGGAGCTTTTACCTCTGCACACAAACAACGTAAAGGTAAATTCGAACAGGCTCATACCGGAACTATTTTCCTGGACGAAATTGGAGATATGAGCTTAAATGCACAGGCCAAAGTTCTAAAAGCCCTGGAAGAAAAAAAGGTCTCTCGTGTTGGTAGTGATAAAGATATTCATGTTGATGTTCGAATTATAGCCGCAACAAACAAAAACCTTAAAGAAGAAATAGAAAAATCCAATTTCAGAGAAGACCTCTATCATAGATTAAGCGTTATATTGATTTCTGTTCCCGGATTAAATGATAGAAAAGATGATATTCCGTTATTGGCAGATCATTTTAACCAAATGATTTGTACAGATTATGGTGTGCCTAAATTGGATATTAAAGAAGATGCCATTGAGGAATTAAAGAAAATAAACTGGACCGGAAATATCAGAGAATTTAGAAATGTGCTTGAAAGGTTAATTATACTTTGTGATAAAGAAGTTACCGGCAAGGATGTTATTGCTTACGCTCAACCAATATCAAAATAAAATTTCGAATTAAAATTAAAGTTTGAAGAAATAAAAAATACAAAATGGGAAGAGTTGAAAGGGATTTTTTAGGAGAAATGCAGATAAATAAAAATGCATTATACGGTATACATTCTTTACGGGCAAGAGAGAATTTCCCGGACTGCACTCCTTTTCATATTGAATGGTATAAAGCGATTGGTCTAACAAAGTTAGCCTGCTATCTAACTTATGATAGTTTTAAATCTGCGATATTGGAAAAACAAGCTGAAAATGATCTTCCTGTAAATCTTTTTGATAAATCAATAATTACAGCATTAATTGAATCTGCTGAAGAAGTTGCTGAAGGAAAATTCTTTAATCATTTTATTGTACCCGCAGTTCAAGGTGGAGCTGGCACAAGCATAAATATGAATATAAATGAGATTATCGCCAATGAATCTCTTATAAAAAATGATCACAATCCGGGAGAATATAACATTATTGATCCTATAGAGCATGCAAACATTTATCAATCAACGAATGATGTAATTCCAACTTCGCTTAAGGTTGCCGCTATAAAACTTTTGGTCGAGTTAGAAGAAAAAATTAATGATCTTCGATTTGATATTGAGGCTATCGAAAATAAATACAGGAATAAATTAAGAATTGGTTATACCCAAATGCAAGAAGCTGTTCCTTCCTCCTATGCTATGCTTTTTAGTACTTATAACGAAGCGTTATCTCGGGACTGGTGGCGGGTATCCAAATGTTTTGAAAGAATTAAAGTGGTTAACCTGGGAGGCAGTGCTATTGGAACCGGAATTTCCGTACCACGATATTTTATAATGGAAGTAGTTTCTACCCTGCAACGATTAACGAATTTACCAATTACAAGAAGTGAAAACCTGTCTGATGCAACGAACAATATGGATTCGCTTGTTGAAGTTCACGCAATCTTAAAATCACATGCGGTAAACCTTGAAAAAATGATTTCTGATCTGCGATTACTTGCATCTGATGTTGTTGGTAAGAATGACATAAGCATTCCCCAAAAACAAGTTGGAAGTTCAATTATGCCGGGAAAGGTTAATCCGGTAATTCCCGAATTTGTTATAAGTGTTGCTCATAAAGTATATGCAAATGATGCGTTAATTACTTCACTTAGTGCACAAGGCTGCCTTGATTTAAATGCATACTTACCTGTTATTGGACATGCCCTCTTAGATAGTATTAAATTACTTATCGCAGTAAATAAAACCTTAAAAGAGAATCTATTCAAAGGACTGGAAATAAATAGTGACATTGCTGAAGATAAATTATATCACAGTCCAGCCATTACAACTGCCTTAAGTCCTTACATTGGGTATAATAATGCAGCCAAACTGGCTAAAGAAATGAAGAAAACTAAAAAAGATATATTCAGGGTAAATAGTAAATTAAAACTAATTGAACCTGATAGGCTTGAAAAAATTCTTGCTCCGGAAAACCTTTTAAAACTAGGATTTACGTTAAAGGATATTGTTAAGTAAACATTTCCAAATGGACAAAAAAAAACTAATATCTATAATTGTACCTTGCCATAATGAGCAATTAAATATAGAACAATTATACAGTGAAATACTAAGTTTCTTTCCTACGAAATTATATCAGTTAGAACTTATTTATATTGATGATGGAAGTAGTGATGAAACACTTGATAAAATAAAAATATTGTCTGAAAATTCTAACTTTGTAAAATATATATCCTTTTCTAGGAATTTTGGCCATCAAAATGCATTAAGTGCTGGATTGGACCTGGCTAACGGAGTTTGTGTAATTTCAATGGATGCTGACTTACAACATCCACCTGAATTGATCCCAAAGATGATTTCCAAATGGGAAGAAGGATTCCAAATAATAAATTCTGTACGTATTGATAAAAATATTGGTTTCTTAAAAAAAATAACATCAAGGTTATTCTATAAAGTTTTAAATTTTATAAGCGATACAAAAATTGAACCAGGGACTGCAGATTTTCGCCTCCTTGATAAAAAAGTAGTAGAAACATTAAAAAATATGCCTGAGAAGCATTTGTTTTTAAGAGGATTAGTTTCATGGATAGGTTTTAAACAAGAAAAAATTGAATACATAGCCAATAAAAGAATGCAAGGCAAATCAAGCTATTCTCTAAAGAGAATGGTGCACTTCGCGGCAATTGGCATTACCTCGTTTAGTACAAAGCCATTAAAAATCTCCATCTATATTGGAGTGATAATGGCATTCTGTGCAATTATTTATAGCATTTATGCAATTTATGCCAGCTTTTTTACTGAGAAAACTATTACCGGATGGACCTCTTTAATTCTTACAATACTTTTTATCGGAGCAATTCAACTTATTATGCTTGGCATAATTGGTGAATATCTTGGTAAACTTTTTATTGAAAATAAAAATAGGCCTAAGTACATAATTAATGAGTCGAATTTAAAATAATAATGTGCCATGGCCGAAATAAATAAAAGTAAATGTTTGGTTTGTGGAACAAATATTTTTATTGAGATCTATAACAGCTTATTAAAGAAATGTGATAATTGCGGATTTATTACCTATAACCTATCAATCTCCAGTAGTACTTTAAAAGAAACCGTTTATACCCAAAACTATTTTTGTGGTGAAGAATACCTGGATTATAAAAAAGATAAAGAGGTAATTCAAAAAAACTTTCAAAAAAAACTTAAAACTATAAAATCAGTAATTCGTAAAAACAACTTTCCGGATTTAAATAATGTTCTTGAAATTGGATGTGCTTATGGTTTTTTCGGAGAACTAATTACAAAGGAATTTAAACGTGTTGAGTATTTAGGTGTTGATATCGTTGCCGAACCAATAGATTATGCTTCTAATAAACTTAACCTAAATGTTAAAAAGATTGACTATTTGGACCTTTATAAGGCAGACAAACCCTATTCCGACATTTTTTTATGGGATGTAATAGAGCACCTTCAGTATCCTGGTAGAATTTTACAAAAGGCTTTTAATGAACTTGATGAAAATGGAAGAATACATATATCAACGGGTGATATCTCAAGGTTTCTCCCCAGAATGCAAGGTGTAAAATGGAGAATGATTCACCCTCCCAGCCATTTACACTATTTTTCCAAAAAAACATTGTCTCAACTCCTTAGTAATATTGGTTTTGAAATTTTAAAAATAAATTACCCTCCAATATCACGAAGTTTAAAACAGATCTACTATTCTCTGTTTTTATTAAATAAAGAAAAACAAAGAAATATTTCTCACAATGTCTATAATCTGATACCTGAAAGATTATGCGTGAGTATAAATACTTTCGATATTATGAATGTAATCGCAATAAAAAGGCCAAATAAAAATGATTAAGCAACTCAAACAACCTATATTTTTAATAAGCATTATTTTTTTCGGTATTTATACCTTAATGGTTTTCTTAAACCACTACTATTTTAGGACAAATGCTTTAGATTATGGGTTTTATAACCAAGCTTTCTGGGATTTTGCTCATTTTCAGGGAAATTCTAATACTATATTTTATCCTCCTTTAGATAATTACTTACAAGTACACCCTGCTTTTACATTAATAATTCTATCTCCGCTATATTGGTTATTTAATTGGATTTTTGATACATATACATTACTGTTTATTCAAAATATTTTTCTAATAATTGGTGGAATTTACACGTATAAAATTGTTATTGAAAAAACTAAAAATAAGCTCCTTGCAATTATAGCCCTTCTTCACTATCATTTTATTTGGGGGCATTTCAGTGCAATAGCGTTTGAATATATTGATGCTACAATTGCTTCCTGCATTGTTCCCTTATTTTTCTATTATTTCGATAAGAAAAAATACCTGGTTTCAACAATAGCATTTTTATTTATTATTATATCGAGGGAGAATATGCCAATCTGGTTTATATTTATTTCCGCTTTTCTAATCATTATTTATTATAAAGACAAGAAATCAGTTGCTTTTTCAGGGGTTTACATTTTAGCTTCATTAAGTTACCTCATTTTAATATACAAGGTAATTGTTCCATATTATGAAAATGATTCCTTGTCTTATTGGGGATTTGCTTACTCCTCCTTAGGAGAAAATATTCCTCAAGCCATAGGGTTTATTTTTAAACATCCGCTACAAGCAATTAAACTGTTGTTTGTTAATCATTCAGGAGATCCTCTTTATGATGGAATAAAAGCCGAATTTTATTATGTTTTTTTACTATCCGGCGGCTTTTTACTTTTTTTAAGACCTAAATATATTCTACTTTTCATACCAATTATAGCACAGAAAATGTTTAATGACCATTACGTTAGGTGGGGTATAAATATTTTTTACTCTATTGAAATAGTTTCTATATTACCTTTCGTGGCGTATTTGATAATTGCAGATTTACGGAAAATAAAATGGATAAGATTCTCTAATTACCTTGCAATTATTCTACTGGTATCAACATTTATGACAACAATTGTAAAAATGAACTCACGAAAATCTAAATGGTACGACAAATCAAAAGAAAAAATTTATGACTCCAGATTTTATAAATCCAAATATGATTTAAAAAAAGTATATCATTATTTAGATACAATTAACCCGGAGTTAAAAGTGTGTGCTTCGGAAAAAGTAGTACCGCACCTAGCCTACCGTAAAGAAATTTCAATGTTTCCATATATTGGGAATGCAGATTATATTTTTATTCTTCGGGATAGCCCCACGTATCCTTTAAATAAAGAAGATTTTAATAAAACTTTATCAAATTTAAAGAATAACGGCAAATGGAAAATTAAAATAGATGATTATCCTGTACTAATTTTAGAAAAACAATAACGCATTTACCTTAGCTAATAATAATTTAAATTTTCAATTTATTTACTTTTGTACCAGAAACTAGTTATAATTAGTTTATATATTTAAAAGTAGTTAACCGATATGGCAAAAGGAAAAGAATCAAAGCCACATATAGGAATATACGGCCGAAGAAACAATGGTAAAAGTTCTTTAATCAACCGTCTTGCCGGGCAAGATATTGCAATTGTTTCTGACCATGCAGGAACAACAACAGATCCTGTAAAAAAATCGTTTGAGATTACAGGTTTTGGCCCGGTAATATTAATTGACACAGCAGGTATTGATGATGTTGGTGAATTAGGATTAAAAAGAATTGATAAAACCTTAACTTCGATTAAAACTGTTGATCTGGCAATTCTTGTTATTACCCACAATACTTTTGGTGATTTTGAAAAGCAGCTTATTGATGAGTTTAAAAAAACCGATACTCCATTCTTTATTGTTCATAATAAATCTGACATAGCACCTTTAAGCGAAAATTCAAGAACCTTTATTGTTTCTCAAAGTAATTCTGCCATTTTAGAGTTTGATACTATTAGAGCAGAAAATTTGGAAAAATTAATTCGCTTAATAAAAACCACAATTCCGGAATCAGCATATAAAACTCCATCATTGGTTGGTGATTTGATCTCGTACGGTGATATTATTTTGCTAATAACACCAATTGACATTGAAGCTCCTGCAGGCAGAATTATACTTCCGCAGGTACAGGCCATAAGAGATATTCTTGATAATGATGCAGTTGCCATAGTTTTAAAAGAAAGAGAAGTAGATGCTTTCTTAAGAAAAACTAAAATAAAACCAGTATTGGCAATAACTGATAGTCAGATATTTACCAAGGCTGATGCCTCAATCCCAAAGGATATTCCTTTAACAAGTTTTAGCATTGTTCTGGCCAGGTTTAAAGGAGAATTTGAACATTTCTTAAAAGGAACTCCAAAAATATCAGAATTAAAAGATGGCGATCGTGTTTTAAGTTTGGAATCGTGCACCCATCATGTTTCTTGTGATGACATTGGAAGAGTTAAAATACCGCGATGGATTTCAAATTTTACAGGGAAAAAACTGGAATATGATGTTGTTGCAGGATTGGATAAGCTACCCAGAGACATTAATGATTACGCTTTGGTTGTCCAGTGTGGAGGATGTGTAATAACAAGAAAACAACTAATTAATAGGTTACGACCTGCAATAGAAGCAGGTATTCCCGTAACAAATTATGGCATGGCCATTGCTTATGTTCAAGGAATTTACGAACGAGCTGTAGAACCTTTTGTTAAAACAAAACAATCATCAGTGGACTATTTATAATACGTTCTAACGAAACACAAACAACATTATAAAACCTACCAACACATTTCTTTAGAATATAATATCCTTTCTAATATAAAAATTAGCAAACAAGAACCTATCATTTATAATAATGCGGTTTATATAATTATTTTAAGCCAATTCGTTGAAATAATTTTTTAAACAACAATGTATTATCTAATTTCAATTTTTGAAAAGATTGTATGTAATTTCCTTCTCAAGGAAATTTTAGGTTCATAAATAGTTAAAATATTCTCAGCATACAATCTTTTCTTCTTCATAATATTAAAGCTTCAAATTAATTTTCTTGTTATCTTTAAAATCTAATTTATAAATTAGTTTATTATGAAATCAACATTTGGACCTCAAAGGTTACTATTTCCTTTACCTACCGTATTAATTGTGTGTGGAGATATGGAAAAAGCGAACATTGTAACTATAGCCTGGATAAGTATGCTTACGGGCAGTCCTCCAACTTTAGGAATTTCCGTAGGTACAAGAGGATTTTCGAGTGAGTTGATCAAAACAAATAAAAACTTCACTGTTAACATTGCATCCATCGACATTATTGAAGAAAGTGATTTTTGCGGAATAACTTCAGGAAAGAATATAGAAAAATTTGAAAAATCGGGCTTAACCAAATTGCCTTCAACCATTATCGAGTCACCAATAATTAAAGAATGTCCGGTAAACTTTGAGTGTAAATTAACAGATTCCGGTGTTTTTGGTACAACAAATCATTTTGTAGGTGAAATTGTAGAAACTCACGTTGATACTGATAAATTAAATGATGTACAAAAAGCGGGATCGGTTAACATAGAAGCTGTGAATCCATTGATTTATGTTTCAGGCTTAAGAGAATATCGGAAAATCGGAAAAAAAGTCGGAGATGCTTATAAAATAGGAAAGAAATTATTATAAAAGATACCGTGCACAATCGTACACATTAGTTCATTTTTGAACATTTTTTAAGAAACACTTACCTATCCACAAACAATTAAAAATTCAGATTTAAAGACAGTTACATACACTGGCATTGGGTTTGTTTTAAATGTTTCGAACTCAAAAATACCGTTAATGGATTTTTTATTAGTACGTAAACAACATTTCATAAATGTTTTCGTCCTTACATGGAATTAACGAACCTATTTAACTTTCAACCATGAGATATAAACAATTTTTTATAATTGTATTTTTATTCTTTTTGAGTTTTTTTACAGTAGCTCAAGAAAATACAAAACAAAAAAGAATATATACCACAAAAAGAATTCAAAATGGTCCGCCCAGAATTGACGGACTAATTGATGAAGGAACTTGGGACATTGTAGAATGGTCAGGTGATTTTACCCAAAAAGATCCGAATGATGGTGCGGATCCATCTCAAAAAACTGCATTTAAAATATTATATGATGATAACAATCTATATATTTTAATTCGTGCTTACGATACTGAGCCGGATAAAATAGTAAAACGAATGTCAAGAAGAGATGGCTTTGATGGTGATTGGGTAGAAGTAAACATCGATAGCTATTTTGACAAACGTACTGCTTTTTCTTTTACCGGATCTGTTTCCGGCGTAAAGGGCGACGAAGCTGTTTCTAATGATGGTAACAATTGGGATTCTACATGGGACCCGATTTGGGAATTAAAAACAAGTATCGACAAAGAAGGCTGGATTGCTGAAATGAAAATCCCTTATACACAATTAAGATTTAGTAATAATAAAGTACAGCAAATCTGGGGATTTCAGGTGACAAGACGAATATTTAGAGAGGAAGAAAGATCGCATTGGGCATACTTTTCTAAGGACGAGTCTGGCTATGTTCGACATTTTGGTGAACTTCATGGTATTAAAAATATTAAACCTAAAAGACAAGCAGAAATTTCTCCATATATAGTTGCTAAAAAAGAATATTACGAAAAAGAAGAGGGTAACCCTTACAAAGAGGATGGTACCGATAATACTATTGGATTTGGAGTAGATGGTAAACTTGGTATTACGAATGACTTTACATTAGATTTTACAATAAATCCTGATTTCGGACAAGTTGAAGCTGATCCGTCAGAAGTCAACCTGACAGCTTTTGAGACATATTTTCAAGAAAAAAGACCATTCTTTATTGAAAACAGAAATATTACTGATTTCAGAGTTTCAAGAGGAGGGCCATTCTGGAGAAACAATTTATTTTATTCACGTAGAATCGGACGTGCTCCAGACTATGATCCGGATATCGACAGTGATTTGGAAGAATATGCCGATATCCCGGATAATACAACTATTCTTGGAGCATTAAAACTTACGGGTAAAACAAAAAACGGTTTATCTATTGGGATTATTGAAAGTATTACTGCAGAAGAAAAAGCAAAAGTAATGCGTTACGATGAAGATACAGATGAAGTAAATGAAATCGAAGAAACTGTTGAACCGCTTACAAACTATTTTGTAGGTAGAATTCAAAAGGACTTTAATGATAATAATACCATTATCGGGGGAATGATCACATCAACAAATCGCTTTATTAATGATGATCATTTAAATTATCTAAATACCGATGCATATACCGGAGGAATTGACCTAATCCAATATTTTAAGGATAAAAAATATGCATTAACACTTAAATATGCTATGAGTCATATTAAAGGAGATTCTACTGCAATTATAACACAACAAAGGTCATCCAGGAGATACTTCCAACGACCAGATAATGACTACACCACGTATGATTCAACCAGAACAAGTTTGACCGGAACATCAGGGCTTATACAGTTCAGTAAACTGGCCAATAGAGGATTTAGATGGGGATCTTGGGTTACATGGCACTCCCCTGGCTTTGAACTAAATGATGTAGGGTATCAGCAAAAGTCTGATGCAATTCTTCAGGTAATTTATGCCGGATATAGATGGACAGAACCATTCGGTATTTTTAGGAGTATAAATATTGGTGCTGATCAATGGAGCAATTGGGATTTTGGATTAAATAATTCTTATTACGGAGTTAGTGCAAACACCTGGATGGAATTTAAAAATCATTGGTCTTTTGGCAGTTGGGGTAATATTGAAGGTGAAGCTACATCTAATACTACTTTACGCGGAGGTCCTTCAATTAAGGTACCCGGAGGTTGGAATTTAGGTATGAATTTTGGAACAGACGGAAGAAAAAAAGTTCAATTTTATGGTAATGCTGGTATTTATAACGGATTTGATAAATCACAAAACAGCAACTGGTATGGAATTGATGTAATTTACAGGCCTTTTGACGCGCTAAGAATTTCATTTCTGCCAGATATTTCATTTTCTTGGAATGAAATGCAATATGTAGATTCTGAAGAATATAACGATGAGGAAAGATATATTTTTGCTCAAATAAATCGAGTTACAACAGACTTAACCGTACGTATTGATTATACTATAACACCGGATTTAACCATACAGTTTTATGGATCACCATTTGTAAGTGCAGGAGATTATTCCGATCCAAAATATGTTATTAATCCTAAAGCTGATAATTATACAGATAGATATAGCACAGATGTTTCCTGGTCAAGTTATCCGGAAGATGGTGATACTTTTCAAGACTACCTTGATGAAGAATACGATTTCAATTTTAAACAGTTTAGGTCTAATCTTGTAGTTCGATGGGAATATCGTCCCGGATCATTATTATATCTTGTTTGGACACAAAGTAAAACAGGAAGTGAAAGTACTGGTAATTTTTCATTTAAAGATGATTTCGACACTTTATTTAACTTACACCCATATAATGTATTATTAGTAAAACTTTCATTTAGAATCGCTAGTTAGAATATTAAAGTCTTTAAAATTATCATATAAACATCCG
The DNA here is from genome assembly GCA_028282785.1 of Bacteroidales bacterium. Lineage (GTDB taxonomy): Bacteria > Bacteroidota > Bacteroidia > Bacteroidales > UBA12077 > UBA12077. The sequence goes on along the minus strand of JANQHE010000070.1, from coordinate 59,127 downwards.
AACTAAATTATAACTCGGATGTTTTCTTTTATATGTATTGATACTCCATTATATATTCAGTAAATTTAATCTCTAATCAAAAGATGATATCATGAAAAAAATAATTCCATTAGTCCTAACTTCTATATTATTTGCTGTTATAACATTTGCACAAGACCTACAAACAGATATATTTGAAACAAACAAGGGAGATTTATCCATTCATTTTGTTAAACATGGTTCAATATTTTTTGAATTTGATGGAAAGGTAATTCATGTAGATCCTGTGACCAGAATGGGTGATTATGAAAACTATCCTGATGCGGATCTAATTTTGATTACACACCATCACGGAGATCATTTGGATTTAAATGCCATTGCATTACTTAAAAAAGAAAATACAAAAATCATTCTTACTAAAAAATGTCAGGAAATGAGCGAGAATTTATCTGATATTATTGTAATGAACAATGGTGACATTTTAAATATTAATCAATTGGAAATTGAAGCCATACCTGCTTATAATATTAAGCATAAAAGAGAAAACGGAAATCCATTTCATCCTAAAGGAGAAGGAAACGGGTATGTTATTACTTTCGGAGATAAAAAAGTATTGGTTGCCGGTGATACGGAAAATATACCGGAAATAAAATCACTGGAAAATATTAATGTTGCATTTTTACCAATGAATTTACCATATACTATGACCCCGGAAATGGTAGCTGATGCTGCAAAAGAATTTAAACCTGAGGTATTATACCCTTACCATTACGGTAAAACAGATACTTCACAGCTATTAGAACTACTTAAGGATGAAAAAGAAATTGAGGTAAGAATTAAAAAAATGTAATGTATAAATTCCAAATATCAAAACTCAAATAACAAATAAGTTCCAATTCTCAAATTATCAATCCTTAATTGTAATTTGCTATTTGTATTCTTGCCTGCTGGCAAGCAGCTTGGTATTTATTTTCAAATTTTGAATGAAAATTTAAAAATTTTTCCATCTTTTTAAATTTCGTTTAGTCTATAAAGAAAAAAGGATTTGGGCGAAAAGAATCTAGAAACGCATGCTAAATTAATTAATGGTGCACGTAAAGGTGACCAACAGTCGATGTACAGGCTGTATAAATTATATGTACAAGCTATGTATAATACATGTATTAGAATGGTTTCGAACCAATACGATGCAGAAGATATTATACAAGAATCGTTTGTTAAAGCTTTTAACAATTTGGATTCATTTAGAGGAGAATCTTCGTTTGGATCATGGTTAAAACGAATAGTTATTAATCTATCCATTACATTCTTAAGAAAGAAAAAGCAAAATTTTCTTGAAATAGAGAATATTCAAATTCCGAGTAATGAAAGTGAAGAAACCCTTCCTCAAGTTGATCCAAAGCTTGTTCATGAATCCATTAAATCTCTGCCCGAAAAGGCAAGGGTTGTTCTCAACCTTTATTTATTAGAAGGTTATAGACACAAAGAAATTGCTGAAATCTTGAAAATAACAGAATCAACATCAAAATCTCAGTATCTGCGTGCTAAAAAATTATTACGTGAGAAATTAAAAAAGGAGATTCGTTATGAATATTGAAGAGTTTATACGTAAAAACAGAAATCAGCTCGATGTTGAAATGCCTGACGAGGATTATTTATGGACCGGGATTTCTCATTCCTTAAATAAAAAACCGAGACAAAAACGATTTTTGATTTTAAAAATTGCAGCTGCAGTTATCGTATTAATTACTTTATCAGTTACAACTTATCAAGTTATTTTTTTACGTAATAATCAACGGTTGATTTTGGCAAAAATCGATCCAGATCTTGCAAAACAGGAAGCTCAATTCCAAAATCAAATTAAAACTTACTATCAGGTTTTAGCCGCAACAAATTATGATGAAGAACTTCTAACATCAAATTTTAGGGATCTTGAGTATATTGATACACTTATAAATAAATACTCGAAAGATCTCTCTAAACATGGTCCAAATCCCAAATTACTAAACTCGTTGATGGATCTTTATCAAAAAAAAATTAAACTTTTAGACAGAATGTTAAACGAAATAGAAAAAAATCAGAAATATGAAAACAACAAAACAAATATATAAGGTTCTTTTAACTTCAATTTTAGTTGTAGTAATAATAAATACAAACATTGCACAAGAACGAAAAGAATCTTTTGAAAAAATTTATAAAATAAGTTCTACAGGTAATTTTAACTTTTCTTGCTATGACACGGACCTAAAGGTAAATACCTGGAACAAAGGTGAAGTTAAAATAATGGGCGAAATTATTATTAGTGGCGGAGATCCCGATGACCAGGAAAAATTAATTGAAGTATTTAAAAATCCGGAAGTTTCAAGTACACCTAATTCATTAAAAATAGAAACTGATTTGGCAAAGAATACCATAATTATTGGACCTTTCAAGAAAATTACCTTAGTAAGTGGTAAAACAATTCGAATTGATAAATACAAAGTTAAATACACTTTATGGATTCCGGAAAGTATCAATTTTGATCTGAAAAGTAAATATAATAATATTGATATTGCTACTTTAAAGGGAAATGTTGATTTTGATTTGTATGAGGTTGACCTTACATTGGTAAGCTTTAACAAGGGTGATTTCGATATGAAGTATAGTTCCGCTGAATTGGGTAAAGGAGAAAAAGCCAGGTTTGATGTATATGAGTGTGAAATTGAAGCCAAAGAAATTAATGAAATCATTGCTAATACGAAATACTCCGAATATAAATTTGAGAATGTAGGAAAGTTAGCTATTAATTCGTACGAAGATGAGTTTGAATTTCAAAACCTTAAGCAGGGAATAACCGGGCAAGCTAAGTATTCCAATATCAACATAGCCAGTAATGTTGATCTTATTACAATAGATGTATATGAAACAGACATTGAAGTGCTAAATGTTAAAAAGGTTGAATATACTTCAAAATATTCCAAATTTAGAGCTCAAAACGTTGATGTATTTAAATGTAACAATTTATACGAAGCTAAAATATATGCTGCTACAGTTGGTGAATTCTCAATCCAGGAATCTAAATATGATAATGTAAGTTTCCAAAAAATTACCAAATCTATTGAAGTGCCAAGTGCTTATGAACTGGACCTTAACGTAGGAGCGGTTGAATCAAGTTTTGAGAAATTTTATGGTGATTTCAGATATGGAACAATAAATCTACCCTTATCTTCAAATCTTGAGTTTAGTTTGGATTTTGAAACTACCTATGGAGATATAGATTTCCCAAAAGACAGAATTAAAGTAAAAGACCTTCATATAAAAGAAAGCAACAAGCATTCATTTGAAGGAGCTACAAGCGAAAATCCCAAATGCGCCATAAAATTTAAAGCTTACGATGCAAATATCGATTTAGATTAGAATAAATTAAAGTCATTCCTGTTAATGCAGGGATGGCCTTTTTTAAAAAGTCGGATTAAAAAAGTTAAAGAAATAAAGCAGCAAAAATATATTAAGTATTAATCCAAGTTTTGTTTTTAATAGCACAACATTCTAACAAGGTATTATTATACATATAAATAAAATGCTCCTGCATTAGTTAGTACATTCCAATCATAAAAATGCAAAAAGATACTTAAACCTGCTGTTAAAAAAACAAATTAAAACTAATAACCAAATTCCTACCACCCTTTTAATTAAAATATTCTTTGGAAATATCCAGGATTTATCAATATTTTTATCTATGAAACTAAAAAACCGAAATATGTGCTAAACCATGTCCCAGAAGCATTATTGCTATAATGATCCGTATCATGGTATTACATTTTTACAAATTTAACCTCGAATAAACTTGGCCAGCGCTTACCAGTTATAAAGTATCGTTCATTTTCTTTATCAAATGCAATGCCATTTAAAACATTATCTTGCTCTCCCTGATAACCATTTGGAACTATTTTTCTACAATCTATGCGTTTTAAAACCTTTCCCGTTTCAGGATCAAATGCAATTATATATTCTGATTGCCAGATATTAGCATACACTATTCCATCAATATATTCAAGTTCATTTATGCTATCAACCGGTCCGTCCTGATCATATACCTCAATTTGTCCAATTTTATTGAAATATTGCGGGTCAAGAAAATGAATTGTTTGCGTACCATCACTCATAATAAGTTTTTGTCCATCGGTTGTTATTCCCCAACCTTCTGTAGCATATTTTAGAGTAGTTATTAATTTAAATGAATTCTTATCATAAACAAAACCAGTTTTAGATCTCCAGGTAAGTTGTATTATTTTATCATTAAATGCCGTAATTCCTTCTCCAAAATATTTTTCCTCTAAACTCAACTTAGCAAGTAACTTTCCTGTTTTATAGTCTACTTTCCTTAGTGAAGATTGTCCATTTTGGCCAGTTCCTTCGTACATAATCCCATTATCAAAAAATAGTCCCTGCGTGTAAGCCTTTTTATCATGTGGATAAGTATTTACAATTTTACATTCATAGAGTTCAGGTTTAATATCTGATTTAAATCTTAATTTTAAATAATAGCTATCCACTTTATTTCCATCTGAATATGCAAATACTTTTAACTGATTAGTTCCTGTATTTAAATGTTTTGTTTGCCAGGTAAAATTTAAATTATCCGGTGATAGTCCTGCTTTTTTTCCTTTTGTTTCAACTATCAATGAATCAATATTAATATCTGATTCTTTTAATGAAAGTTGAATATCAATTTCATCACCAATTGTAAACATTTCGCCTGCTTTAGGAGAATCAATTTTTATTACTGAAACTCGTTTAACTGTATTTTGGGCTTGAGGTTTTACTTCTTGCTTTGAACTTCTCTCTTGCTGAGAACAAGAAAATTGTAATAGAGATAAAGCAATTATTAAAAAGTTGAATTTACTCATGCTAATTATTTTTTTTCTTTTTATTTCTTTTCAAAAATGATCCTCTTCGAGCAGTAAAAACTTTTATTTGTTTTTTAACATTATCGGAATAAATATCAGGATTTAACAGCTTCCATATTTCACTCCAACCTAAAAAGCCTCCAATGTTTCTATCATCGATGTAAACATCTGCCATTATTTTTCGGCTCATTGATTCATCATAAACTTCTTCAGGATAGTTTTTATTGACAGCATAAAATTCTATCCCATTTTTCCTGCAAAATTCCACTGCTTCTTTTAATTCATCTCCTGATCGATATGTCCACAAAATTAATTGATGACCTTTCTCCTGCAATGCTTTCATAGTTTCAAAGGCAAACAGCTTGGGCTTACCTATTTTAGGATATTCATGCTCTACTATAGTTCCATCAAAATCTACTGCGATAATCATAACCTGGTAAATTTGCTTTAAACAAATGTAACTAATTTATTGAAGGCATCTATTCCGATTTTCTATCGAATGAATATCGTAATGAAAATACATTAGAATATAATGCTATTGACTGATCTCCTATATCGGTTAGTGCATAATCAATACTAACTCCTTTGAACTGAATTCCAATTCCAAAATTTGGTTGAAAAGTCATAGATTCCTTATTGTCAAATTCTTCTATTCTTTGAAAATTCCCAACGCCAAAACGAATAAATGCTAACTGATTATAGTTTATTTCAATACCAATATGAGGATCAATACTTATCGGATCACCTTCTATTAAAACATGTCGTTGCCCATCAAAAGTAAAATCCAGATCAATTTCTGCTAATGCCTTAAATTTGTTATAAATAGTGAAATCCCTTGAAACTCCCAGCAAAATTCTGGGTAATGTAATTTCTAATGAATTATCCGGTGCAAAATTAAATACCGAATCCTGCACTTCAATCATTAATTCATCTTCGTTAAATGTCCATGCATTGAAAGTTGAAGTAACATCTCTTGCCAATAATCCAAACTTCCAGTTATTGAGTTTGTATTGTAATCCGAAATCTAATCCAAAACCCCAAGCTGAAGCGAACTCTCCAATATTTCGATAGATGATTTTAACATTTGCTCCATATGATAGGTTGGGATATTTCGAGTTTCGGGCATAACTTAACAAAAATGCATAATCAGCTGCTGAAAATCGGGAAATTCGATCATAATCCAAATTCCCATCACTATCAATTAAATCTGTTGTATTTGGAATATCATCCACTCCAAATCGAATAATAGTTGCTCCCAAATAGTTATTAGTATCAAGTTTCATTGCTCCGGCTAAATAATCATATTTAGCAATCCCGGCAAAATATTCCGCATGCATTAGACCGGCATCAAAATCTGTTTGTAAAGAAGTTAAACCGGCTGGATTCCAATATCCGGAAGTTACATCATTCGTATTTGCAACCATTGCATTAGACATACTTAATGCTCTTGCTCCTACTCCAATCGACAGAAATTCATTACTATACTTAACCGTTTGTGAGTAAGCAATATTTGTAATAAGAATTAAAACCGGTATAAATATTCTTCGCCCCATCGCATTATCTCAAATTTGGACTAAAGTCCTTTGTTGTTAGTCTTTTAACCCCGGTATTAATGCCGGGGTTATAGAACATTATGTTAAAATGGGCTTCAGCCCATAACTTCATATAATTTTCAGTTGATAAACTTAGTAATTAATAAAATATTTATCAAACTATATTTTTTAACTTATTTTTGCTAAAAATATTGTTATTCAAACCGCAAATATATCATGCCTATCCATATTAAGAAACACATTCCGAATACAATTACTTCTTTAAATTTATTATCAGGATGTATCTCCATAGTCTTGGCATTCGAAGGATATTTATTACTTGCAGTCTATATGATTTTTATTGCTGCAGTTTTTGATTTTCTCGATGGAATGGCTGCCCGAATATTAAGAGCATACTCAAATGTTGGTAAAGAACTAGATTCGTTGGCAGATGTTATTAGTTTTGGAGCAGCGCCTTCGGTTGTTATGTTTCATATGATGAAAATAGCTCTTTTCAAAACCGTACATTTTCCGCCCATTGAAAATTTAAGTTTAGTTGAAGTGGCATTTCTGTTAATTCCCTTTTTAATAGCTGTTTTATCCGGAGTTAGATTGGCTAAGTTTAATGTTGATGAAAGGCAAACCGAAAACTTCTTAGGTTTAGCTGTACCGGCTAACGCATTATTCTTTGCATCAATTTATTTAGTAAGTATTTCAATAAACAATGACTTTTTAATCAGAATATTTAAAAATGAAAATATTTTATCAATAGTAATTATTTTATTTTCATTATTACTCGTTTCCGAATTCCCAATGTTTTCTTTAAAGTTCAAAAGTTTGAGTTTTAATGAAAATAAAATTCGATATCTTTTTATTGTGTTATCTCTGATATTATTAATATTATTGCATTTTATAGCTATTCCGATAATAATAATTCTATATATTTTATTATCAGCTATTAACAATTGGATTTTTAATTCTGATTAAATATAATTGATGAACCGTCCAGGTAAAAGCCAATATACATCGTGATGGTAAAACATGGATGTTCCATCGTTCAAGCAGGTATAGATTAAAATTGAAACAAAGCCCATTAAATAACAGATACAATTAATTTTTAAATTATTAACAGATGAAATTTATTGCCGAAATTAATGTAATGCCTTTAAAAGCTTTATTAGATCCTCAGGGGAAAGCTGTTACTCACAGTATGAAAAATATTGGTTTTACTGAAGTTTCAAATGTTCGTATTGGTAAGCATATTACTTTGGAAATTGAAGCTGCAAGTAAAGAAATTGCTATGGAAAGAGTTAATGAAGCTTGCAATAAAATATTATCGAATCCAATTATGGAAGGATTTGATTATACATTAAAAGAAGTAAACTAACTCAAGATATTATTCTTTCTTTTTGGAAGAAGTAAGTTTATTCATTACTTCAGTTTGTTTTTGGATAGATTCCTTATGAACAAGCTGAAGTAATTTTTTTATAAAATCCCCTGTTAAACCTAGTTCTTTACCTAGTTTCATTCGTGTATCAACAATTTTCTCCCATCGACGAAGCTGAAGTATGGTAACTTCGTTCTGACTTTTAAATTTTCCTATCTCTTCAACAATATTCATTCTTTGCGACAAAAGTTCCAGCATTTGTTGATCGATGGAATCTATTTGACTTCTCAAAGCTTCTAAAACATTTGTAAAGTCCTTATCTTTTGTTGTTGATCTTCTGTAAATTAAATTGTCAATTAAGTTCCCTAACTGACCAGGAGTTAATTGCTGATTCATATCACTCAATGCAGCATTGGGATTATAATGAGTTTCAATCATTAAACCATCCATATTCAAATCAAGAGCTTTTTGAGCAATTTCCGGAATATAAACAGTGTTACCAGCAATATGACTTGGGTCACAAAAAATTGGTAAAGTATGACAAATACTTTTAAGTTCTATTGGAATTTCCCATTTGGGAATATTTCTTAACGTAGTTGCTTCAAATGGGAAAAAACCACGATGTACTGCAGCTAATTTATTGACCCCTGCTTTATGAAAACGTTCTAAAGCTCCAACCCATAAATTAACATCAGGATTAATTGGGTTTTTAACAAGAACCGGTTTATTAAATCCTTTTAAAGAATCTGCAAGTTCTTGTACTGAAAAAGGATTTGAAGTAGTACGTGCGCCAACCCACAGAATATCAATATCATATTTTATAGCCAATTCTGCATGTTCCTCATTTGCGACTTCAATAGCAAGAAGAAATCCAAATTCTTTCTTTACTTGCTGCAACCATTTTAAACCATCTTCACCAACACCTTCAAAGTTACCCGGGCGAGTTCTTGGTTTCCAAATTCCCGAGCGAAATATTTTTACTTTACCTAAACCAGCAATTTCTTTTGCAGTTTTAAAAATCTGAGATTCTGATTCTGCACTACATGGACCAGCAATGATCAAAGGCTCTTCTATGCCCGGAAACCAATTACTAATTTTTGATATGCTTTTGAGTTTTGTCATATTCGAAATCGGATATAAAGATATAACAATTAAGCATTATAATACAAAAAGGTGGTTGTCCCAAAAGGAGTCATTCCGAACAAAGTGAAGTAATCTATACAATACAACCTGCATATTACCAAAAGATTGCTTCTCTGTTTCTCATCACAACTGCAAAAAGTAAAGAATTCATGGACAGCGTCTTATGGTATTTAACAGAAAGCTTGTTGTTTTAAACTTAGTAAGTCGTTACTTCCCTGGTTTTAAAAATGTTTCTATTCTCTCCACAAATAATTTCATTTCATCATATAATTCAGCCACATCTTCTTTTTCAAATTCAACAAATGCGTCATAATCGCTTATAGTTCTATTCTCAAATGCTTTTCTAAGAATTTTGCCAAAATTTTTCTCAATTTTTTCCGTGTAAACTAAATTCTTTGTTGAACCATCCAATTAATTGTTGATGTTTTGATGTCTCATATCCATATTTTAATCCAAGCGCAAGTAAAGAATAAAAAATACCATAATAAGTCCTATTGAAAGCTGCAGGATACTTGTCGTTTTCAATCAGTAATTCAATTACACTAAAAGTTTCCTTTGCCTGTTTAATTCTATACTTAATTAATTCATTTTTATCCGCTTCATTCATAGTCATATATGAATTCCTTTTTTGATTGCATGCTGGAATATTGGTTGTTTCCCCCTTATTGTGTTTAATTCATTCTTTGAAATAATATGAGCGTCGATTAAAATTTCATATTTCAATTCAATATCATAACAATAATCTGATATTCTTCTTTTTAAAATTCTATCGGCTTTCTTATTCAGAACTATTAAAACATCATAGTCCGAATCAATATTAGATGAATTATCCGATTGTGAGCCAAATAAAATAACACTATCAATTTCTGAACCTACATTAGTTATTAGGTGTCTTTTTAATTCTTTTAATATTTTAATCGTGTATTTTTCCAATCTTTTTACATTGTTCATGTAATGCCCTAAAATAGTCTAACGGGGTAAAATTAAAACGCTATAAGTAGCCAAAGGTTATTTAAAAGCAAAGCTTTGGCTGCTTATAAGCTATTTTTAAATAAAACTTCCATTGTTAACTCCTTATCAACAATCTCTGTACTATACTTATTCTTAATAATACCAAAGGTTGTTATCATAGTCAAGAAAAAACTTTTTTTAGTTTTGGTTGATGTTCTAAATTCATCCATTTTAGTTCTTAACTTGTTAACATAGTTTGCATCAATTTTAAATGGAGCATTATAAAACTTTAATTCGCAGATATTAATATGTCCATCTTCTCTATCAATAAGTATATCAATTTGTGCATTTTCGTTAAACCAACTATCATTTGTTGATATAATAGCTTCGATATTTAACCCTTTCTTAATTTGGTCAATATGCTTCAAACATAATGTTTCAAAGCTAAAACCAGACCATATTTTAAATGTGTTCGATTGCTGTAGTTTTCTCCATGTGTTTTGACCTTTTCCTCTATTTTTCTCAATAAAATTTAGATAGAAATATGAATATTCATCTGATAATCTATAAAGCGAACCGAACTTTTTTTTCCCAAATGCTTCATATTTCGACAAAAAACCCGCGTCTATCAATTCATTAAGCACTTTTGTTACGTGTTGATTGCTTTGTAGTTTAACTTTTGACAATAATTCATTCCTTGTAACCCCTTTTCTGGTCTTTGCTAATTCACGCACAATTTTTAGGTGTATGTCAGAATTTTCAAATAATGATTTATAGATACTTTCAAATTCATCAAATAACTCACCGCTATCCTCAAAAAACAACTCATCAATGTTTGTTGATATTCCATTTCCTCTTTCAATCTTATCAAGATAATGAGCTACTCCTCCAATCATCATATATAATAGTAAAATATCATAATCGGAGTAATTTATGTTTCGGCTTTTTAGGAATAATTTAGTCTCATTTAAATTAAAAGGTTTTAAATTAATACGGTGATTAATTCTTCCATGAAGGCCTCCTTTATTTTTAAGGATTTTGTTTATAATATATGAAGCCGTAGAACCACAAACCACAACAATTAAATCGTTTCGTTTCGTTGCATAAGAATTCCAAAAATTCTCAAAAGCCCCTAAAAATCTTGATTTTCTTGTAGCCAACCACGGGAACTCATCTATAAATATGACCTTTTTCTTTTTCCCTTGTAAAGTGTCCAGATAGTTCTCAAGTATTTCAAAAGCTTCCAACCAGTCACTAGGTGGGCTAATATCTTTGAATTTAGATGATGTTTTTCGAATAACCTTAGCAAAGTTTTTTAATTGATCTGAATATGTACCTCCATTTATCCCTGTTAGTTCAAATTTTATATTACTTTTATAATGTTCTCGTATTAAAAATGTCTTGCCAACTCTTCTTCTTCCATATATAGCAACTAACCTAGAAGTTTTGCTATTAAAGGCTTTGTTTAAAATTGTGATTTCTTTTTTTCTACCTATTATTTTATTCATATTTATTTTATATATAGCCAAAGATATAAAAAAAACAGGCCTTTGGCTACTTATAGCTAAAATATTTAAATAAAGCTTATCTTCTGTCAGCCCATCTAATAAAGGAAAAGTAAGTACAACATGGTTAGGTTTTAGCTGAACCGGCCAGGAACGCGTACCAGGATGCCTGCGCTAACCGTGAATTTAACTGAATGGTATAATTTAGACCGGACTAAGCCAAACGGGGAAATCTGTTTATGACAGGCAATAATATACGGGAACTTAGATAATACAACAAATACAGGCGTAAAAAAGCCGGATTGCAAATCCGGCTTAGCTGATTTGGCCATATCTTCTTATAATCGATAAAGATAAAACATTTAAGCATGATATATAAAAAGACCTAACAGGTTTTATATCCTATCAGGTCTAATTTGTATAGAATTTAAATCTTATTTTTCTTCGTATTTTTTTACAGCAAAAGCTGAAATTTTATAGCTTACCCAAATCAAGATAGGCCATATTATTAACCAAATTATTTCTGTTAAATATGCCATAACAATTCTTTTTTCAATTAATAAACATGTATGTCTTCATCCATCTCCTCTGCATTGATCTTCTTATTATTAATAGATTTCCATGCATACCAAATATATGCTATAACAAATGGAACCATTAATGAAACATAACTCATTGCCTTTAATGTGTACTTACTTGATGATGCATTTTCAATGGTTAAAGAACTTTGAAGATCAAAAGTTGATGGATAAAATGAAGTATTATTAAATCCTGCTACTAAAAACAAAGCTAAAACAGCAAATATAGTTCCTACTCCGGAAAACCATATTCCTTTTGTGGTTGTTTTTAAAATTGATATTCCTATACCTAATAATACAAGCACAACACCCAGTAAGAAAATAATCAATACCAATGGCATTTGAATGAAGTTGTGCAAGTATTTATATGGTTCATAAAATACTTCTTTACTTGTCGGATCATAGGCAAATCCATCAATAAACATTAACCAAATAACAAACACCAGAAAGAAAATAACAAATGGGATTGCATTAACAATCAATTGTTTCTTAGATCTTTTTAAAATATTCTCATCTTCAACATTATTCATAAAATAAAGAATTGCCAACACTCTTGCTAAAAAGAAAACGGCTAATCCTAACGAAAGATTATGAACATTCAATGCTAACTCCAAGCCTCTTGCTGCGCCTTCCCATTTTGAGAAATTCATTTCGTTAATTGAAAATTCCGATCCTGTAAAAAAGGTAGCAACCGCAGTACCAAGCAAAATTGTTCCCAAAGCACCATTTATAAATAGAAAAACTTCATACGTTTTTGCTCCTAAAAAGTTATCAGGCTTTGACCTGTATTCGTATGAGATGGCCTGAATTACAAATGCAAATAAAATCAGCATCCATACCCAATATGCCCCACCAAAGCTAGTTGAATAAAACAATGGGAATGATGCAAAAAATGCACCTCCAAATGTTACCAGGGTTGTAAAAGTAAACTCCCATTTACGGCCCAAAGAATTTACCAATATCCTTCGTTCCATATCAGTTTTACCAAGTGTATATATTAATGTTTGTCCACCTTGTACAAAAAGAAGAAAAACAAGGACAGCTCCCAATAGTGAAATAATAATCCACCAATACTGCTGTAATAACAGATGTGATATATTTTCAAACATATTAATGTCCTCCTTTTTTTGGTCCAATTTTAATTTGCTTTATCATTATTTTCAGCTCAGCTATCAATAGCGCTGTGAAAATTACAGTGAACAACCAAAATGTAATCTGAACTGCACTTGCATCGATCTGCGAAACAGCTGCTACTGCCGGTAAAAGATCTTGTATGGTCCAAGGTTGTCGTCCAAATTCAGCAACAATCCAACCAGACATTGATGCAATATATGCCAGGGGAATTGTGAAAATAGCTAATCGTAACAACCATCTTTTTTCAACTAATTTCCCCCTAAATATTAGAATAATAACTGCAACAAACAAAATAATGAAATAAAATCCCAAACCCACCATAATATGGAAACTATAGAAAGTTAATGGTACGTTTGGTATTATACTTTCAGGATCATTTAAAAATCCATATCCAAAATATTTAAAGTTTTCGTTAAAGATTTTTAATGATTCAGCTTGTTTCTCAGCATCTTCTACCTCCATTGCATCCTTATATTCTTCTAAAGCATTAATAGCAAGCTTTCCTTTTTCTATTTTTTCTACAGCTGAAATAGCGATCTGCTTTTCACCATTTTCATCAGTATACTCAAATCCCCCTTCCATTAGGTCTTTTACACCTGGTACAAAGGCTTCGGTATCTCCAAAACCTAAAAATGATAATAATTGCGGAATTTCAAATTTAAATACAAATTCTTCTTTATCATCATCAAATTCTTTACCTGGAGTTGGGATTCCAAATGCTACTATTCCTGCTTCTGTTTTCCCATTATAAAGCCCTTCCATTGCTGCCAGTTTCATAGGTTGCTTTTGTGCTACCTGGTATGCCGAACCATCACCTGTATAAACCAAAAAGAAGCTGCTCAACAGTCCAAAAATTGCCGCAATGATAATACTTCTTTTTGCCATAACTTGTTCCCTACCTTTCAATAAGAACCAGGCACTTACTCCAATTACAAACAATGCTGCCAGTACATATGCTGATGTAATAGTGTGCAAAAATTTGTTTATTGCTACAGGTGATAAGATTACATCCCAGAAATTTACCATTTCGTTTCGGGCTGTATCCGGATTAAATTGCATTCCGGTTGGAAACTGCATCCATCCATTTGCAACTAAGATCCATAATGCAGATAAATTGGAACCAATTGCAACTAGCCACGTTGATACCAAATGAAATTTTTTGCTTACTTTGTTCCAGCCAAAAAACATAATCGCAATAAAGGTGGATTCCATAAAGAATGCCATTATTCCCTCTATAGCTAAAGGAGCTCCAAAGATATCTCCAACAAACCATGAGTAATATGACCAGTTTGTGCCAAACTCAAACTCGAGGATAATACCTGTTGCTACACCAATTGCAAAGTTGATACCGAATAAGGTCATCCAAAATTTCGTAGCTTTTTTCCATTCCGGATCACCTGTTTTAACATACAATGTCTCCATGAAGGCTATAATAAAAGTTATCCCTAATGTTAGCGGGACAAAAAGCCAATGATACATTGCAGTAAGTGCAAATTGTGCTCTCGACCAATTGACCAGAGCAGAATCAAGATGTTCAATCATTGTATATATTTTTAGGTTTAATTAATTTTTCAATTACATATTTCGTTTTTTCCTCTTCAGTTTCCAATTTGTTGTTCAAAAAGTTTTAAAAAAATAATTTAAGAATCGTAAACGTGATAAATACTTTATATAGAATTATAACCCAAAGCCTTTTACAACTGTCATGTTCTTAAATCTTTCATAATAAAAAATATTCTTTTGAATATGTTTCCCCTTTTCATCTTAATTTGTTTTGTTACCCAAATATAAGAAAAATTAAAAAAGGTAATAAAGTGCATGTTTCCTAAAATTAATATTTTTCAAGAAAAACATAATAAAAATGCACTTAATCAGCTAATTAAGCATATTAAAATGGTAGTATAATTTTAAAAATATTTTACAAATCGTCCGGATGATAAATCAGATGTAAAAAACCTTTTTGCTCCCTATGTGCAGGATTTGAGGGTTTAAGAATGTAGTAATAAACTCCGGGACTAACCAGACTACCTGAAGAATTTCTGCCATCCCAAACTATAACCGGTGATGTATCTTTATATACTAAAGTACCTGTTTTACTATAAATAAATATTTCGATCGGATCAATACCATTTGCCCTTACAATAAAAAAGTCATTTATATTATCATCATTAGGGGTAAAAACATTGGGTACATGAATTAAATCCTGAATATATGCTGTATCCGTAGCTATATAGGTTTCTCCTGTTGCATCTTCGGTTACCGTAAGTACTATTTCATAGGCGCCTGGTGCATCATATTGATAAATCGCTTGATGAACATTTGCAATGCTTACTGGCCCGACATCACCGGACCAATTAAATGTATATGCGCTATTTATAGTGTCCGATAATTCAAATTCTTCATAAAGTGTGTCAGTCGGTTCAAAATTTACCTTAAATGCTAGGCAATTTACTTTATAAGCATTTCCAACATCAGGCATTACACGAAATGTAACAGTATCTACTTGAGCAAAAATATTTTGCGTAAATAATAAAAAGAAAAGATAAATAATTGCTTTAAATCTACCCATTAATTAACATTTAATCACGTAAATATATAAAATACCGTTTTATAATCTTAAATTTTCTCAGTTAATTTTTTAACCACTTTTAAATTGTTAAAAAATTCTTTTGCAATAACTCTCAATATTGTGTAAGCAGGTATTGCCAGTATCATTCCTGTAATTCCAAATAAGCTACCTGCACACATTATAACTAAAAATATCTCTAAAGGATGAGCATTTACACTACTTGAGTATATAAAGGGCTGAAAAACAACATTATCAATAACTTGCACAATAATAAAAACAATCGTCATATACCCTAGTAATGGAAGCAGTTCAGCGTAAAACGGAAGATTGAGATTAGTAGCTAAACCCAGTACCAGTCCAAGTGTTGCTCCAATTACCGGCCCTAAATATGGTATAATATTAAAAAGTCCGACAACTAATGCAATAACCAAAGCGTCGGAGAAATCGACTCCAACAATCGTTAATCCGGTCGAAGCCAATGTTATAATTCCGCTTATTTGTAAAATAATACCAATAAAGTATCTTGTTAATAACTTTTTTATGGATAAAAGAATATTGTTTATCCTTTCAACATATTTATCCGGTACAAACAATAAAATTCCTTCGTTTAATAAACCCCTGTCTTTTAAAAAGAAAAATGTAATAAATGATATGGAAAAAGCTGCAATAAATATATTTCCTAAGATCCCTGCTATGGATCCAAAGAAATCGGATAACATTGATACACTTAAAAGTGACATAAATTTATCTGTTAAATACTGTTCAACAGATTGCTCCGAAGTTCCTCCAATATTGTATTTAACCAAAAGAGCTTCAAGCTTTGCTATTGGCTCTTCCAGGTTACTAATTACAATATCAGGATCTATCTCTGAAAGTTCACTCGCCTGATGTGCCACCAATGGAATAAAAATTCTGAAGAATATTAGAATTAAGGTCCAGATGATAATAACCGTAATAAGTGAAGCCAAGGCATTTGGAATACAAAACTTTTTATAATGAATTTTACTAAAAAACCCCATTAAAGGCCTTCCGATTAATGCAAAAACAGAAGCTATTAGAATATATGCTACAATTGACTTAAAATACCAAAGAATAAATGCCACAATTGCAACTCCAAGAGCTATAAGCAAATAGCGAATATTCTTATTCATAATTAAACTTTAAAGTAGATTTATGATCTAAGCATTATTATTTCTCAAAAACAAAACTAACCTGCATTATTCTTAAATTTCAAGAGTAATGCTGCTGACGTAATCATAAATATTGAAAAATGTAATATTTATGAATACGCCGCGCTAAAATAAGCTTTTTTCGCCGATATTAATAATATCGGCAGTATATAAACCGTAGAACACATGTTTCAGTCACATCAAGGAGAATTTGCCGCTTTATTAACAGCAGTATTTTGGACCATTACAGCAATCGCATTTGAGTCGGCGGGAAAAAAAGTCGGATCTTTGTCTACAAATTTGATAAGACTGCTCTTAGCTTTCATTTTTATAGGTATATATAGCCAGATTACAAGAGGCTCTTTTATTCCGTTTGATGCGTCTGCTCATAATTGGGTTTGGCTATCACTATCCGGATTGGTAGGGTTTGTAATTGGAGATCTGCTTTTATTTGAAGCATATGTTGTTATTGGATCAAGAATTTCTATGTTAATCATGTCATTAACTCCTCCAATAACAGCATTTCTTGGATGGTTAATCATGGATGAAAGACTCACAAAGCAAAACTTTCTTGGAATGTTTTTAACTATTCTTGGAATTATGATCGTTGTTCTAGATAGAAAAACAAAAAATAACCCAAAGGAAGAGGAAAGTCATCAGGAAAATGGAAAAAGGAATAGAATTAAGTTTACTTATCCAATAGTTGGAATCTTACTTGCTTTTGGAGGAGCTGTTGGACAAGGTTCCGGATTAGTATTAAGTAAGTTTGGAATGCAAGATTTTGATCCATTCGCTGCAACCCAAATAAGAGTGATAACAGGATTAGTTGGTTTTGCCATATTATTCGCTTTTATGAAGCGATGGAAAAAAGTTTTTGAAGCTGTTAAAAATCGTAGTGCTATGACCCGATTGAGTATCGGTGCTTTTTTCGGGCCTTTTTTAGGTGTATCATTTTCATTATTATCAGTAAAATATACTACCACTGGAGTTGCATCAACCATTATGGCAATTGTGCCCGTTTTAATAATTCCTCCTGCGGTAATTTTCTTTAAAGAAAAAATTACATTCAAAGAAGTTATTGGATCTGTAATTGCAGTTATTGGTGTAGCCTTATTTTTTATGTAAAATAAAAAAAGCTGCAAAAGCAGCCTTTTCAATAATTATTTATCTTTCTTAATTAAAATTTTGCTTAAAGACTTGCTCAACAAGCTGTCGCATTGCCGAACGTTTAGTGTTAAAATCAAATCCTTTTGCCTGTTTTACTGAAGTTACTTCGCGAGTTGAATAAAGAACTTTTTCAGTTTTTGGATCAATAAGTGTTGCATTTGTAATGCAAACTCCGGCTCCTTCAAATCGAAGAAATACTTTCATGATAAAATCTGCTTCTTTTTTGCCATACACTACTTTCCAATAACCCCATGATTCAATTGCATTTTTTAAATGAACAACTGCATTATCATCATGCGATGATAAATAAACCTTGCCCCCCTTTTTTGCTAAATCATAAACTTCCTGAGGAATATTATCTTGTTGTTGAAAATTAAATAATACTGTAAATAATAATAAAATTAATGTTTTCATTTCGTAGTTTATTTATAATAGTTATTATCACAACCTAGCAAGAATTGTACCAGTTCCTTTTGTTTTATCTCCTAATTTTACTTCAACTTTTGCATCTAATGGTAAGAAAACATCAACACGTGAACCAAAACGAATAAACCCCATCTCGGAATTTTGATTTACCTGATTACCTTCTTTTGCATAACAAATTATTCTTCTTGCAACAATACCGGCAATCTGTCGAACTAATATTTCCTTCTTATCTTTATCCTCTAAAACAACAGTTGTTCTTTCATTCAATGTCGATGATTTTGGAACTCTAGCCATTAAAAACTGTCCTGGGTGATATTTGTAATATTTTATCAAACCAGTGATAGGAAACCAATTAATATGGACATTCCAAACCGACATAAAAATCGAAACCTGAATTCGCTTATCTTTGAAATATTCTTCTTCTTCCGTTTCCTCTATAACTAAAACTTTACCATCTGCCGGCGCATAAATCACTCCATCTTCTACCCTAATTTTTCGATTAGGCTTTCTAAAGAAACGGACTATAAATAAAAAGAATAAAATTGAAGCAATTCCTAAACACCAGGTAACTAAAAAATGTTTAGAAATCAGAAAATATACCAAAAGGTTGATAACCAATAATGAGAAAAAAAATAATGCAACTATTTTCCTGCCTTCCTTATGAATTGTCATGTTCTAAGATTTACTAAATTATCTGTAAATATAAATAAAATAGCGGCAAGGTAAAAAGTACCGCATCAAATCGGTCCAATACGCCACCATGTCCTGGCAAAATGCTTCCTGAATCTTTTTCGTCAATATTTCTTTTGAAGGATGATTCTACTAAATCTCCAAACGTTCCGAATATTGCAATTATGATTGATGCAATTGCCCATTGTATAAAACTCAATTCCGTATAAAATATCGAAATAACATATGCAATTCCCAAAGTAGAAATTGTCCCTCCAATAAATCCTTCCCATGATTTTTTAGGAGATATTCTTTCAAATAATCTGTGTTTTCCAAATGAAATTCCAAATACATATGCTAATGTATCGAATGACCAGGTAAGAAAGAAGAATCCCAGAAGCAATTGCCAATTATATCCATGAGTCTTTGAAATGGTTATATAATTAGAAAGTGATAAAGGAACAGCTATATATATTACTCCTAATAATGTAAATCCTATATCAACAAATGCATCATCGGATTTTCGATAGAGTTCGATAATAAATATGCTGATTATGATAGGAATTATTCCTAAAAAAATCCTGGAATCAACTATGCTGTTTGCAAATAGATAATTGGCTGCAAAAACTATTGCGCCAATTATCATACCATATGTTTTTTGTGGATTAAATCCTTTCTTTTTAGCCAATGTATAAAACTCATACATTGAACCTAAAATGATTAACTCAAATAAAAGAAAGAAACTATATTTGCTAAAAACGATTGAGCCTATAACAACAACTAAAAAAATAATTCCGGTTATAGTACGTACAACTATATTACTCAAATTTTAATTTTTTATTGTTCCTTATTTTCTTCTTCTTTTTTATCTTCTTCGGCTGGCTTTTCTGTCTTGTCTATCAGGCGTTCAGGTTTCTTTTCCTCCAGTTCCTTTTGTTTTCTTTTTTCTTCCAGTTCCTTTTTTATTTCTGCTTCTTTTTCATGAAGAGTTTTCCAAGGCCGTTTACCAAAAATTCTTTCCAGGTCCTCTGTGAAGATCACCTCTTTCTCGAGCAATATTTCAGCTAATTGAGTTAATCCGTCTTTGTGTTTCTTCAATATTTCCTGAGAACGTTTGTATGCGGTTTCTATAAGATTCTTAACTTCAGCATCAATAAGTTCAGCTGTTTTATCACTATATGGTTTGGTAAAAGCCATATCCGTTTGACCCGAAGAATCATAAAAACTAACATGCCCAACCTTGTTACTCATACCAAAATAAGCAATCATTGCATAAGCTTGTTTAGTAATCTTTTCGAGGTCATTCATGGCGCCCGTGGAGATTTTACCAAACATCAATTCCTCTGCCACACGTCCTCCCAAGGCTGCACACATTTCATCCAACAACTGATCCCGGGTAGTAATCTGTCTTTCTTCGGGTAAATACCAGGCTGCTCCAAGCGCTCTACCTCTGGGAATAATAGTAACTTTTACCAATGGATGTGCATGTTCCAACAGCCAACTTACCGTTGCATGCCCAGCTTCATGAAATGCAATGGTTCGCTTCTCTTCTTTTGTAATGATTTTTGTTTTTCTCTCTAAACCACCAACAATTCTATCAACTGCATCCAAAAAGTCCTGACGTTCAACCACCTTTTTATTCTTACGCGCTGCAATTAAAGCCGATTCATTACAAACATTAGCTATATCAGCTCCTGAGAACCCTGGTGTTTGTTTTGCCAGAAATTCGATATCTAAATTAGTTTCTAACTTGATAGGCTTCAGATGAACTTTGAAAATATCTTTACGTTCATTTATATCAGGTAATTCCAGGTGAATTTGGCGATCAAAACGACCTGCTCGCATTAAAGCTTTATCGAGAATATCCGCACGGTTTGTAGCAGCCATAATGATAACTCCTGAGTTATTACTAAAGCCGTCCATTTCGGTTAATAATTGGTTCAATGTGTTCTCTCGCTCATCATTTGCTCCAAAATTTGGATTTCGACCACGAGCACGACCAATTGCATCAATTTCATCAATAAAAATGATACAAGGTGCTTTTTCTTTTGCTTGCTTAAATAAGTCACGAACACGCGATGCACCAACTCCAACAAACATTTCAACAAAATCGGACCCTGACATTGAAAAGAAAGGAACATTTGCCTCACCAGCCACGGCTTTAGCCAATAATGTTTTTCCTGTTCCGGGAGGGCCAACTAATAGCACTCCTTTTGGAATTTTGCCTCCCAGATCCGTATATTTTTTTGGTGTTTTTAAGAAATCTACTATTTCACGAACTTCAATTTTTGCTTCTTCTAATCCGGCAACATCCTTGAAATCTACCTTAATATTACTTTCTTTGTCAAATAATTGTGCTTTTGATTTTCCTACATTGAAAATATTTCCACCAGCACCTCCTCCTGCACCTCTTGACATTCTTCGGAAAATAAAAATCCAGATTGCAAGAATTATAAAAATAGGTAATAACCAACCCAGAATATCGCGCATGTAATTTGGCTGGGTCTTATAACTGATCTCTATATATTCACCTCTTAAATAAGTTTCCTGAGCTTCGCTTATCCATCTTTCAAAATACTCCATTGAACCAATGGTAAAAAAGAAATGAGGTCCTTCCTTTGATGATCGAGAAAATGTATTATCAAATAGATCCGTGTAACGTGGATCGGTTAAACGGTCTTCTTTAATATAGATATTTGCCCGTTCCTTATTAACCACAACTATTTTTTCTACATCACCATTTTTAAGCATGTTCCTTTCGAACTCCTGCATACTTATCTCAGTTGGCTTTGGAGAAAAACTTAATAGTTGCAATCCAATAAATACAACCGCTATTAAACCATAAATCCAGTAAACATTGAATTTAGGTTTTGGTTTATTCGGATCTTTTTTATCCGAAGGCTTAGTATTCTTATTATATTGTTTGTTATTATCTGTCATTATTTATTATCTCCATTATTTATTATCATCATAACGTGTAAGCTTTGCATCAGCCCACAACTCTTCTAATTTGTAAAAATCTCTGTATTCTTTCTGAAATATGTGCACAACCACGTCGCTATAGTCCAGTAAAACCCATGTTGCAGTATTTAAACCTTCTTTATGCCAAGCTTTCTCTCCGGTCTCCTCTTTTACAAATTCAAGTACAGAATCGGCAAGAGCCTCAACCTGTATATTTGAATCACCATGACAAATTATGAAGTATTTACAAACGGAATTTTCTATCTCTGTTAAATCCAAACTTACCGGATCTTTTCCTTTTTTTTTGAGGATTCCCTCTATTGCTGCGTTTACTATTTCTTTGGTGTTTGTTTCCCTCCTGCCGGACCTGCCTTGTCGGGAGACAGGCGGACAGGTCTCTTTACTTAATTGTTTAACCATTCACGATTTATTTTGGGCAAAGGTAATGATTTACCTTCATTTTTAAAACTCTGTTTATCTATCAGTTATTGTTTTCCAAATATTTAATTGAGTTGATTTATAATCAAAAACCGTTCCTTTTAAACATTGATGGTTACTGATTTGTTTACACGGTAAAATTGTCACTTTTTTATGATTTTTATATTCTTTTTTTAAGAAATTGTCATGAAATTTTAACTTTTGTCATATTTCGAAATAACTTTACAAAAAACCGAATTATGGAAAGCTGGCAAAAAATAATAAGACTTGATAAAGTTAATTCTACAAATTCTTATTTTTCAGATCTTTTAAAAGCTCGGAATTTTGTTGAAGGTTCTATTGTATCCGCATTATATCAAGACTCAGGAAAAGGTCAGGGTAGTAATACCTGGGAAAGTGAAAAAGGAAAGAATATATTGTTAAGTATAGTACTTTACCCGGTTATTTTGCCTATTGACAAACACTTTTTATTATCGAAAGCTATTTCGTTGGGAATTATAGATTACGCATCAACTAAAATTGCTGATGTAAAAATTAAATGGCCAAATGATATATATTTTGAGGATAATAAATTGTCCGGAATTTTAATTGAAAATGTAATCAAGGGAAGTAAAATAAATCAAAGTATTGTTGGTATTGGACTAAATCTAAACCAAACTAATTTTACCAATGATCTTCCAAATCCAATATCTTTAAAACAAATTACAAATAAAAACTATTTGATAGAACAGGAAGTTATTAAGCTCCGAAATAGTATTCGTTTTTATTATGAAATGCTTATGCGGAAAAAATATCATGAAATTAATTGTGAATACTTAAAATGTTTATACAGATATAATTCGCTTCACGAATATAAAAGTAATAATAAGGTTTTTACTGCTAAAATAACTGATGTTAGCGAGCTTGGATATTTACAACTCGAAACTAAAGAAAATAAGAAATTCGAGTTTGATTTTAAAGAGGTTGAGTTTTTAATCTAAATCATAAAACAATTTATAACCAAATATCAATTTAAAATCTCCATGCCTCCTTGTCTGATTTTTGAAAATTATTGGGATTTGATTTCCTGATTTTGGAATCTATCGACTATTCTTCTTTAACTTTTTCATTAAAAAATACAACTACCTGATCAACCATTGCATCGATACCTTTTTGAAGATGTTTACCAACCATCATTTTCATCATCGGATTTAAGTTTGCATCAATTGTTAAACGAATTGCGGTGGCCTTTTCTTCTCCTTCAATTGGTTTCAGCTGAATCCAAAAAAAGAAACTAAATGGAGTTTTACCATCACTGGTTATTTTAATAAGCTTATAAGGTTCTTTTTCAATGATCTTTAATCCTGCTTGCCCAACACCATCAATTGAAAATCTGCAAGTATCTTCTGTTGCTTCAAAATCTTTAACTTTATCTTCAGGTATAACGGATTTAATATTATTAAAATCAGTTAAAAAATTATAAATCAACTGATCAGACTTATTTATCTTTCCAGTCTTACTTGTATATTTACTCATAATTTTAAATGTATCTTTGTATTAATTTCCCCAATTTTCAGGATCTTTTCTCCAATTTTTCAATGTCTCAATATCTGACTCCCGTATATAATCTGATTCTAACGCATACTTTATCAATACTTCATAATTACTCAAAGTATTTAGCTGAACCTTTGCATTTGCAAAATTTTGTTCTGAAATCCGGAATCCATAAGAAAAAATGGCAACCATTCCTAAAACCTCAATATCAGCATTTCTTAATGCTTCAACGGCTTTTAGACTGCTTTTCCCTGTGGAAATTAAATCCTCTACTACAATTACCTTTTTACCGGCTTCAATTTCTCCTTCGATCATATTCCCTAAGCCATGCTCTTTGGGTTTTGGGCGAACATAAACAAAAGGTAGATCCAAAGCTTCAGCAACAAGTACTCCAATTGCAATAGCTCCGGTTGCAACTCCGGCAATATAATCCGGATTACCATATTTTTCTTTTATCACTTTAACAAATCCATCCCGAATTTCATTTCTAATTTTAGGATAAGATAATGTTTTTCGATTGTCACAATAAATTGGAGATTTCCAACCGGAAGCCCATGTAAAATGATTTGCAGGTTGCAACTTTATTGCTTTAATTTGTAATAAGGATTGAGCGATTTTTTTTCCTAAATTTTCCATACAGCAAATGTATAAAGTTTTTTACAACGATCGAGCAGTTTTTTTTATCGATAATGTTCTAAATTATATCGAGCAGGACGACAATAAGATTCATTACTATAATAATAAAAAACAGCTTAAAAAAGCAATAAATATCTTTATAAAAGATGAACAAATCAAAAGTTTATATATAGTTCATAAAGATATTGATCTAGTATTTAATAAGTTTACTGGATTATACGAATTGATTGAAGCCGCAGGCGGATTGGTAAAAAACATCGATCAAAAGATCCTGGTTATTTTCAGACGAGGAAAATGGGATTTACCAAAAGGAAAACTTAAAAAAGACGAATTGCCTGAAATTGGTGCAATTAGAGAGGTAGAAGAGGAGTGCGGAATACAAAATCTTGAAATCAAAAAACTGGTAGAAATTACATATCACACCTATAAGGTTTTGGATAAGGACATCCTTAAAAGAACATATTGGTACGAAATGGTATACAACGGTAATCAAAACCCAACCCCTCAAATTGAAGAAGAAATTACCGAAGTTAAGTGGATTAAAGATGAAGAAATATTTGAAATTACCGATAATACTTTCCTTTCGATTATAGATGTTTTTAAGAAAAGTGGGCTTATCTAATCTCAACGATCCATTAAAATCAGAAAATCTTTTTTGAATATCGAGTAATGAACATTAAACACCGAATGACGAAATTCGCATTTCAACACTAAATGCTTATTATTAGATATTTAGTGTCTAAAAACTCTTTAGTTCCATTTAATAAGTCTAGACGTTTAGCTACTATTAAGTAATTCTCTTTATAAAATAGAAGTACATAAAAAGCAGCTAGGAATGCCTACCGTATTTATCAAAACTTTAGATAAAAAGGTTTTAAGTATAGAATAGCTACTTGAAAACCACTTGTTATAATCTTTTATCTATAATTTGTGTACAAGTGTTAAAAACTCTGGCTTAGGCAATACAATCATAATTTTGTATATTTGAATTATGAATCTACCTAAGGAAATAGAATCTAAGTTTGAATCTGTAATTAGCTTATGTATAAGTC
Organism: Bacteroidales bacterium; assembly: GCA_028282785.1. Classification (GTDB taxonomy): domain Bacteria; phylum Bacteroidota; class Bacteroidia; order Bacteroidales; family UBA12077; genus UBA12077. The sequence goes on along the minus strand of JANQHE010000070.1, from coordinate 33,409 downwards.
ATAAAGTTAAGAGGCTTTTTATTTTTGGGTCCTTAGCAAAAGGAAACTTCACTTCAGAGAGTGATATTGACTTAATTGTAGAAATTGAAGAGGAAGACCCAATAAAAAGAGGAGAATTATTAATAGCATTATGGAACAAATTAGAATCATTATTTAACAGAAAAGTGGATTTATTAACTTCAAAAAAAATTAGCAACCCTTTTTTAATGAGAGAAATAGAACGCTCAAAACAATTAATATATGAAAGAGCAAGCTAAAAAATATTTATTTGACATTCAATCAGCTATTACTTCAATAGAGCAGTTTGTTGGAAAAATGAACTTTTCTGAGTATGAAGCTGACCTAAAAACAAAAAGTGCGGTTGAGAGGCAATTGGGTATTATTGGTGAAGCTGTTAACAAATATCAAAAAATACAAGTTAATTTGGAATTAGATTATGCAAGAGAGATTATAAATTTTAGGAATAGAATTATACATGCATACGATAATATAGATGATACCATCGTTTGGGTTATTATAAATAAGCACCTACCAATTTTAAAACAGGAAGTAAGCAGGCTAATAAGCTAAACTCTTTTCTCTCAATTATTGAAGTTTTGAAAAAAGGCAGGCTGATTTAATGCTTATCAGTATGTTTGTTTTTAAATCAGAAAATCTTTTTTGAATTTAGAATATCGAACAACAAACGCTGAATAGTGAAATGCCTGCTAGTCTAAATATTAATTATTTTGTTACTTCTTCAAAAGTATTACTTAAAGTCGTTATTATAATACGTTGTTCAGCTTTCATTAGATGATCTGCTAGTTTCATCCCTCTTGTATTAATTAGTATTTCATTTAGTTCATTTTGAATATAATTATAGCCATCTTTATTTATGGTTTGAAGCGTTGAGAATTTTTCTGTCTGCGCATTTACTTGCAATATTTCAATTCCAAAAGGTGGTGAGCATTCAAACTCATAAGGGAGTTCATATACCGCATTCACCTTATCACTATTAATATAATAGTTATCAATTAATAAAACAGCAGAACCATCAGCAAGATGATAAATGATTCTTAAATAACATTCTTTATTGGATCGGACGAATATTTTCATCTTTTCACCTTTAGTAAAAACAAGGTTCTTATCACCTTTGTTTGTCCATAATTCAAGATTAAGGTCACCACCATATATTTCATCTTTATTAAAATATTTCATTCTTACATAAGCATCTTCAAAACTTTCCGGTTTAATAGAAATATCATTTTTATCTAACCATAATTTTGGAAGTGTAACGTGTGCACTTGCCAAAACATTACCGGTTCGAATGTTTTTGAGAGTGGAAATTATTTTAATATCATTCAATTCTTCCCAATATGTTCCAAATAACATAAGTGTCGTCTTTTCCTCTAAAAGGTTAGCTTCTGTTGTAATATTATAATTAACATCCTGAATTAATTTATTTTGGAGTATATGCGTTAATCTTAATGAAAACTCGCTTCCCATCCGGGTATCTTGATAAGTAAAATTTACAAGACGAATTTTTTCATTTATTTGTTTCACTTGATCGTTTAATGTATATGCCAGGAAAGAGCACACGTCATCTAATGTAAGCACATTACTTTTTTCTAATTTTCTTATCCCTTCATCTACCTGCTTTTTAAGCAGTAATGTTTTATTGATTTGCACGTCATCATTAAAAAAATTATCAGGCTTAAGAGCTAGACAAATTGATTGAGCTTCTTCTAATTCCCTAAAAATTGGAAAGTTTTCACGGTATTTTTTCAATGAGAACTGAATATCATTTTTAACATTGGTATTTCCTGCCATTTCAATATTTTGTTCAATCATTTTAATCTTTCTGTTAACAATATCTTTATAATAAGTTAAAAGATCATGTTTGTTGGCATGGGCAAATGCATAAGCAACTTTTTTTCTTGAGTTGTACCAGGTTTCAATCTTTAGTCCGGCAATATCAAGAGTTGCCGACGAAGCAATTATTTCTTTATAAACCTGCTTAACATTATTATCAGCTTCACTGATATATAATTCAGACATTCCATTAATTGTTACTTTTACAGATTCAATTAAATTGAGCTTTGCATATTCTGATAGTTTCTTCAATACTTCATTAACATTCTCTTGTTTTGTTATATTCTTTGACGAAAACCCTTGCAGATAAAAATTTTCCGGGTAGTATTTATTTCTATCTTCTTTATCAACCCAGTTGGGAGTTTCTTGTGAAAATGTTAACTGATTTGACATTAAAATTAGTAGGAAAATAATATAAAACTTTTTCATCTTTAATACTTCATTATTATTTTTTAATAAAAATAAAATCGCCACCTTCATCGCCGGTTTTTTGTATTACACCAAATTGCGGCACATTGTCGCTATTATTTCTAACCGCTTCCTCCAAACTGGAAAATACAGAACGAGACGGCAAATATTTGCTTGAATTCTGTTTTAAACGTTTGATAAGATATTCTATAAAAACACTATGATCAGGAACTTCATTAAGGGTTCCGCTTGTCATTGCTTTTCGGCTCGGCAAATCATAAAGTTTATATATTGACTTATTTTCAGATATATTTGATACAGACCGGAAAATTCCGCCACTAAAACAAGCATCGCTTAGCAATAACGTATGTTTCGACTTTATACCCCCAATATAGTTTGTTAAACTGGCATTTGAAATCCAATTAGAGCGCTTATCTGGTTTTGCATCTGTCGGAAGCCAGAACCCTTCTCCTTCCTTCCCAAGAGATTTATCCCAATAACCGTGTCCTGCATAAAAGATTAACAGGTTGTCATCTTCACCTACCTGTTTTACCAGATCGTCAAACATATCAAGTATTTCGTTTCGGGTTGCATTTTTCAGAAGAAATATATTTTCTTCTTCAAAAGAATAGTTTTCCAATAAAACCTTTTTTAATTCAATGGCATCATCTATTGGTTCGTTTAAATTATTTAAGAAATCATAATCTTCGTTTCCTATTAAAATAGCGTAATAACTGCCAAAAGGGCTGAAATTTATAATTCTTTCTGACCTTATCGTTTTACTTTTCATATTTAATTCAAAAACAATATTGTTTCTTCCCTCTTCCAAGTCTAACTCCTGTTCAACAAAATATTGGCAATCGTCTGTAAAGCCTTGTTCAAATGAAGTAATTTCTTTTACCAGTTGGTTATTATTATAAATATTTACAGAGTTTATATTGCCTGAATGCCCAATACAGGATTTTACCACTACAGATTCTTTCTTTGAATTGCTATAATAGTCAACCGGATAACTCCAATTAATTATGGCTGTATCTACTTTAGCAATCGAACTTTCAATTGATAAAAATTTTGAAGTAATATTATAACTATAATCTGAAGCTCTAACATTAAATTCTGACAAATTGGGAGTTATCTCCAGCAGATAAGAAAAATAACCGGATTCATCAAAAATCACATTGACTCCATTAATTGCTAACTTTTGAACTGCAACATTATCTTTTACTACCCCTTCTATTAATTGACTTTCATTACCTGAACTAATTTTAAACCCGCGTTCAATTATTGGAGAGGTTATGGTAATTACTGGAGCTTCATTATCAGAAATTGTTTTTGTTGTAAGGTCGGAAATAATTGGTTCCGGAGTATAACTTGCTGAATTTGAAAAACTGAATTTAAACTTTGCAGTATCATCTTTCAAAGTATATGCAGCGCTAACAGGAATTTTAAGAGTATCGGCCTGCCCCGGAGTTAAGACTGGTACTTCATAATTATTATTAAAAGTTAAACCAGCCATATTTGTTTCTTCACTAATAAATACCTCCTGCTTTTCAGATATATCATTTCCTGCATTCTTTATATAATAGATTAGGTTTCCATTTTGCCCCATAGTTAAAGAATTTGAACCGTCTTGGGTTTCAAAACCTCCATAATCAACTACAAGCATAGGTTTAAATTCAAGTTCCTTTTCTGTTATTTGAGTATTAAAAGCCAATAATTTAGGCTTTTTGAAAAAAAACTCTTCCATATTTGACTTATGGAAAGGGTTTGTTTTTTCCTTTAAATAAAACAGGGGAATACTAATCCTAATATCCCCACCGGAGAAATCATTTATATTGTATTCAAAATTTAATTTTATTTTTTCATTAAAATATAAATATTCATCTTCTATCTTAAATGAAGTACTCGGGAAAAAGGTTATATCTTTTGTAAAAAAAACTATCTGGGAAACGGTATCTTCAATAAGGGATAAATCATTTTTAACCCATTTAACAGATAGTTCATAAGAGATCAAAGATTTAGTTACCGGTAAACGCTTAATATTGACCAATGCATTTTTACCATCTTTGGTAACAAGTAATTGTTGAAAATCCTGAGATAAAACTATCATTGGTAATAATACAAGACTAAAAATCACCCCTATTCGAAATATTCTCAATTTGTAATAATTCTTAATAGCTCTTTGTTTCATTATTGTAATTTTAGATTTTAGTATCAAGACACAAGATATGAGTGTTAATAATGCTATTGGCTATTGGCTACTGCCAACTCAAAACTTTAAACTCAAAACTCTGAACTTTTAAACTTAAAGTATAAAAACAATCCCTACTTTTAATCCATAGCCTGTTACCTTCGTTGACGAACTTGCATTTTTCAAACTGTTAAAATCTGCAGGGCTATCGGAAATTATGTAGTTTACGGTTTCATTCTTTGATATATCCTTTACCCCTTGCTGATAATAACCTTCAAACTGAAGATTAGCCCCTTCTGAAATCCTGAATTCAAATCCCAAGCCTGCTAATATGGAGATATTTGACCCTATATCCATTTCCCCTGATGCGCTTAATTCCTGATCCGAAGCAAAACCGTATTGTGGTAAATCATATAACGTGATATTGTACTGTGGGTAATAACCCTGGTAACTAAAAGTACCTTCCGACTCGAACTCATTTATAATATTTAATGAGTATAAACCACTTAGGGAAATATTGAATTTTACACTTTGAGATAATGGAATTCTATACTGCAATCCAAGTTGAATATTTAGGAAAGAATTTTTTTGAGTTTCTGTTATTTTGCCTGAATTAACTATTCTTGTATATTCTTCATCGTCAGCATCCACACTTGAATACTCATAATAGTAACCAGGTAATTCATATTGGCTGCTCACACTGGTATACTGAAGCCCTGTTAATAAATTTAATCGCTTTACAAGCGGGGCACGATAAATTATCCCGAAGCAAATATTGCTCTCTACACTGGAGTTTAAATCATTCGTAAATTCTGTTAGGTCATGATTAAGTTGTACTGATGATAAATTATAATACAATTCCAATGCTCGGCCTTTATCATTCTTTGGTTGATATATTTTAGGATTGGAAGGTTTATCGTCGACTGCAAGTATTTTAAATGTATTTAATGATTTATCAAACTGAATAACAAACCATAACTCTTTTTCGAAAGAATGAATATACCCCTCATTATGGAATCCAACCACTTTTTTACTCGCTTTCACATTTACCTGGTAGTTTTTTTTAGAAACCCTTACGTGGCTATACTCAACCCTTTCCGGCTCAAGTTGCACAGACAAGCTATTTTTATAATTACTATTTAGTAAAAAAAGATATTGATCTATTGTTAACAATTGCCCGGATTTGACTTTTTCGGATAAATCATTATAATGCATCGAATTATTTGAAGTAAATAATTCTCTAAATTGCTGTTGTTTATTTTCTGATAATAAATTACCACCTCCTTTAAATGTTGCAAAAAGTTCATAGCGTTTGATTAAATCTGTAACTTTTTGCTTTATTAACTGATCATCCTGTTTTGTAAATTCCTGTGCATTGGAAAAAAAAGGAGAAATAAATAATATTAAAATAAGTGCTTTATATATTTTCATGTGTTTTTTACTTTAACCGCTAAGCGGATTCTTCCTTTTGGCTGTTTTTTTGTTAAAATGATTAAGTGTAAATATTTAATAATGATCCGCTAAGCGGTTAAATCAATGCTGAACAATAATCTTTTCGCTATAAATAACCTCTCCTTTACTTTCTATAATTAGGAAATACATACCCTCCATCAGATCTGCAGTATTTATTTTTTCAAGGTAATTCCCATTTTTTATACTATTAATGATAACTGCCTGTCCGGTATTATTAAACAACTGGATATTAAGGCTTCCATTATCCCGTTCCGGGAACAGAATAGATAATTCTTCGCTTACAGGGTTCGGATAAGCTAATATACTACTATAAGATTCAGAGCCATCAAATACCAGGTGGTTTGATTCTGCCTTACAGTTGTTATTGTCTGTGGCAATAAGGTAATACTCACCACTTAAAGGCAATGGTAGTTCATAAAATTGCCCCGTAGCGCCTGAAATTGCTCCTTCCTCATTATACCATTGATATGAAGCAAAAGCATCCAAAAGATTTGTCCCGATTAACAGAGCGCCAAATTTTAACTTAATTTCCGGGTTATCTAACAGTTCACCATCAGCAACATTAACAGAAAGGATAGACTCTACAGCACAACCAAAACTATTTGTTTCTGTAAGGCGAACTTCTTGCTCACCTGCCTGTTCCCATAAAATATTAACCATATTTATAGTATCGTTTCCTATTTCACCGCCACTTGCTTGCCAAAGGAAACTATTTTCAATGTCTGCAACCCCGTAAGTAAGAGAAGTATTTGTACATGCCGTACTTTCGCCAAAAATACTTTGAATAACAGGAAGCGGATTAATTGTAATTTGTACGGTGGTATCTGATATACAACCCGTTGAATCAACTATTCCCTGTAAATAAACACTCCCTTCAGAACTATCAGCCCATGCAACATTTATTTCATTTGTATTCTGCCCTGTGATAATACTACCTCCCTCTGCTATCCATTGGTATGAATGATCATTGTTATAGTCTGTATTATATATTTTATAATCATTCGGACAAACTGAAGTATCTCCAATAATATTTATTTCGGGTAATGGATTAAACGTTACTGAGTAATCAGCATTATTTGAACAGCCAGTCGAATTTATAGTTTCTATTAGAGATATGGTTAAAGGAGGAATATCGCCCCATTTAACATTAATTTGACTTGTGTTTTGTCCAGAACTGATACTCCCCCCTTCAACAGACCATTGATATGAACAATCATTATTATTGCTCGCCGTATATATTTCACTAGTCATTGGACAAACTTTATTTTCACCGCTTATTGTAACTATAGGTGGGGAGCCTACTGTAATATAAGAAGTTCTTGTTAACGTATCTGAGCCTTCTGAATTTGTCACGATTAAAGAAACTTGATATGTTCCTGCTAAACTATAACATATATTACTTGGGTTTTGTGATGTTGAAGAATTTGGATTGCCCCCTGAAAATGTCCATGACCAATTTGTAGGACTATTCGCAGTCAGGTCGGTAAAATTAACGCAATTACTTTCACAGATACTTGTTGACGAAACAGTAAAATCAGCTACAGGAGGCAGAGGTTCTTTAATAACTGTAATATAGGAAGTTTTCGTTTCAGTATCTGAACCTTCTGAATTTGTTACTGTTAAGGAAACTTGATAAATTCCTTCTGTACTGTAACAAATATTGCTTGGATTTTGTAATGTTGAAGAACTTGGATTGCCTCCTGAAAATGTCCATGACCAATTTGTAGGATTATTAGTACTTTGATCAATAAAATCTATAGAATCTCCTTCATAGATATTGGTTGATGTAACTGTAAAATCAGCTACTGGTAGTTGTGATGTCTGATTAACATTAATATATGATGTCTTTGTTTCTGTATTTGAACCACAAGAATTTGTTGCAGTTAAAGAAACTTCATATGATCCTGCTGTGGTATAACATATATTATTTGGATTTTGTGATGTTGAAGAACTTGGATTGCCTCCTGAAAATGTCCATGACCAATTTGTAGGATTATTAGTACTTTGATCACTGAAATCTATAGAATCTCCTTCTTCAATATATGTACTTGATGCTGAAAATTGAACAGTTGGTGGAGGTGAATTAACTGTTATTTGAATATATTCACAATTATTACTTTCATCACTTTCACTAACTTCATCTAAATAATCTCCTATGAAACAAATATAATATGTTCCAGGACTAGTTTCTGGAGGTATAATCACAGATTCACTTTCTCCATCGTATAGATCAGAACCACATATAGAAGATCCATCATCGCCAAGATAAGTATTAGAAGTACTACATGTAGTATTTGTTGATAAATAATAGCCAACATTTGGAGTTTCATCAGAACCACCAGAACAATAATGATCGCAACTTACATTTATTGTACCACCGGGACATACTGTTGTCGGTGTTACGCTAGGATTTTGTACTGTTATGTCTGGTGGGGATATAGTATATGTAACCTCTAGTGATGGTTCTTCTCCTGATGTTGATGCAGATTCTTTTGATTCGAAATTACAATTTCCTGAACCCAGTTTCCACTTTAAAAGGACTCCATAATTATCATAACCATTTTCAATCCAGTCTGTTACAACAGCATCAAGTGGTACATATACTTCTGGATTAAAATGCCAAGCAGTTTGAGAACCATAAGATGTAGAGTAATAACTATAAGTAGAGTTCCAAGTTATAGTATTTTCACTCCATGAACTTGTAAGCCTATAAATGTTAAAACTAATATTTTCTTGTGTAGTTGCATATGTCAATTTCATTTCTGCATCCTGAATAATAGCACCGCTTGGAATTGAGCTTAAATCAAATTGTATTAATGATCTCTGCTCATAATCAGAATCAAACCCAATCCACAATGAACTTGTATTATGATTAGAATTTGCTGAATATTCAAAAATCATACAATCAGCAGAAACTGGACAAGTAACGGTTGTTTGTCCAAAACCATTAAAAGAAATCAAAAACACAATAAAAAAAATAATAAATAAACTTCTGTTCATATTAAAATTTCTCATTATATTCAATTTTAGTTCGCAATAGTTAAAAAGCTGTTAAACATTTTATTTATGAAATAAAAAAATCCTAGCAAAACGCTTCTTCAAAATTGCTATAATCTTGCTTGACTGGACAGAATAGATGTCATTAGTTACAGTTACTTCTTGAGTTTCATGCCAGCTACCAATTGTAAAGGTTATACTTTTTGTTCCTGTTACAGGCTCTCCATTTTCCAGTAATTTACCCTGGTAAGAGATTTTTTGAGGGATTTCCTGTCCATTTACAATGCATATAGTGAACATTAAAATAAAAAGAAGGGTAACTTTTTTCATGATACAACTTTTAGGGTTAATAAATTAAAATGTCTAGGCTCCAAGATAACCAAGTTGGATACCGATAACAATACTCACAAACAATGATTTCAGAATACTTACGAGTGAGTATTTTATCGGGTGTTACCTGTAAACAAAAACTCTGGCCTTAAAGATCTGCCTGTACTTATCCGGTTTAAGCGCTGACAGGTTTAAAAAACGCCGTCAGGCTTTGCTTAAAGGGATATGAACTAGCCAGGTTGCACCTGCAATCAGTTTTCTCAAATTAGTTCTTAAAATAACGAACACCGATCAACGAATGATGATTTATGAAGCTAAAATTGTTTAACTAAAATTCTGTTCACGTCGCACACAAAACAGGTTAGGTTTTTCTCATTTGCCCGTAAAAATTTGTAAGTATATATTTTACCCAGGTTTTTATACATTTTTCCAAAGACATTACCCTTGTTATTATACATTTTATTCTTATTTTTACCCATGATATTATACAAAACTAAAAATCTACATTTACATGTTTAGCAGGTTAGCTATAGAAAAATTAGAAAAATGGGCAGCCGGGAAAGATAGAAAACCCCTGGTTTTAAGAGGAGCAAGACAAGTAGGAAAAACCACACTGGTTGAAATTTTCTCGAAAAACTTTGACCAGTATATTTACATGAACCTTGAATTGGATAATGATAAACAACTATTTGAGAAAAGCAGTGATATTCATGAATTAACAGATGCCATTTTTTTCCTAAAAAATAAAACAAAAAACGCAGGAAAAACTTTACTTTTTATAGACGAAATACAAAATTCCCCTAAAGCTGTCAGCTGGTTAAGGTACTTTTACGAAAATGTAAAACATTTATATGTTATTGCTGCCGGTTCGCTGCTCGAAACTCTTATCGGAGACCATGTTAGTTTCCCTGTAGGTAGAGTGGAATATATGCCGGTGAGGCCATTTTCTTTTACCGAATTTCTAAATGCTTTGGGGGAGGAACAAAGCCTTCATATACTTAATAAAATTCCTGTACCTGATTTTAGCCATGATAAATTATTACGGCTTTTCAGGCTTTACACTTTAATTGGTGGTATGCCGGGGATTATAAAAAACTATGTTGAAAATAAAGATATTAATACACTAACCCCTGTTTATGATTCGCTAATCACTTCTTATAAAGATGATGTGGAAAAGTATGCTAAAAGCCGTGTACATGCCAATACCTTAAGGCATACAATTGAGCATTCTTTTCGTGAAGCAGGTAACAGGATCAAATACGAAGGATTTGGAAATTCTAATTACAGGTCGAGAGAAATTAAAGAAGTTTTTCTTACATTAGAAAAAGCCCTGTTACTAAAATTAATTTTTCCGGTTACATCAACAAAAATTCCCCTTCAACCGAATATGAGAAAGTCTCCTAAGTTACAATTGCTCGATACGGGCCTGGTAAATTTCAGTGCCGGTTTACAAAAAGAAGTTTTCGGTTCGAAAATATTGAGCGATGTTTATGAAGGAAAAATTGCCGAGCATATTACCGGGCAGGAACTAAGAGCATTATTAAGTTCAATAACACGCGATGTTCATTTCTGGACGCGCGAGAAATATTCAGGTGCTGAGGTGGATTTCGTTTACCAGTACAATAATAAAATAATACCTGTTGAAGTAAAATCCGGAGCAACGGGCAAACTACGCTCGTTGCATGAATTTATAGACAGGGCCGGCCATAATTATGGTGTACGAGTGTATTCGGGCAAGCTAAAAATTGATAAATCCCAAACCCGGCAAGGAAAACATTTTTACCTTTTAAATTTACCATTTTACCTGATACATAAAACAGATAAGTATTTAGAATGGTTTTTTAATTCAATAAAGTAATTAAAGCCTATTATAGTTAACGAGGCTATAGATTTATGCATATACATGTATTGGCGCAATGCGATCCCAAATCATTAAAAACTATTAACTTACAAAAAAACAACAGGTATGGTAGTAGTAATAAAAAAAGGCGCAATAAAAAATAACATGAAAGCAGTCTCGGCGTGTCTTGAAGACACACTGAGACTGAAAAATAAGTTTTACGATTACTTTAATGATAAAAGTTCCAGGGTAGATTTTACACCTGTTTTTTCCAGAATATTTCTTCGGTGAGTATCGACTGTGGTTTTGCTTATAAAAAGGGTTTTAGCAATTTCATTGCTTGTAAGCCTCCGAAATAACAATTCGAGCACTTCTTTTTCTCTTCCAGATAGACAATCAAACCTTGGATTATTTATACTTTGTATGTTTTTACTCCTTTTTTCTTTATACCGCTCAATGGTTTGGGAAAGCTCTTCGATATCGACAGGCTTAAGCAAAAAATCAAAAGCTTCTTTTTTTATTGCTTTTATTGCATATTGGTTGTATGCCGTAACGAAAATAAAAGTTGGGTAAAAGTATCTTTTCCTGATTTTACTTACCATATCAAGTCCATTCATCCGGGGCATTTCAATATCTAAAAAGACAATGTCCGGTTTTAGTTCAATTACTTTTTCAACTGCTTCTTCGGGAATCCCTTCTTTGCTCAAGATTTCTATTCCATCAATTTTATTTAATAAACTTTCGAGCCTTTCACGGATGTCAAGCTCATCATCTATAATTATGCATTTTATATTTTCATTTTGCATGGTAAAGTTGCTTTGTTGGAATTTTAATTTTTACCAATGTCCCTGAAGCTTTTTCTTTACTTTCCAGGTCTATGGTTTCATAACCTATATTAACCCGGTACAACCTGTTATAAAGTCCGAGAATTTCATCAATAATTTTTAATCCCCTTCCAGTTGAAAACCAGGCAAGTTCTTTCGCTTTCTCCCTTCCTATTCCGTTGTCTTTAATAAATATTCTATAATCACTGCCTTCTTCATATATTTTTATTTTAACTAAACCACCTTCCGTAAGGTGCCTGACTCCATGCTTTACAGCATTTTCCACAAAAATGTGTATTAACATTTTTGGAATTATAATACTTTCATCAAGGCCCTTTTGTATGTTAATTTTATAATCAAATTTATAATTATTCCTGTAAACCTCGAGATTTAGGTAATTTCTAACAAAATCCAATTCATCTTCTAATGAAATAAATGCATTATCAGAATTTATAAGAGCTGATTTAAGCATCCTGGTATAATTGTTAAAAAGAAAACTTGCTTTTTCCGGGTTTTTCTCATTAATTAAATTACCAAATGATTCGATAATATTAAAAGTAAAATGAGGATCTATATGATTTTGGAATGATTTTAATTGAAGTTCTGAGATCTTTTTTTGTGTTTCTTTAAGCTTTAACTTCCTGTAATCTCCAATTTTAGCTGCTACATAAAAAACCAGGTAAATAATTACAGTATTCAAAGCAATCATCAGATGCCAGTACTTGTATACTATTGATTTACCATAGTTAAAATAATAGGTATATTCTTCAGTATCTACAACAAGCTGTGTTTGAAAATCAGTTGCCTCTTTCAAAGAAAAATAGGGGGCGTTAAAATTTCTATCTAATGATACGGTAATAGCATGTTTAAAATTATGTCTTGTAATTACAAATTGATTCTTGTATTGCCCTCTGAAGATATATTCATTGCTTGCATCATTATCGATATCCAATTTATAATATACATCTAGCCCGGTCAATTTAGGTACATTTATATATTTTTTAAAATTTAACATAGTATCAATCTTAAAAACTTTTCCAATATCAGCAATCAAGTAAATATAACTTTTATCATCAGTTTCATTTATAAGTTCGAATTGCTGTATTTCTGGATTAATATTTATATCTTTTGATTTAAGCATAAAACCATCACAGTTAAATAAAGCCATAAAGCTGGAATAATCTTCTGTTCCCCTATATAGATGAAATACAAATATTAAATCTTTATTTAATTTAAGAGTTCCAAATTTAGTTAATGATGGATAAGCATTAAATGGAATTGGCTCGAATTTAAAATTTAAGTCCGGTCTAAAAACCATTAACCAACTATAGTGGTCGGAATATTCGATATTGAGGCTACAGTTCGCAACAGCATGTGTTGAACATAAAAATTCGGGGATGTCATCATAATCAAAATCATAAGCAATGGGAGAAAATAAAGGAGCACAACTTTCAGGAGATACAATAACAGTATCCTTTTTATAGTTATAAACAAATAGGTTACGTGGCTTGGTAGAATATCCCGTGCTAATTGAGAAATATATTTCTTTTATACCATCAGAATCCATATCATATAAAACACCTTTATATATACCGTAATCATATATTCCATGTGCTTTATAAACTTTTGTTATTGCTTTATTACGAAATACTACTCTATTATTTATGGGGTCAACACAATGTAAATAGAGAGAATCGTTAATTTGAGAGAATATAAATATTTCATCTTTTCCATCTATATTCAAATCAGCTATAAAAGGATGGTCAATCTGTCCCCACTCACCTTCAAAGTTCCAATGATTAATAATTTTGTTATTTTCATAAACTAATAAGCCAATTCTTCCTACGTTATTTTTCTGAAAATTCAGTTTTTCGCTATTTCCGTCTTTATCGAGATCATGATAATAATAAATACGATTTGGATGTGAATTTTCTTTATTTAATACGGATATGCGATATTTATCCGTAATTATTAAAATAATAACAATTAATATTGTGGCTAAAAAAAAGCTTAGGCATATTCTCTTAAATAATTTATTTGATAAGGTATTCATTCTTAAACATTTGCTGTCTGAAGTTATTAAATTATTTTCTAAAAAAGAAGGAATAAATTGTGAAATTAGAATTAAGACAGGAATGCCTTATACTAATCAAGATAAATGTTTGTTAACCTCTAAGCTGTTAACAAAACATCAAATACTAAATGTTAAAAAACTCATACTTCGATATTGATTATTGGTTCTTTATTATTTAAAAGATCCCTTAGTCTCTGAACGAAAGGGTTTTAAATATCACCGTTCGCCCTCATTATTTTAAAAATTGCAAATTCCGAATTTTGGTCAGGTGAAGGTGCCGGAGTAATTGCTAATTTACCTTCCTTATCAATAAAATAATATGTTGGGAATGCACGAATATCATAATCTTTAAATACATCCGGTTGATTTCCATAGTATAAAAACTTAACTGAATAATTCTTCATTTCAATAAAGCGCTTCATTTGCGGTAAACTTTCATCCATTGAAATGATGATTATTTCAAAATGATCTTTATGATTTTTATATAAGTTCTCAAGCATTGCAAACTCCTTAATACAAGCATAACTGGTTGTTGTGCAAAATCCAAGATAAACATATTTACCTTTATATGAATCTAAACTTACCAAATTACTATCTTTATCGTGAAGCTCAAATGTTGGAGGTTCATAACCTAACATTAATTTCGTTACCTTGTCTTTTATGTTCTTAGCTATGTGTTTATGCTCATCAACCGTTGTCTGCATTGACAAAGAATCCAATACGGTAAGCATAGCCGAACGTGAGAATTTATCATTATAAAATTCATCATGTAAGCATTTAAGAATTACTAACTCTTTCAAAGTATCGTTCGACAGAATAGAATCATTTCCCAATGTTTTTTTTAAGGAACTTATACTCTTAAGTTTTCCAATATCATTAAATATCTGTTTTCCACTTTCTGTTCTTCCGAAATACAAGAAATATTCATCATAAACCTGATTAAATAATTCCATATATGCCGGATTCTGATATAAAATTTCATTATTTAAATAATAAGTATTTGAAATACTTTTCATCTTTTGATTGGCTGAAACACTCTTATATTGTGCAAACTTGTATTGTTTGAAATCATTAAAAAACTTATTATCAACATTTAAAAATAATGAATCTACTTTCTGAATTTCAGTTGTTACATCAATCTTTTTTAAGTTCTTAGATATAAAACTTGTACTATTATTTACAATCTTCCTATATGATTCTGTCGAATATATTGTATCTACATCATTAAATTTACTGTCATCCTGAACCTGTCTTATTTTATCGTAAATAGAAAATAAGTCTTTACTTCCCATTAGAGAATAAATTTCATCAAAATATGCTAATTGATAATTCAATTCATTTTCATCAATATCATTTAAGCCTAAATGATAAAGGGTTGGTTTAAAATATGGATTTAGTTTTTCAGCTAAAGTTTTTTCCTTTATTTCAGGTAATATCAGATCGTAAGTTTTTCCAGGTTCAACAAATAAAAAAGCTTCGTAAACTCCTAAATGAGTAAAAATATAGATCGTTTCATTTGTTTCAAATGAACAAGTAAAATTACCATTATCATCAACTTTTGTTTTACAAAGTTCCTTCTCTGTATAGGTAATTTGATCAGAAAAAGTCAGGAAAGTTATACTCACGCCTTTATAGTCAGGTGCATTACCATTAATTATGACTTTTTCAGCAAAAAGCCCATACGGTGATACTAACAGTATTAACAATAAAAACTTCTTCAACATTACAAACTGAGTTTATTTCAATTTCATTTTTGTTGGGATAAACTTACTTACATCTCCTCCGTGCCTTACAATATCTCGAACTATTGATGAGTTAATTGGTGTATGTTCAGGCATTGTTAAGAAAAATACTGTTTCAATTCCCTCATGCATTGCCTTATTTACCTGTGCAATTGCTCTTTCATATTCAAAATCAGCAGCTGTTCTTAATCCTCTAAGAATATATCTTGCTCCTATCGATTTACAAAACTCAATTGTTAACCCTTCAAAATGAACTACTTCAATTTTGGGATTTCCCTCAAAAACCTGATTTATAAATCCTTTTCTATCTTCTAACGAAAACAGTGCATCTTTTTTAGAATTAAATCCTACGGCTATATATATTTTATCAAATAATACTTGTGCCCTGTTAACTACCGATTCATGTCCAAGCGTAAAAGGATCAAAGGTTCCCGGGAATACAGCTATCTTTTCCATATCTGAATTTTTAAATTGAAATAACAAACTTAAAACATTTGTTTGAATAATTCAGGCAGTTTGGTTATTTCTATAATAATGGTCTAAACTTTTCAATGTTTGATTTGATATTTTATTTTGTAATTATTAATTTTTCTCAATCATTAATAACAATAAATAAAAGAAAATGAAAGAACGAAAAGATTACGAAACCCGAGCTGAAATAATAGTTAAGCAACTAAAAGCAAAAATTTATGAACTTGAGGCTGAAGCAATAGAAGCTAAGTTAAATGCTAAAAAGAATATGAATGAATTAGAAGAAAGGATTAAATTATTAGTTAATCAAAGAGTTAAATTAGACGAAAAGTTTAATGACTTAAAAACAGCAAGTCAGGAAAAATGGGAAATAATAGTTGAAGAATTTGAAGCTTATCTGGAAGAAGTAAATGCTGATAAACAGACTTTCACTGAAAAAGCTCAAAACTGGATTAATGAATTTTCGGATAAAATTGATGAATTGGAGGAAAAAGCCAAACATGCGAATGAAGAAATAAAAGAAAAGTTAAAAGTTCAGATCCAAAACATTAAAAAATACAAATCAAACATTGAGGATAAGTTGTCGGAGGTAAAAGAATCACAAGAAGAAAACTGGAAAAAAATTAAAACAGGAGTTGATGAAAATGTAAAAAAAGTTAAAGAATCAATTTCAAAAGCATTTGAGTACATTAAAAAATAAAATTATACGTTCCTTAATATAAGACTGAACTTCAGATTATTAAAAAGTTATTTATATGAAACGAATTTTTGTAATATGCTTATCTGTTATTTCGTTTTCATTTGCTTGTGGACAGATCAGCAATAAAGAAAACTTAATTAATGAAAATGGTTCAACAATTTTTGAAAGAATTAAAACTCCACAAGATTTTAACAGGGTAAAAATAAATGATAACTCATTTGCACATTATTTAAGAAACTTACCTTTAAAGCCGCACGGTACAAAAGTTAGATTTTACAACGGCATAATTAAGCCTAACTTCTGGGTTTATGCTTCCGTTATTGATATTGACGTTGGAGAAAGAGATTTACAACAATGTGCTGATGCCGTTATGAGACTAAGAGCAGAATTTTTATATAACGCAGATCAGTTTGATAAAATTCATTTTAATTTTACCAATGGATTTCGTGTTGATTACTCTGAATGGATGAAAGGTAAAAGGATTGTTGTGGAAGGAAATAAAACCTACTGGAAAGAAAAAACTACTCCTTCAAACTCATATAAAAGCTTTAGAAAATATATGAATATAATATTTTCGTATGCAGGTACTATTTCTCTTTCCAAAGAAATGATACCAGTGGATATTAATGCCATTCGAATTGGTGATGTGTTTATTCAAGGTGGAAGTCCCGGACACGCTGTAATTGTTGTTGATTTGGCAACAGACACGGATGGCAATAAAATATTTTTACTTGCACAAAGCTATATGCCAGCACAAGATATCCATATTCTTAAAAATCCAAATGATAAAAATATAAGTCCCTGGTATAATTTAAATTTTGAAGGAGATCTTATAACTCCTGAATGGACATTTAAACAAACCGACTTAAAAAGATTTGAAAATTGAAAAGCAAGCAAGTTAGTAATAACTAACATACTTTTCTATTCTATTCGGCATTTGATAGAGCATAAATTGCAAATGATGCTAACCAATGTCCTCCTTCATAACTATCGCCCACTACGTTAGGTAACGAATACTCAATATGATTATTGGCTATTGGTTTTAAGTGATCATATTCTTCAAAATTATTTGCAATGCCATACAGGCACCATGCTCTACTAAAATTTAAGCCATCCAGATGTACTAATTTACCATCCGTTCTATCAAGGATTTGAGCTGGTTCAATTGAATAATCACTATTTTGCAAATCAGGTAAAAACAATTTAATCCAATCAATAAATTCGTCTTTTGCAAGTACTCTTCTCATTAAATCCGCTTCTTCCAAACACGGTGATAAAAAATCAAAACCACTGGGTTCCCATATTATTGGACAATTTATGTCGTTATAATAAAATTCTTTAGCACGTTTTTCGATTAACGATCTGAGTTCTTCGTGATTTAACGTATTTGCATAATCCCATGCAAATGCCAGCCCGAATGCTGTATTTGTATGTTCTCCCACACGTATCGGATATTTTAACCTGGGAAGAAAATCAATGTATTTGTTTACAATAAAATTGGTAAGTGGCTGCAAATTACTCTCAAGTTCTTTAGCTAAAGGATCTTCATATGTATGTAACTCTTCAGCCAGTTTTAGCAACCAAGCCCAGCCATACGTTCGTTCATATGATTTTTCCGTTGGCCGTTTAAAATATTCCAACTCTCTTAAAATATTTTCTTCAGTGATATTTTCTTTAAGTTTTTGTTTGATAATGGTTCTGTTCTCTAAATCCGGGAATTCTTTCAATAACTTCACTAACATCCAATGCCCATGCACAGATGAATGCCAATCGAAACATCCATAAAATGCAGGATGAAGTTCTTTTGGAGTTCCCATATCATTTTCATTTGCAAGAGTTTGCCCCAGTTTATTTGGAAATTCTTGTTGCATACATTGCAATGGCATCTGCGACAATTGATTTGCCTGGCTTATTGTTAAATTTAGAGTTTCGTTGTTATGAATATCTTTGTCATTCATTTTCGTAGAGCATGAAAAAAACATGACTACTGAAACAAATAATAATACCTTTTTCACAATTTATGTTTTATTTGTTAATATGATTTTGCTGATTCCGTTTGCGGACCATAAACTAAAAAAATATTAGATTTAATATAATCCCTCTTGCTGAGTCAAAACAAATGAAATAACTTTTCCACAGCCTTATCTTTCCTAAATAATTCTTAATGCAACTTCTTCTTTGGTTAATAAAATGGTTTCAATAAGTTCTAAGCTCAAAACCTCCAAAAACAACATCACACTTAATATAGAGGTGATTTGTATCTTTGTTAAATGTTTCATTTTCATAACGGCCCGTTCCAAAAGCTGCGGTTTCTCCATTTGGTAATTTTGCCGAGGCAAAAGCTGCATCCGCTTTAATCTTTATCGGAGTGGATTTATCAACTTTTAGTAAACATCCGCCAAATACCGTATTAACGTTTATTTCTTTTGAGCTTTCCGATAGATCGATACCTCGTAAATCGATGGTTGAACTACCAAAAATTACATTGTATTCTTTGTATTTCTCTTCCTGCCCATTAACCCGGCTTTCACTAAAAATAGTTGTATTCTCATCTCCACGTTTATCCCAGAAATGGAAATTTCCGATTAATAATTTTATTCCTATAAAAATAAGAAAGAATGCAACGATAAATTTAACCACAGGGATGTTAACATTGAAAACAACTCGTATAACAATTCCTAACCCTACCAGGATTAGCAATAAACCCCAAAATAAACCAGCTCCCATTTTCATAATTTTATTAATTAAACTTTATAACGAAATATAAATCTACGGAAAATTAAAGAATTGTCAATAACCTGCTTATTAATCTTTTTTGTAAATATCAAGGTATTTCCTTAAAGCCTCTACATAAAAAATTAAGGGATATAACTTTTCATCGTACCAAAGGGTTGCAAAATAAAGCCCGATCGGGTTGGCTACAATCCCATTCTTTTCTATTTCTCCATTAACCCAATTAAGTGCCTTTAATAAAACACTTTCATTTTTTCCAGATGCAAGTGCAGAAATTGCAAGAGAAGTTTCTTCAATAGTCCCTGAAACTCCTTTTTCTCCACCCCAACTACCATCTTCATTTTGTTGGGTGGATATAAATTTCCGAGCTTTTGCTAGCAAAGCATTAATAATTTTTTTGTCTTTTTCATCTAATGAAGCCATGGTCAAGGCTTCATTTAAATAAGATACAACTTTAGCTGTACCATAAACTTTATTCGATTTTAACCTGGCATTTTGATTTCCAAACCACAATGGAACCCATGCCCCATCATTACCTTGAGTTTTTCGTAAATATTTAAGAATCTTATTTACACTTTTTTGAATAATTTTTTTCTTTTTAATTGGAACCTTACCTGTTAAAATACCTAAAGAATATATCCAAGCCAGGAAAGCGTGGCCTGAAATATCAGGGCAAGAACTATCAAAAGGCAACCTGCCCCAACCTCTGCTAAATGTTGGTATGCCACCATCATTATTCTGTAGTTTGCAAAGCCATAAACAACCATTGAGAATAGAATTTACTTCTTTTTTTGTTCCTTGTGTTAGGTTTAACAATGCGATAATTGCACCCGAAGTATCATCCGCATCTGGAACAGAACCTGAATAATTGGTCCACCCCCATCCTCCGGGCCTCGCTTTATTAAACGGATGAATATCTGAATACTGCAAAGAAAGGAGATGCTTTCGTAATGTATCTATTTCATCCATGTTCAACCGGCTATTCAAATTATTTCTTCCGATTGCTTTTATGCTTAAAGTTGTTACCCATGTTGAAAGATCTGTATCTATCGGCCAGCTTCCATTAGCCCTTTGCTGATTTTCTAAAAACATAATTCCCTTTTCAATAACAACCGGACTATTAGCTTTACTAAAATTCAAACACAGGTTAACAAATGCCGTTAAAGGAATAGCTTCCAGGTAGCCACCGCTTTCGGGAAGCATCTCTTCCAACCTGTTTAATGCTTTTTTAATTGACCTTTTCCTTATAAAATATAAAATTCTGTTGCTTTTCTTTTTGTTTTTAAATAAAGCAATTCCCACAGCAACCAGAGCTGGAATAGCGTAGCTAACTACCTGTAAATTAAAAAACTTATAGAATGAAACCGGTAGGACTGTAAATTCAAAAGGTAACTGCGGTATTTTATCGAATGCTTCATTGCCGATAACTCCACAAATAGCCAACATGGTTAAGATAGGAATTGAAAAGGTTAGGTCTTTTCCATAAAAATCCAAAATAGTTTGTATTACCGATGATGAGGTTAGTTGAATATTTTGATTTAACAAATATTTTTCGATTTTTCTCAAATTACTTAGAATGCTTGGATCTTCTTGCTTGAAACAATATAAAGCTGCGTAACAAAGTAAAGAAGTACTTACATTGCTTTCACTTGTAACAGTATCGCCATAACCACCATCTTCATTTATATTTTTTATGAGCCAAGTTAAGCCCTTTTTGATCCTTGAGTTATGACGTGCATTTTTATTTAACCACAATGCCACAATCGCAACAGCTGTAGAAAGTGCGCTTGACGATAATTCTCCAACCCAAAACCCCTCTTTATTTCTTTCCAATAATAGTTGTTCGGAAAATACCTCAAATTTTTTTGCTATTTCCTTATGTTCCATTTTATTTGTTTTCATATGCCAGGCTTGCAAGTGCTAATAACCCATAAAATGTATATTCAATATCTGTACCCGGGTCAAGTTCAGTTGCACAAAAACCTCCATGGTTATATAATGATGTAATAAATTCTAACGATTTTGGTTTGATAAGCCTTAAATCTGCACCACAAATTCGAAGAGTATACAATGCCACTGCCGTAGATAAAAGGTCCTCAAAGGGTGCATTCCGAAAAGCTGCAAAGCCTCCCGAAGCCCTGTAATATTTCATTAGTTGCTTTGCGTAACTTTCAATATTCTTCCCTGAAATTTTTTTTAAAATTATGTTTACTGCTAATAAGGTAATTGAAGTGTTTTCTTGCTCTGATAATAAATCAACCTTTAATTTCTTCAAAAACCTGCTTAACGAATAATATTCTCCGAGGTAATATAATGCCAAAAACCCCAGAAACCAATTATAATCTGTTTTATTACCCGGGCTATTACTTATTATTTCTAAAACTTCATCCCCTAATTTTTTATTATAAGGATCTTTTTTTAATAATTTCGAATATAATATTACCTTACAAAATATATGAACGTTGTTGTCATTTGTAAAGTGCTCTGCATTATTCAAATATTCTCTTAAACCATCTTTTATCTTAGGAAGTATTAAGGCTTCAGAAACAAAATACCCGAATACGGAATAATATAAATCCGGCTTGCCTGCTTTATCTATAAATCCTCCATTCTTGGAATGTTGGGCTAAAACATAACTTTTAATTTCATTAATTATATCTTCGTTAAGCAATGTTAAGGCATTTTGTAAAAAATTTTCAAAAGCATATTTCTTGCCAAAATTCGAAAGAGAATTTAAAAACGGATTAAATATAATCGTTAAAAATTTTTCCCATAATTTCATGTAGGGCCAGTTTTAGTGCCAATTTATCAACATTACTTATACTCTGATAAGCGTTTTGAATATGTCGCCTGAGTAAAGTATGTGTTTTTTCGACAATATTATTACCGTGAATTAGTTCAAATATTTTTTGCCAATTCTTATTATCAATGAGCTCCAACGCTTCCATTCGATCCTTTTTATTCAAATCATCAAATAAAACTGATAAAAGCACAGAAAAATTCCTAAATAATATATCACCATTTTCACCCTTATAATCACCCAGATCATCCTTTATCTGGTAGGCAATTCCAACGCATTTACTAAATTCTTTTAATTGCTTTAATAGTTTTTCATCAGCATTACCTGCAGTGGCCCCAATTAATAACGAAACATTAAATGCAGCTGAAGTTTTATTTTCGTATATTTTCAAGATTTCATCAACTGTATAAATCTTAACTTCGTTTTCAGTGTATAATTCTTCTCCCTGTCCGAGTGTTAAATCAATATGCCCCTGAGATGCTATTTTAATGCAATTTACCAAAACATTTTTTGGCAAAGGACTTTCGGTAAGCAAACGGTACCCATGCCCAATAAGAAAATCACCAACATTCAATGCAACAGGAACTCCATATTTTTTGTGGATTGTTTCAAACCCGTTTCGAAAGATATCATTATCCTCAATATCATCGTGTATCAATGATGCCTTATGAAAACATTCAATCGATAATGCAATATGTTCAGTTATTTCAGGGTTTGGTTCATTACTTAAAGATTCGTATACCAATGCCGACAAAAATGGCCGCCAACGATGACCATCTGTCACTAATGCTTCACGAGCTATCTCATCTGTAATTGTTGCCCCTGGAATTGCTTTCATAACAACTCCATCCTGTTTAAAATAATTGCCAACCTTTTCTCTTAACTGGCTTTGGTTAATCAATTTAATACCTTCGCTTTTATAATAAGCTTTAATCTCTTCTTTTAACCATTTGACATCAGTTTCCGTATCTTTGCATCCATCTCCCAACAATGGGATTCCGATACCCGGAACTGCATATTTGGTTACCAATTCAAACATCTTTTGTAATGAATCCATGCAACCTACCCCGATAACAGCATCAATTTTTCCGCTCTCAATTAATTTGGCCGCAACAGTTGTACCTTCCATTACTAAAGTTGTATAACCTAGTTCTTCAGCCTGGTTTATTATTTCAGAGATGGGGCAAGCCTCACAATCAAGGCATATTAATCCCAGCTCATCCTTTTTAGCTTTGCAGTTTAGACTGTTTTTTAAACACTCAGGAAGAAGCAATATTCTCCGGCTATAATGGGTACTTTTTACAACTTTTCTCCATACCTCATTCCCACAACAAACCATTACAAATGCCAAATAATCCTCATTCCATTTATAGGTTTTTATTAGGTTCTGCGCATGTTCCAAAAGGGAATCATGAGATATTGGAGGGAGGATATCATGTTCGGAAAAATATAATGCAACATTCCGTCTTAATTCATCTCTTTCCTTTTGCACAGAAGGAACAACAAGTTGTAAAATATTTGACTCCATAATTTAATCATTAGCCATACGACCCCAGCCCAAAAAAAGCTTTGTTTTTTACAAACCGGTATATTCTGTTTTTTTCAGGTATTCTTTCACATGAACCATGACTACATATACTCGGGGAATTCTTTAACTGTTCCAGAAAATCCTCCCTGTTTGATGTATTTATAACCTTATGCCTTGCCATAAAGTTGTATAACCATTCAGGGTCCTCCATAATGATGCACCCTTTTGTTTTTACATTTATTTCTTTCCTAAAAGAATCCAAGAATGTCGATTTTTCATATATCTCTTCAACGGAAGACGATTTTATATTGTCAACCGCAAACTGTAAAACCGGGCATGGTTCAATATATCCTGATGGATTAATATGGTGACTTAAACCTTCTGCAGCAGGGCAAAATGGCTCTCCTTTTCCATCCCAGTAAGAATCTACCAAAATAATATCATATTTCGTTCGCCCTTCAACCATAAACCTTCTTAAACGATTTATTTCTTCCTGGCTTAAGGCTAAATCATATTGTTGGTTTTCACCGGATGGGCGGTAAATATAGTACCATAGGTATATAACTCCTTTATCTACCAACATGTTTACAAACTCATCAGACAATGCCATATCAATATTAGACTTACAAACACTAACTGCAACCCCTGTAATAAGCTTGTTTTTTACACAAGTTTCAATTGACTTTATGGTCTTCTTATAAATATCAGAGCCTCCACGACGTATATCTGCTACATTCTCATCACCTTCAAAACTAATTAATGGTGTCACATTTGCGCTTTTTCTTAATTCATCAGCAACTGAATCAGTTAAAAGTGTACCGTTCGTAAATAGTTGGAAATAGCTTTTTTGATGTTTTTTAAAAACCTCTAAAAGAGGCTTATACATAAGCGGTTCTCCTCCTAATATACCAAAAAAGTATGAACCTTTCCGGTTTCCTGCTTCTATAATTTTATCAACATACTTGATATCAAGGCACTCTGCTTTCTTCCCTTTTGTTACCCAACACCCCTGACACTTCAAATTGCAATCATTTGTTACAGAAATAAAATGAAATGCAGGAAATAATTGCCCATTTTTCTTTCTTTTTTGGTACTTAGAAAAACCAACCATTCCCTTTATTCCAAAATTATAAATGAACTTACGCCTACACTTTTTATCAGCTTTTAAAAATTGTTTTAATACTGCCATTTCTATAATTCCGGGTTATTTCTTTTTTGTTCTTTTAAAGCTTTTTCTCTTTCTTCAAGTGCCTTATCTATTGCTTCCGTTTTTATAATTCGTTGCCTTTTAGCTTTTCTTCCTTCCAAAGCTTTATAAATATCGTTGCCAAGTATTTGTTCAACATCTTTGCGTTGTCTTTGAAGTTCTGCTGCTTCATCTATTGATTCATTTCCACTTATTGCGCCTTCCTGCGTATATTTTGGAAAAATAATTGCAGCATCCGGGCATATTCTAGCGCACGCCGGGCAATTATTTTTGCATGATTGAGGGCTAACCACTTTAACTTGCCCATCTTCCTTTTCGTACGTTCCAAATAAACAAAAATCTGAACATTGCCCACATGCAGTGCAACGCTCATAATCTAATACCGGATACCATGATGGCCAATCTTTATTTGCTTCAATTTTTTCAAATTGCCTTTTCTTAACTTTAAATTCCGTAAAAGAATTCAAACTTTCCAAAACAGTATCTATTGAGTTATTTCGAATGTTTAGATAGGAAATATTTTTATCTTCAATATCAAGGCCAGCAAACTTTAACAGCGAACTAACACCTCTCGAATAACAGGCAATTATTAAGGTTTCCTTATCTTTTGTAATAAGTTCTTGTACAATTTCCTTATTCAACGCACATAAGCCGCATAAATCCGATAATTCATAAACCGGCACATTGGATTTCTTCAAGATTTGTGTTACCTGGCTCGCGAGTTCTTTGTTAATTATATCTCCCTTGCATGAACAATATAGTATTTGCTTTTGCATTATTTACTTTTTTAGGTATTTAAAAAGGATAAAAATATAACTTAAAATATAACATTCATATAGTAAAAATGTTAATGAGAGTTAATATTTCCATCCATAGTTAGTTGGATCTAATAACAACCTCCCTTTATTGATAAGCGGGCAATAAAAAACCCTGTCCAGAGTTTAGACAAGGTTCAAAATATATGGTTTAAATATTTATGTTTAAAATATTTTCAATGGCTTCTTAACTTTTTCCTTTAAAAGTGCAATGTTGAGAACTTCCATAATTTCTTTTACATAATGAAAGTTCAATCCTTTCAGGTATATATCCTTGATTTTACTGATATCTTTTTTATTTTCTTCAGAGAGAATTATATCAGTAATATTGGCACGTTTAGCTGCTAAAATTTTCTCTTTGATTCCACCAACAGGTAATACCTTACCTCTTAACGTAATTTCGCCTGTCATAGCAACCTTTTGGCGAACTCTTCTTTGTGTAAATATTGATGCTAATGATGTTGCCATTGTAATACCTGCAGAAGGTCCGTCTTTTGGAATTGCTCCTTCCGGAACATGAATGTGAATATTCCAATTCTCAAATGCTTCTTCGCTACTATTTAATTCAGCTGCATGAGATTTTATATATTCAAGCGCAATAACAGCTGATTCTTTCATTACATCGCCTAAGTTACCTGTTAAGGTAAGTTTTCCTTTCCCTTTGCTTAAACTGCTTTCAACAAATAAAATTTCTCCACCTACAGCCGTCCAGGCTAAACCTGTAACAACGCCTGCAAATTCATTCCCTTGATACTTATCTTTTGTAAATTCGGGCGGACCTAATATCTCTTTAATGTCTTCAACATTAAGGGATTTATTAAATTCTTCTTCAAGCGCAATTTTACGGGCAAGATTTCTTGTAATCTTTGCTATGGTTTTATCTAATGTTCGAACTCCTGACTCACGAGTGTGATTCTCAACAATATATTCCAACACCTTTTTACTGAACGACACTCTTGATTTCTCAACCCCGTGAGAACTTAACTGTTTTGGAATTAAATGTCTTTTAGCAATTTCTATTTTTTCTTCAACAATATAACCACTGACATCGATCATTTCCATACGATCTCGTAAAGCAGGATTAATTGTAGATAAAGTATTGGCAGTTGCAATAAACATTACATTAGATAAATCATATTCAAGTTCAAGGTAATTATCATGAAATGCATTGTTTTGTTCAGGATCTAATACCTCTAATAAAGCAGAAGCCGGATCACCATGAAAATCTTTTCCCACTTTATCTATTTCGTCTAATATAAAAACGGGATTTGATGATTTAGCCTTTTTAATATTCTGGATAATTCTGCCTGGCATTGCTCCAATATATGTTTTCCTGTGCCCACGGATCTCAGCTTCATCGTGTAATCCACCTAATGACATTCTAACATATTTCCTGTCAAGGGCTTTTGCTATTGATTTTCCTAATGAAGTTTTACCTACTCCCGGAGGTCCGTATAAACACAAAATTGGAGATTTCAAATCACCTTTCAATTTAAGTACAGCTAAATATTCTAAAATTCTATCTTTTACTTTTTCCAAACCGAAGTGATCTTCATCTAAAATTTTTTGTGCTCGTTTTAAATCGAAATTATCCTCTGTGAATTCGTTCCAAGGTAAATCAAGTAAAGTTTGAAGGTAATTTAATTGAACTGAATATTCTCCTGTAGCAGGGTTTAGTCGATTTAATTTATCAACTTCTTTTGAAAAAGTTTCTGCTACTTCTTTGCCCCATTTTTTATCTTCTGCCCTTTTCTTTAGATCTTCGATTTCCTGATCTAACGGGTTACCTCCTAACTCATCCTGAATAGTTTTCATTTGTTGGTGCAGCAGATATTCCCTTTGTTGACGATCAAGATCGGTTTTTACTTTCGACTGAATATCATTTTTTAACTCAAGCATTTGGATTTGACGAGTTAGATGCTCCAGCAACCGAATAGATCTTTCTTTTAAATTATCAATTTCAAGAAGTTTTTGTTTGTCTTCTATGTCGATATCGCTATTTGAACAAATGAAGTTTACCAAAAATTTAGTGTTTTCAATGTTCTTTACGGCAAAAGAAGCTTCCGGTGGGATATTACTTGACAACTTAATAATTCTTAAAGATAAATCCTTTAAAGAACCGACAATTGCTTCGAATTCCCTGGTTTTATCGTTTGGTTTTTTATCTTTAAGTAATGCTACCGTTGCTTTATGATAAGGCTCGGCTTGTACCATCTGATTCATCTCGAAACGTTGACGTCCCTGAATAATTACAGACGTACTACCATCTGGCATTTCAAGCACTTTTAAGATTTGAGCAACCGTACCTAGTCTATACATGTCCTCCTCTTCCGGTTCATTTACGCTTACATCTTTCTGTGCAACGGTACCAATGATTTTATCCTTTTTATAGATATCATTTACCAAACGAATCGATTTTTCTCTTCCAACTGTAATTGGTAAAATCACTCCCGGAAATAGAACTGTATTTCTCAACGGTAAAATTGGCAGTTCCTTTGGCAATTCCGATCTTTTAAAATCAACATCATCTTCATCATCAGAAATCAATGGAATAAACTCACCATCACTTTCCATATCGCCTGCAAATAGTATACTTCTATATTTACTTTCGTTTATTTTATCACTCATAAATGTTTTCCTCTTTTATATATCTCTTACGACAATCTGTCAGCCACAAACAAAAAATTAATTAGGTATTAAGAATGGCAATCACTATGCCAAATTCGGATTGCTAGTTATAAAACACAAATAACATTAGAAAGTTAAAACATTCTGTATTTTGAGGTTCTTTCATATACTTCTTTCAGAATATCCTTTTCTTTATCATCCAGTCGAATACTTCTTCTTTCCATTACTTTTTCAGCCACTTCGTATGCTTTCTTGATATCATAATTTGAAAATCCATGTGCACCTCCCCAAGAAAATGATGGTACAAAATTTCTTGGAAATCCTTCGCCAAAAATATTTACGTTTACACCAACAACGGTTCCTGTATTAAACATAGTATTTATTGCACATTTCGAATGATCACCCATGATTAATCCACAGAATTGTAGCCCGGTTTTAATAAAACGTTCATTTTCATAATTCCATAAACGCACTTCAGCATAATTATTTTTAAGGTTCGAATTATTTGTATCTGCGCCAAGATTACACCATTCGCCAATAACAGAATTTCCTAAAAATCCATCATGTGCTTTGTTTGAATATCCAAAAATTACGGAATTATTTACTTCACCTCCTATCTTTGAATGAGGACCAATAGTAGTTGGACCATAAATTTTTGCAACCATTTTTAACACCGAGTGATCGCATAAAGCAAATGGTCCTCGAACTACACTGTTTTCCATTATTTCAGCATCTTTTCCGATATAAATTGGGCCAGTTGTTGCATTTAAAGTAGCGAATTCTATTTTAGCACCTTCTTCAACAAATATATTCTCTTTACCTAATAAATTATTTGTTGAGCTTATTTCCACTGATTTTCGGCCTTTTGTAAGGAGTTCAAAATCAGAAATAATATTTTCCCCATTAAATTTAAATATCTCCCATGGCCAGGAAATCGATCTATATTTTTCTTCATGATTTATTTCATGATAGTTTGAAATTTCTGCATAATTAAAAGTGCTTACATGTAGCTTTTCCAATTTCAAAGCTATTATCTTTTCATCGCTTTTAAGTACCTGATTAAATTCTAATTGCTTAATTTTTTCTATTAACCTTTCATTTGGTATAATACTTCCATTGATCAATACATTTTCTTCTTCAACATTCAATTTATACTTTGATCGTAAGTATTCCTGAGTTAGATATGACAACTTTACATTCAAAAAATTTTCCCACTTTTCTTTTATCGTAAGAATTCCGGAACGGATTTCACAAACGGGCTTTGTAAAAGTAAGAGGTAATAAATTATCCCAGGACTTATCATCAAACAAAATATAATTCATTAGAAGTAGATTTTAATTAGTTTATTGTCAAATTTACATAAAAAAAGCTCCGAAATTCGGAGCTTTTCAAAATATATATTAAGAATTTATTTTTTCTTATCAACGTGTTTTTTATACTTGCTCATATATTTATCTACACGTCCGGCTGTGTCAACAAGTTTCATCTTACCAGTATAAAATGGATGAGATGTATTAGAAATCTCAACTTTAATTAATGGATATTCTTTTCCATCTTCGTATTTAATAGTTTCTTTTGTAGGTGCGGTTGACTTCGTAAGAAACATTTCACCATTTGACATATCCTTAAAAACTACTAAACGATAATTCTCCGGATGTATTCCCTTTTTCATCTTTAAACTCCTTTATATTTTGCTATACTTTTTTACTCTTTATTAAACTTAATGGCTTGCAAAATTAAGTATTGTTATGAAATTTACAAAATTAAATCACTATTTTTTAATGATTTATTTAAGTGTAAACCATTTATTCATATCAAATGCCGTTTCTGATTTCATATCCCGATGAATAAATTCATTCTTTCGTTTATTGTAATTATAATCAGCAATCCATTTTTTATGATTTTTAGAAATCTCTTCAACAGCAAAAATAAAATAATCAATCTCAGAGTCTAAAGTTGTAGGATGTATTGACCAACGTATCCATCCTGGTTTTTGAGATAAATCGCCATGATTAATTAATTTTGTAATTTCGTGCGAGTAATCATAACTTACATCCAATAAGTAATGCCCATATGTCCCTGCACACGCACATCCTCCACGCACTTGTATTCCAAAGCGGTCGCTTAATAATTTTACAACTAAATTATAATGTACATTTTCAATATAAAATGAAAGTGCGCCTATTCTATCCAGGACATTATCTGCAAGAATTCTAACACCAGGAATTTTTTTTAAGCCATTAAATGCCCTTGGAATAAGTTCTTTTTCCCTTTTTTCCATATTTTCAGTTCCCATTTGGTCCTTTAGCTCAAAAGTAAGGGCTGTTCTAATAGCTTGCAGAAATCCGGGTGTTCCTCCGTCCTCTCTTAATTCAATATCATCAATATATTTATATTCACCCCAACGGTTTGTCCAATCTACCGTTCCTCCTCCAGGATTATCCGGAACTTCGCAATTATACAAACTCGAATCAAAAATCATGATACCTGCAGTACCGGGTCCACCAAGAAATTTGTGCGGAGAAAAGAAAATGGCATCTAATTTTTCCATTGAATCTTCAGGATGCATGTTAATTTCAACATATGGGGCAGAAGCTGCAAAATCAATAAAACAGACTCCCCCATATTGATGCATTAATTTAGCTAATTTATAATATGGAGGTTTAACTCCGGTAACATTAGATGCAGCCGAAAAAGAACCAATCTTCAGTTTTCTATCTTTATATTTTTCAAGTTGTTCCTTTAATTTTTCAGGGTTTACTAATAAATTCTTATCAGGTTCTATAATTACAACATCACAAACTGTTTCATACCATGATGTTTGATTTGAGTGATGTTCCAAATGTGTAATAAAAACCACAGGACGATCCACTGTATTTAAACATTCTTTCTGCTTTAACATTCCGCAACCTTTAAGCCCCAGAATTCTTTGCATTTTATTTATAACTGCCGTCATTCCAAATCCAGCTTGAATCAAAACATCGTTTGGTCCGGCATTTACTGCTTTTTTAATCAGTTTTTGTGCATGATGATAACTATACGTCATCAAAGTTCCTGTTTCGCTTGTTTCCGTATGTGTATTAGCTACATAAGGGCCAAACTCTTCTTGTATCTTTTGTTCAATGGGCTTATATAACCTACCACTAGCTATCCAGTCGGCGTAAAGTATCTTTTTCTCCCCGTATGGTGAATTATATACAGAATTGTACCCAATCGTATTAATTCTAAATTTCTCAAAATACTTTTCCAATGTATCCATATCAATCTACATTTAAAATCAGCCAAATTTAATAAATATTAAAGTGTTGGTTCTAACTTTTTATATTCTTTTATATATAGATTTTAATATATTTTGTAACAATCTGAATTATTGACTGTTCAGAATAATGTAAATAAAGATTTTAATATCTTTTTATTGTTTATGTCACCTTATTTAATAATTTTAGTGTTTTAATTAAAAGAACTAATTGTTTTAATTAAGTTTTAAACCGAATAACAAAATGAGCAACACTTACTCTCAGCGAATTTCTGGATTATCAAGTTTGATAGGAAATACTCCGGTACTTGAAATTGAACTGGAATATAAGGGGCAAAACAGGAAATTATATGCAAAGGCCGAAAATTTAAATATGACCGGCAGTATTAAAGATAGGATGGCCTTTCACATACTTAAGAAAGCGATTTTAACCGGAAAAATTAGAGAAGGTGACCCAATTATTGAAGCAACAAGTGGAAATACCGGGATAGCAATGGCAGGAATTGGGAGAGCTTTAGGGCATCCGGTAACTATTTTTATGCCCAACTGGATGAGCCAGGAAAGAATTAATTTAATAAAAAGCTTTGGCTCTGAAATAAGGTTAGTTAGTAAGGAAGAAGGAGGCTTTTTAGGAAGTATTGAATTAGCTGATAAATTAGCTGATGAACTAAATAGCGGGTTTCGCCCTAATCAATTTTCCAATAGTGACAATACAGAGGCACATTACTTAACTACCGGGCCTGAGATTTGGTGGCAACTCAAATACAGGTATTTAAAACCGGATGCTTTTGTGGCCGGAGTAGGAACAGGTGGAACGGTAATGGGAGTTGGAAAATATCTAAAAGAACAGGATCCTTCGATTAAAATTCACCCTTTAGAACCAGCTAATTCTCCAACATTAAGCACAGGGTATAAGGTAGGAAAACATCGCATTCAAGGAATATCAGATGAATTTATTCCTTCAATCGTTGAATTGGATAAATTAGATTCAATAGTTGAAGTTGATGATGGAGATTCAATTATAATGGCTCAAAAACTATCTCAAATGGGAATTGGCGTAGGGATTTCATCAGGTGCTAATCTTTTGGGTGCATTAAAAATTCAAAATGAGCTTGGGCATGATTCAGTGGTTGTAACAATTTTCTCAGATGACAACAAAAAGTACCTCTCAACTGATTTATTAAAAGAAGAACCAATAAAAAAAGATTTTCTTTCAACTCATATAAAGCTTATTGGTATTAAATCATTTAAACGTGTTTGCCATACCTGCTGTGATCCCGAGGATTGCGTAGAGGCTAAGTATGCGGAAGAAACTCAACATTTTGATTTACCATATTGCCCAAGAAGGCCGCAATAATCAAAGTATTAAATAGGTAACAAGTTTGTCAAATATAGAAGAGGTTGTCCAAAAAGTACAATAGTTGAATTTTGTTCGTATTTTCTAGGCAATTTCAGAAGTAAGTAAACTATAAAAATTGAGAAGCTGTATATTAAGTTTTACAGCTTCTTTTTTTATAGTTTTTTGTTGAATTTTAATTTAT
>JANQHE010000010.1 GCA_028282785.1 Bacteroidales bacterium | reverse complement strand
TTGACGATTTGGCTCCCGGTATATTTGTACCATTCTTGCGCCATTGGAATGTTCTTCCTGTTCCTTCTGATCCTACACTAAATGTTACTGGTTCTCCTGAACAAACAATCTTACCAGTTGGTTGGCTCGTGATGCTTACCGGAGTATTTACCATCAAAGTTGCGACACCGGATGTTACGCTTGGGCTACAAGTTCCATTCACAATGCATCTAAATTTAAAACCATTATTTAAACTTGTGGTGCTAGAAATGTTATAACTTGATCCTTTTGCTCCAACCATATTTGAATAAGTGGCTCCTCCATTGGTACTTAATTGCCATTGATAAGACAATCCTGTGCCTGATGCCACTACACTAAATGTTGCAGGATCTCCTTCACAAACTGTCCTACTTACAGGTTGAGTAATGATTGATGGTGTGGTATTAATTGTTAAGGCCGCATTATTTGTTGTTACCGTATTACATGCTCCGGTTATTACACAACTGTAAGTACCTGCATGATCTGTTGTAGGACTATTTATACTATAACTGGATGAAGTGGCTCCCGGTATATTCGTTCCATTCTTGCGCCATTGGAATGTTCTTCCTGTTCCTTCTGATCCTACACTAAATGTTACCGGATCTCCTGGGCAAATGATCCTACCAGTTGGTTGGCTCGTGATACTTACCGGAATATTTACTGTTAAGCTTGCAGCACCAGATGTTACACTTTGGTTAAACGAGTCTGTTACAATGCAACGAAATTTAAATCCATCGTTTAATGCTGTTGTACTTGGTATTGTATAACTTGACCCTGTTGCTCCCGTCATATTAGAATATGTAGTACCACCATTAGTGCTTAACTGCCATTGATAGCTTAATTCATAACCTACGGCAATAACATTAAATATCACTGAATTAGCTTCACATGCTATACTGTTTGAAGGATTTGAAGTTATTACCGGTGGAACTGAAGGTGTGTAAACCTGTTCATAATTACTTTGATCAGATACAAGTCCATTATCAACAGAAGCTACTTTATATGAATACTGTGTCATTGGGTTAATATTATGATCAATGTATGAATTAGTAGTTAATCCTGAAACAAGTAATTCAAAACCACCATTATTCACTGATCTGTATATGTTATAATTTAATCCATCAATTAAATCCCAGCTAAGTGATATTGCATCATGTGAAACATTTTCTATCGACAAATTAGTTGGAATCGGCAGTATTTCTTCCTGAATATTATATTCGTAAGTGTTTAATATATTTCGTTCATCGTCCCGAGCTTTAACTAACCTGCCAAAATCATCATATTCATAATAAGTTGTTTTGCCATTAGGATCTGTTTCCGATATCATTCCAATTAAAGGATCATAGGTATAGGTTGTCATTTGGGCATCTGAAGGATAAAACCTAAGTTCATCAAGAAACAAGCTGTTTGTGACTTGAATACCGACAGCCGAGTTGTTAAGTGATATTTCATATCGATTAAATTTCCATTCATTTGTAGTACTTATGTTACCTTGAGATATATTATTTATAAAGACTTCCCCGTTTCCTTTTAGAGCGACATCAAGATAGTAATCACCGGTAAATGGGCCCATTGAGATAACTTCCACACTTTGTCCTTCTGCAGACATACATTTTGTCCCGGTCATTCCATCAGTTTGCAATAATGCACCTGCTGCACCGGTAAAAACCCAGCCATCAAAATCTAAGTAATTAGCCCCGCCTCCGATAATCAACTTTGGATCTTCAAAACTGGTACATCTTATTTCATCATCATTGGCATTAGAAACTTTAGCTATTGGAAGAGACTTATCATAGCTCCAAATAAAAGAAACGGGCACTCCTTTTTTTGTCTCATAGGTTAAGACATCACCGTAATTATCATATTTGGTAATGGCTGTTTCCAGATTATAACTGCTGAAGTTCAACCCATCCGGAGATTCTTCAAAAGCATTTCCACCTGCGTCATATCTATAAAATTCTCTTGGTACAATGATGTCGTTAGAACCTACTTTTTCAAATTTAGTGGCACTAGCAGAACTCACAATGCCATTTACATATCTAATAACCTCTATGGGTTTTATAACAATATTATTATCAATCATTGCCTCAAGGGCTGATCCCGGATCGAATGAATAATTGTCCGGGTATTTATATTTGGTCAAATACGTTTTCCCATTACTATTATTAAATCTGGATTCTATAACCTGACCATTGTTATTATATTGATAATCTGTCACTACCTTAATGGATTCAACTCCATTTACATATTCTATTTCTTCTTTAGAATCCAAGTCCACACGAGCAGAACGAATTCGATAGCTAACATACCCGACTGAAGAACAAGATGGATACAATCCTGCACATGAGGATAAGGAGTTAGTCAATAAAAAACCAATCATTCCATGGTAACTTTGTTGGTTTCTTTCCTGATATGAATATTTATTTACCTTTGATATTTGACCTCCTCCTTTTCGGATTACCTCCTCCTTCAAACATCCAATAAGCCTCGAAGACAAACTTGGAGGACTTGCCCCCAAAGCAGACCAAGGATAATAAAACCTGGTGTTAGGATTATTATGAAACTTATATTCAATAATGCCTTCATCTCCATTTTCATCTCGTTTTTCTATAACAGAACTATAACCAACTGCACGCCCATTCGCTCCATAGGACAATCTTATTTGATTGTCACTTTCTATTACATAATAATCATATGTCTGAGAACAATCAATACAACCCCCACTAATTATAGAGGTCCAATATTGAGTTGCTTTAAGCTTCTTAACAAACGATAATGGAGAAAATAAAACTCCGGAAGATTGAGTACTGTTATAGGTACGGTAGTCATAGGTAATTATTGATTCAACAACTCCACTAAACTTTTTGGTTATTTTAGCAATTCTTAAGCCTCCCCCAATTGAGTTCCCATCATTATCAAGTGGTAGAACGTGTTGGTTTGAAAAAGTATTTGGTTCATATTCAAATTCTACACTACCACCTGTTGGATAAGTAACCTTTTCCAGCATAGCCGCATCCATAAAACCAGGATTTGCTGACCGATCTCGCACAATAAAACTTGAATAATTCTGAAGGATATGGTTCTGGATACTCTGGGTCGTTGCATCAATCTCAGTATACTTGGAGACATCAGGCACGAATTCAGATCCTCCACTTCCATTGTAGTAGCCCCAATAATCAACAGCATAACTATCTTTCACTGGTAGCTTAGTAGCATCATTATAAGAAAAAGTGTATTTCTGATTTGATACCAATTCCTGAATTCCATTCAGCTTAAGCCTATGTGTATAATGATTGTCAAGTGGTGGTCCGTATTGTGGTGCCATTCTATTTTGATATTCTGAAACAAAATAGCTATTGTTATCAAATTGATAATTCCGAATCAATTCACCGGAGAGTTTAGATACTTTCACATTGGTCAATCGTTTATTATTTTGAACGTCATCCCGCGAACCATATTCAAAATCAATCTTTCCATTAGGAAAATGGATGGCCTTTAGATGAACAGGAATGAAAGACTGCTTGCTGAAACTTTGAGACGACTGAACAAAAAGACCTGTAAAACCAGAACCGCTAGAATTAACAAATTCGTTATGCACTTGTCGTTCAAACACACCAGGCACCTGATTTGAAAGATTTTCTTCAAGAAACTCTGGTACTTCATAGCTTAGATCAATTGTTTCACCTTTTGTGGTTGTTATACTTGTAAGATACCAGGTTATATTTGAGATTATACCACCACCAGCATCCACAGTTTCTTTTTGAGTAAATTTAAGTTTAGTACCATCTGGCAAAAACGCCTCCCAATATTTATCCATCAAGCCCTCACCAAAAACTTCAATAACTATTGGCTGTTGCTCCAAAAGTATGGCTTTTTGATTTTTTTTATCAAAAATAAATTTGCCACTATAACCTAAAAAATTGAAATGGAAAATATCTATTTGTGGGTCTCTAACATCTAAATCTGGTCTCGGGTTAGTATAATTAATCTGAGGAAAACCAAAAGAACTTTCTGAGCCATCATAATCATATTCTGTTCCGGAAATTAGGTTACAGAAATTCCCCCAATAATAGTCTGATCCTGACTCAAAACCATCTAACACGTAGTCAGAAATTAGATCATTTCCATATACTACCGATTGCGTAATCATTCCTCCTGCGTTAAGAGCCCACCCAAGCCCAACTTTACTAGCTTCTTCTCGGACCTTAACACCTCCCGCATGATACGATATGCTAATTGGCATTTCAATGGTCTTGGTCTTGATCGTGTAAAGTGGTATGTTAATGTTTGGAATACCACTATGCTTACTCACTGGCACATCACTATATTTACCCAAAGAATATGCAGTAGGTGATGGGCTAGAAATCTGGGGTATGTAATCTTGCGATTTAGTAATCATCTGATTACCAATCATTAAAAATATTAGAATAATTATTGGTCTATTTTTCATTTGAATAAAATTATTTGTGATGATTGTTATTAATTAAACCTAAAATTGTTATAAATTGGTAGTACAGAACAAGCTCTAACTCCGATTATTGTAATAAATAAAAAAGTAAGAATTACTTTAATAATATTCTTTTGAATCATCATGTTGATAATATTTAACTGCCTTAAACCAAGTTGAAAAAACAAGAGGTAATCTAAACGCAACTAATCACAGTCAGTTAGGAAATAATAAATTAGATGTGCTAATATTTTCTCAATTAAAAATAGGCTAATAATAAGTTTAGTAATTTTCCAAGACTAAAAATAGAATTTTATTTGTAAAAATTACTCCTCCGAGATAAAGTTACGCTGGAAATGTTTTAATTTTAGAATATTTTTCTATAAAATGGCAATAATTTATATTTAACATGCTCTATCATGGCCGCTTGTATTGTTTTTTTCTACAAAGCAAATATTATGAATTGATCAAAATCGAATATATTTCTTCAATAGTAGTTTTTCCTTCTTTAAATAATTCAAAAGCAGAACCTGAGAGTGTTTTAAAGTCTGCTATCTCGGCAATGGAATTTTCATCAATATTTTGGGCCTTAATATTTTCAGCTATATCGTGATCAATGGGTATAATTTCATAAACTGCTTTACGTCCTTTATAACCGGTATAAAAACAATCCTCGCAACCAGTTGCGATGTAATGTTCTTGAATATTTTGAGGCGCCTTATAATTCCTGGGATACAAAGTAGTATCAAATTCCTGCTTTTCTTTACATTTTGGACATAGCAAACGAACTAAACGCTGAGCCACGGATAAATTCAGTGTACTTGAAACTAAAAATGGAGGTACGCCCATATCGTTTAACCTTGAAATGGTTCCCCATGCCGAATTGGTATGTATTGTAGACAATACCAGATGACCGGTAAGTGCTGCACGAACTGCCATTTTAGCTGTTTCTGCATCCCGGATCTCACCTAACATAATTACATCCGGGTCTTGTCTCAGGAAAGTTCTCAAGGCACTTGCAAAAGTTAATCCAATGCTCTCTTTCAACTGTACCTGGTTAATTCCTTCTAACGTATATTCAATAGGGTCTTCGATGGTTACAATATTTGAATGTACTCTATTCAGAACTTTAAGCGTTGCATATAAGGTTGTTGTTTTACCTGAACCGGTTGGCCCGCTAATTAAAATAATACCATGCGGTTTTTTTATGCCTTCAAGATAATTCGTTAACTGTTCGGAATTCATTCCAAGCAGTTTAATATCAATATCCGTAGCATCTTTACTTAACAAACGCATTACAACCTTCTCTCCATATAGCGTAGGCAAGACTGAAACACGTATATCAAACTTCTGATCTCCATCGTGAAAGAAGATTCGCCCGTCCTGAGGTAATCTTTTTTCCGCAATATCGAGATTTGCTTTAATTTTAATTTTATTGATAATTGCCGGATAATCTTCTTTGTTTAAAACATAACGTTCGATAAGTTTCCCATCTATTCTCATACGAACACGACACCGATCTTCATAGGTTTCTATATGAATATCAGAACTTCCAATATCATCTGCTTCCGATATTAAATTGATAAGAAAATCATCGGACTTAGGAACAAAAACATCAGTTACCGAGCTTTCCGAACCTTTCTTTTTTCTATAATATTTTCCTAATGATCTTTGTGAAATTTCGTGATCAACTTTCTCTAAATGGATAGTCTTACCAAAAAGAAGTTCAAGCTCATCCAATATTTCATCTGAATAAGCATCTTTATCAATATAAAATTCAAGAGTTTTATCCGTGGTACTCTTAGGAACAATTTTATAATGCCATGCTTGTTCAGCAGTTATTAATTGTTGTAATTCGGTAGAAATCTGTATAAACTCTTGGTTAATCATACTACTTAACAAAATACTGTAAAATGTAATAGTCGTTATAAAAACTAAACTTAATAAAAATCTGAGATAATATTACAAGAAATAAAAACAGAGATTGTAATCCGGCCAATGGAACTTTTTTTATTTTCAATAAATTAAATTCTTTTAAAGCTACAAATACCAGTAAAGTAAATACCAGCGAAACGATAAAAAACAGGATAAAGTTTAAAGGAGAAAAAACCGGGAGAATCATTATAAGAAATAAAAGATCGCCTAATCCAAAAACCGAACTGAATATATTGATTCTTTGTTTGAATTTTACCCATGAGAACAAATAAATAATTGCCAATTGAAAAAAAATGAACAATAAGATTATAACCATATTTAACAATATGTCCGGGAAGGGTAAACTTTTAACAGCTAGAAAAAAATTAATTAAAAAACCTAAAAGAAAAAAAATCCAGGATACAGCCTGAAATCGTAAATCCTGGTAAAATATTAAAAGTAAAATTACAAGTAGTCCAAGTTTTAAAACAAGCATTTCTTAATATATATTTATAGCTACGGTCATTCCGGTTCACAATTTATTGCAGTACCGGAAAGACATACAATATGTACGGGATCAATCCTTAACTACTTCTTTCAGGTTTTTATCCTGATCAATCTCCCAGACATTAAAAGTTCCATCACCATCGAAATCCACTATAGCAGTTGCTTTAGCCTTAAAACTATTTACCGACGCTTCTACAATCTCTAATTTATAATTAGCTGTTCCTCCTTCAGATACCAATTTTTCATGTTCATAACCAATTTCTTCAAAATCATCAGAATACCTGGAATACATGTAAAAATATGTCTTTTCAAGGGTATAAATATGTTCCAAATGAAGTTTTGCCTCGGTACTTCTTGCTCTTGAAATTAAAGGCATCAAATTTGGAATTGCCAGTAAAACAAGTATACCAATTATCACCAGTACAATCAGTAGTTCAGTTAATGTAAACGCTTTTATTTTTCTCATAACAAGATCATTTAAACCATGTCAAAATTAATCAAATGAATTCATTTCTAAAGAAATTAAATAATAAATATTTTATAATAAGTAAAACTACATTTAAAAACGGATTATCAACAACCGAATCTATTTATTTTTCTAACTTATTCCATTCTTCTTTGGTAATCCTGTAAATGTAAACATCCAGGCCATAACACTTTATTTGCCTGGTATTTTTCATTCCATTCTTTTTTGCCACGTTTTGCGAAGCCGTATTTCGAATGTCAATAACGGAAATAATCGAATCGGTCAGATCATTTTTAAAAGCAAAATCACGGAAGAAATTTGCAGCTTCTGTTGCATATCCATTTCCCCAAAATTCAGGCAAAATATGGTAACCCACCTCGATTTCCTTCTTATCCTCTATTTCCTGGGTTAGTAATCCACACTGGCCAATAAAACAATTCGTTTTTTTATCGATTAATGCACAATGACCGAATCTATTCTCTTTATATCGTTTTAATTGACTTTCAATCCATTTTTTTGCCTGGGTTTTATGATCCAAAGTAAGATCAATTCCTAAATAATGTAATGAGTTATTGTTTTCAAAAAATCTCTCCCAACCAGGAGCATCTGACATTCTTAATGGCCTGATCTTTAATCTTTTTGTTTCGTTTTCTTCAATATACATAGTTCATTGTTTATAACTAACAGGTAACTAAATGAGTTTTTTCTCCTTAAGTGAAGTTCTTATTTCTGCATGATAATCCCAAAACTTGTCAATCAATTCTTTATTGATTTTTTTAAATTCAGGATGATCCTTAATATGATCCATTAAAGGTTCCATTTCCAAGAATAATGTAAGCCAGTAAAAGTAATTATCTTCATTCTTAAACAGCCTTAAATGTTCTAAGGCTTTTTCGGTGTTTCCTGTTACAGAATAATATGAAGCCAGGCTCAAGTTTTTATAGATTGACTGATTATTTTGCGCATATTCAAAATAGTTATCTAAGAGTTGCTCGGATTTTTCATTCAAACCCATGTATGCATAAACAATAGAAATTTTGGCATTTTCAGAAGGAAATATACTTAACTGGTATGTTTCTTTTGCATCCACAAATTTCTTATAGAAATAATAGGCGCTTTCATAATCACGCATATAATAACAGATCTTCCCAACCTCCTGAAGCACATCCAACCGTGTTGTATCCATTTGCAATGTTTCAATTAACATTTCTTTTGTATGTTGCAGGTCCTTGTTCTTTGCAAACAGTATGTATGCTTTTACATAATGAGAGAAGATATTTTCGGGATTATAATCCAGGGATTTGTTAATATATGATTCCGCCTCTTTAACAAAACCCGACTGAATAAATGCATTGCTTACATGCAGATAAATATAACTTACCATGGTTGAATCATGTGATGTGATATCCAGTTGAATTCCTTTTAAAGCATACTCCAGGTATTTAGAAGTATTGGGATTAATGTTGGTATAAAACTCGGATAAGAAATTCAAGGTTTCAGCAGAGTTTGGATTATACTCCAATGCTTTTTCAAAATATGGAATTGCCTGCTGTTGTTCTCCCTTAATTAAAAACGATAATGCTTTTGCGGTTAAGCTTTGAGTCAATTCTGGATCTAATGACAAGGCCTTGTCGGCATAAATTGCAATGGAATCAGTGTAAACATTATCAATCTGAACCAGATCTATGTAATAATAACACATTGCTATTCCAGCATAAGGATGTGCAAATTCCGGATCATGTTCGATTGCTTTTTTATAATACTCAATAGCATAGGTAAGATCTCCTCCGGCTTTGTTATAAAAATCCAAACCCTTTAAGTAATAATCATATGCCACCAGGTTATTGGTCGGAATTTTATTTATTCGTTCTTCCTCTTCCGGAGTAATAATCACCTTTATTTCTTCTGCAATATTCTTTGCTACATCGATTTGTAATTGAAATATATCCTTTGTTTCCTGCCGGTATTGTTCGGCCCATAACTGGCTATCCTTTTCAGCATCAATTAGCTGGATATTAAGGAGTATTTCATCTCCGATTTTTTGTCCGCTACCTTCAATTATATAATAAACATTTAATTCCTTTCTTATTTCCCTTATAGATTTTTCTGTGTTTCTATACTTTTCGACCGATGTTCTGCTTATTACATTCACATCCTCTATTTTTTGAAGATTACTAAGGACCGCTTCCATTAGCCCATTAATAACGTATACATTAGTAGAATCATTACTGTCATTCCGAAACGGCAGTACAGCTATGGATGTCCTAACCTGTTGCCTTTTGACAATATATGGCTGGATCATTACAAAATAAACTATGCCAAAAATAATAATAGCAGAAACCAGGATAACCAATTTAATCGGTTTTCCCGGTTTCTTAATTCCAGCTGTTTTGATTTCTTCTTGCTCCTTTTTTCCTACTTCGCCAGGTGGATATCCATAATGTTCGCGAAAACATTTAATAAAATACGATGTACTGCTAAATCCAACCTGGTATGCTACCTCCGAAACATTTACGGACGATTGCTTTAGAATCTCCATGGCGTTTTCAAGGCGAATTTGCCTTATAAACTGGCTAACGGATAAATTTGTTAATTTCTGAACTTTTCGTAACAAATTTGAACGGCTCATTCCTATTTCATTTGCAAGTTCCGAAACACCAAATTTATCATTTGATATATTATCTTCAACAACCCTTTTAATTCCGGTTATAAATTCATTCTCGACGTTTCGGAAATCCTGCATTTTTTTTTAATCCCGTTAGCTTATTCTGAACCTGGGCTAATATACAAATTAATGATCAAATAGCTTTTAACGTTTTCAGGAGAAGTTAAATCCATTTAAATTCAGGCGATAGAAACTACAATTTTAACACACCTTATTATATTGATTTTATGTTCTTTGCCACATTACTTGCGTCATAATTTATATGCTTACATCATATTTTTTATCGCTACGCCAAATTTGATAACTATTTCCGCATAATTGATTAGTTGCGCATCACAGTTTAATGGACCTTTACATTATCAAAAATTACAGAAGCAAAACTAAAACTGAAATACCATGTTCAATAAATTTGTAGATCAACTAAGTAATTATGGAAAACTAAACGATGAGGAGCTATTTTATCTCAAAAAGCATTCCAAGATCAGGTTTTTCATAAAAAATGAAATCATACTTCGGGAAGGAAATAATCTTAATAATATATATTTTATAATAGATGGTTGTGCTCGTCTTTTTTATCATGTTAACGGGAAAGATAAAACAGCATTCTTTTATAATGAAGGAAATTTTATTTGGCCTGGCACCGGTTTAAAACATTCTGTTCCAACTCAAAAAAACTTTAAAACCATTGAAGATTCCATTCTAATTCAGATCAATAAAGATATAATCCAAAAACTCATTAATTCTTCAGGCAATTTTGAAATGATCGTTCGTAATGCCAGG
The DNA here is from genome assembly GCA_028282785.1 of Bacteroidales bacterium. Lineage (GTDB taxonomy): Bacteria > Bacteroidota > Bacteroidia > Bacteroidales > UBA12077 > UBA12077. The sequence continues at coordinate 8,040 of JANQHE010000010.1, read as the reverse complement.
GAAAAAGAATTAATAGAATCGCAACTGTTAATTGAAAAATTCATAACGCTTAGTCCTAAAGAAAGATTCCTGAATTTAATGGAAACAAACAGCAATTTATTCCAAAGAGTTGCTCAACAACATATTGCATCCTTTTTAGGCATATCGCCGGAATCACTTAGCAGAATTAAAAAACGAGTATATACTCATTGTTAAAAATAATTTTTAACATTTAACACAGATCAATTATGAAAATATGTAAAACAAACAAAATGAAAACTTTAGCAATAGTAACGATCGTCGTTGTATTTACATTTGGGGCATGCGGAAATGCACAAAATAAATCTGCGGATAAAGAAACCACCAAAACCGAAAAGGAGGTAAAGCCTCCGGCCATGGATATTCACACGGCTGCCTTTATAGGTAATATTGATGCTATTAAAGGGCACATAGCTATCGGTACTGATCTTAATGTAAAAGATCAGTATGGCTCCACACCGCTAAATATTGCAGCAACATTTGGTAAAGTAAAAGTGGCGCTCGCATTAATTGAAGGTGGAGCTGATTTAAACACAACCAACAACGAAGGTTCAACAGCATTACACACCGCTGCTTTCTTTTGCAGAACTGAGATTGTAAAAGCACTATTGGTAAATGGTGCAGATAAAACTTCAAAAAATGTGTACGGATCAACTGCTTTACAGTCAGTTTCAGGTCCATTTGACCAGGTAAAACCAATTTATGAACAATTAGCAAAGCAATTAGGCCCGCTTGGATTAAAATTAGATCTGGAAAGAATAAAGGAGACACGTCCTGTTATTGTTGAAATTCTTCAGTAAAATTTAAAGCGATTCGATAATTATTAAAATCGCTTTTTACTAAAAGTCATGAAAAAAATAGAACGAAATAGAAGATACGATATTGACTGGTTAAGAGTAATTGCTATCGGATTGCTTTTAATCTACCATATTGGGATAGGATTTCAACCATGGGGAATTCTTATTATGTTTATACAAAATAATGATCCGCTTAATTCATTATGGGCACCTATGAGTATGCTAAATGTATGGAGAATTCCTTTGCTATTTTTTGTTTCGGGAATGGGCGTAAGTTTTGCCATAAGAAAAAGAAACTTTAAACAACTTATTCTTGAAAGGGCTAAAAGGATTCTAATACCTTTAATTTTTGGGGCCTTCTTCATTGTACCGGTACATATTTTAATCTGGCAAAATTATTACGGCCTGAATTTATCTTATACTCCAGGTAGAGGCCACCTATGGTTTTTGGCAAACATCTTTATTTATGTTACAATGCTTTCGCCTTTGTTTTTCTATTTGAAAAGAAACCAAAAGGGAAAAATGGTTAAAGCTCTTAAATGGATTTATGGAAATCCAGTTGGTTTATTCATTGTGGCGCTGTTTTTTGTGCTGGAAACAGTTTTACTAAAACCACAATTTTATACTTTATATGCCTTTACATTACATGGTTTTATATTAGGATTTATAGCATTTCTATTTGGTTTTACTTTTGTTATCAGTGGAAAAGCATTTTGGGATACCGTACTTAAATGGAGGTGGTTTTATTTTGTTTTATCTTCTTCTTCTTTTATTGTAAGATTAAGCATCTACAACCTTGAAGCACCTAATTATATTGCAGCAATTGAATCTGTTCTTTGGGTATTTACAGCATTCGGTTTTGCATATAAATATTTAAATCGTCCGAGTAATACATTAAGTTACTTAAGCCAGGCTGCTTATCCCGTGTATATTGTTCACATGATATTCCTTTACCTGGCTTCTCTTTTAGTTTTTCCACTGGATATTCCAACAATTAGCAAATTAATTTTCACAATTTTGATCACATATACGGGAAGCTTTGGATTGTATGAATTGGTAATCAGAAAAATTAACTTTATAAGACCATTATTTGGATTAAAAACGTTAAATAAGCAAATTAACCAAGATTAATTATATTATAAACCAAGGTATTAAGAAGATAAAAATACCTGGGTAATTGGAGGTGGAACTTTGACCGGATTAGGTATAGGATTCTTTTTTCTTCAAACAAATGTACTGGTTTTTGTAGGCTGTTTGCTTGCAGGAACAGGTTTAGGCCTGGTGGCAACAATCATTCTTTCAAATACCGGGAAATAGTATAAGTTTTAAATATACAAAACAAACCTGCATAAAAACCAGGGTATTTGAACTAAAAGAATCTACTTTAAATGGAGATGATTGGTATGAATTTGAAATAAAGTTTTAAGTTCGCACTAAAATTCATTGTTATGATCAGAGTATACAAAGAAGAAGAAACATTCAACAACATAAATTTTGCTAAAACGCCATTGGAAAAGGGCGAATATGAAAATTGCTCGTTTAAAAATTGCGATTTCTCAGAGGCGGATATTTCTGAAATAATATTTACAGGTTGCGATTTTAATGCTTGTAATTTGAGTATGGTAAATATTACCAAAACTGCATTCCAGGATGTACGTTTTAAAGATTGTAAAATGCTTGGATTACATTTCAACGATTGCAACGATTTTGGATTATCGTTCCGATTTGAGAATTGTACCTTAACTCATTCCTCATTTTATAAAATGAAGATCAAGAATACCCGATTTAAAAGTTGCCAATTAATCGAGGCAGACTTTGCTTTATGCGATTTAAGCCATGTTATTTTTGATAATTGTGACCTAAACGGAGCTATTTTTGAAAATTCCCTTTTGGAAAAAACCGATCTGAGAACAGCATTCAATTTTACTATTGATCCTGAAAATAATAAAATCAAAAAGGCAAAGTTTTCAATGAACAACCTTTCGGGATTACTAAGCAAATATGATATTCTAATAGATTAGCATTTTATGAAAATTGAACATATAGCCATTTGGGTAAAAGATCTGGAAAAAATGAAGCAGTTTTTCATTCGCTATTTTAATATGAGTTGCGGCGAAAAATACCATAATCCGAAAAAGAATTTCTCCTCATACTTTCTTTCTTTTGAGAGTGGAGCCCGAATCGAGATCATTCATCAACCGGATGTTTCGGAAAAAAGAGCAAAAATTGGATTTGCTCATTTAGCCATTTCACTCGGTAGTAAAGAGAAAGTAATGGAATTAACAGAAAAACTACGAAATGATAACTACGCTATTTTTGATGAGCCTCGTAGAACCGGCGATGGATATTTCGAAAGCGTAATTCTGGACCCTGAAGGAAACCAAATTGAACTTACAGTTTAATTTCAAATTCACTGTTTCATCGTAATACATACTAAAAGCTTGTAAATTAAACTTTTTTCTCACATTTACTGTTACATTAATAGTATATTTCAATTATTCGGTTTATGCATAATGTGCAGCAAATTCTTATTGAATCCATCAATTTTGAACTGGATACATACCAGGTGTATATCTTATTTTCTAAAACCTTCGAAAAGGATGCTGAGTTTTGGAATACACTTGCCGAAGAAGAATTGAACCATACCTCCGTTTTAAGAAAGATAAGGCAGTTTTACCAGGGCGATAGCAAGCTCATGGATATAATTTCCGTTGATGATGTTAATGCAATAAAAGAAACCCGAAAGCACCTCGAAAAACTGGTACAAAAATTCAAAGAGAATCCAAGCGTAAAAATGGCATATGAAATAGCCATTGAAATAGAAAACTCCATCGTTGAAAGTAAATATCAAAAATTCATGAGTAAAGTTACAGATGACAGAGTTATAAAATTATTTCAGGCTTTAAATGGTGATGAATTTGACCATCTTAAGCGCATTCAGGAATATTTTCAGGATAAAAAAAAGGCATAACACTAAGTTATATTTTTTCCATTTAAATACTTGAGTCTTATCAATTGACAATGACTTGTTATTGTTTTATATTTGCAACATTATTTAAAACTACAGCCGGGAAACCATCCCATACATTCATAGAATGGCTTGGGAACGAATGATTTAATTACATAGGGTTATTTTGCATAGCATACACGGCCACTGCATTATAATCCATTCAGTTTCAATCAATTTTATTGAGGCAAATTGTTGTAATTAGATTGTTCCACTAGTAAAATTCCATTTAACTTTTTAAAGATTTAATCTTCTTACATCATCTATTGCCTCTGGTTATAAATTTTAAACCGAGCAAATAATGTTAATTAACAGAGAAATAAGAGAAAAACTTGATGATATATTATATGTGTTAAAACTTAAAAACAGAAACACGAAAGTATCATTAGACAAAAAAGTAAAAATAGAACAAATACTTGCTTATATGGAAATAATACATTCCGAGCTTCGAAAGTCATCAAAAAAGAAAAAGATAATCATCATTGATAGCGGAGCAGGTAACTGTTATCTCAGCTTTTTGACTTACTACTTTTATCAAAAGATTTATCCAAAAGATATAGAAATACATTGTGTTGATTATAATGAAAAACTAATGGAAAGCAATAGAGAATTAGCTCAAAACATGGGATTTACAAAAATGTATTTTCATGCGTCGGATATTATCGATTTTAGCGTAAATAAACCTGTTGATATGGTTTATTCATTGCATGCCTGCGATACAGCAACTGATAAAACCATGCATTTGGGCATTCGCAGTAATGCTAAAGCAATTTTATCCGTAGCTTGTTGCCAGAGTTCGCTAAAATTGAAAAGCAATTCACTAAAATCCGTTACAAGGCATAAAGCTTTTCGAGATAAAACGATCATGATGATCGCTGATTCATTGCGTGCGATCCTCCTGGAAAAAGCCGGTTACAAAGTGGATATTTTCAATTTTGTTTCATCACGCTACACAGATAAAAATATTATGGTACGTGCGATAAAAAAAGGATTTAAACAAACCATAAAACTTGATGAAGAATACAAAAAAGTAAGTGCTGAATTCAGGATTAAGCCTTACCTCGAAGAATTATTAGCTGATGTAATTTAATTGCATCAGCTTTTATTTCGAATAGCCTGGTTATTTATTTTAAGTTGACGGGGTTTATATTCATGTCGTAAAACACATCCGTAAAATCGAATCCGGAACAGGGTTTAAAGTGTGCTTTAAATCTTAACAATAATCAATTAAAGTTAATTGATTAACTTGTAAATTTCCAAAAACAATTTAACCATGAAACAAAGCCTGATATTAGCACTTTCAATCCTTTTAGTGGCATCGTGCACAGAAACAAAAAACTACGAACTGGCTTACCGGATAAGCGAACAAGATTTAATTCCCGAAGGGATTACCTATTCAGAAAAAAACAAATGCTTTTATGTAAGCAGTATTTTAAAAACAAAGATTATACAAATAGATTCAAAAACCGGCAAATTCGGGGATTTTATACCTTCTACCCTTTATAACAGGCGTTTTGTGGGTATGATGATTGACAACAAAAGGCATCACCTTTGGGCCTGCGGTAATTTTAGGCTGGATAGTACAATTCTTTCTTCGGTATTTAAATTCAATACCGAAACCCGTGAATTAATTAAAGAATATCATTTCCCCGATACTTCAACACAAATGGCCAATGATGTTGTTATTGATAATGATGGTAATGCTTACTTTACCGATTCTAACAATCAACACATTTATAAAGTTAATAAAAAAACGGATTCCATAGAGCTTTTCTTTGAAAGTGAAGAGATAAAGCATCCAAACGGAATTAGCATTTCTCCGGACAACAGGTACTTATACATTGCATCATTCACAACAGGTGTAAGAGTACTGGACATAGAAACCAAAAATATTTTGAATGGTGTAAATGAGTTCGCTTCCAGAGGGCTCGACGGAATGAAATTCTATGATAACAGTGTTATTGGAATACAGAATTATTTTGAAGACTTACATGAAATTAAGATTGTACGTTTTCACTTTGATGAAACATTAACCAAAATTACCGGATCAGAGGTCATTGATCAGGATAATCCTTATTTTGATATTCCAACCACACATGTAATTATTGGAGACGAATTATATTGTTTGGCAACAAGTTCGCTTAATAATGTAATTTGGGACAAATATGAAATTGAAGATCCCTCGAAATTAAACGATGTAAAAATTCTAAAGTACAAACTATAGAATTAAAGTAGCTGCCTTAAGTTTTACCAGGAACATTACTTACATAAGGCTATTTTTTTGACGATTGTCAAAAATAATAGTTTTGTTGTATATTATTTTTGAACGTTTATTACGATTAACTTGTTGATTTAAAATAATGAAAACACTATTCATAACAAATGAATTTATTATAGATGCTCCGGTGCAATATGTTTTTCCTTTAGCATGCCCTGTTTCGGAATACAAATGGATCCCCGGCTGGAAAACGAAATTGATATATTGCCCTAATGGTAAAAACGAGGAAGGAGTAATTTTTAAGGAAAAAATGTCTACACCATTTATTATGGGTAAAGCATTTGGAAAAACGACATGGAAAACTTTGCTTCATGATTCGGAAAACCATAAAATACATTTTAGTTGGGATAATAAAATCTCTACCTCAATCTTTAAAATCGAAATGTTTCCATTCGGTGTTAACCAAACCAAATGTGTTTTTAACCTTAATATGAATAATACAAATGAAAAAGGCGAGAAAGTATTAAATAAAAAAGGAGAATATAAAACAAGTTTTCTTTTAACCGGACTAGGCAGAATGTTAAAACAATATTGTGAAAACAACACTATGCTAAACCCAAGGGGAAGTAAGCGTAAGGTTGAGTTTCTTAATAGTCTGACTACCACAGAAAAATTGGTATTTCTTCTGGGTAAGTTAAATTTGAAGTTTACTTACGATAGGGATAAAGTAAGTTATTTATCCTCGGGAGTAATTAGTAAGCGCAGCTTGAATAAAAAACCAAATTAGTTTAAATAAATGAAAAGAAGGAAACTATATACCGGGATAACCATCATGATAGTATTTGCCTTTACCGTAAAATACTTCCTGGTTAATTATTCATATATCCCCATGGAGTCGGATTTTCGGGTTGATATAACGGAGATCCGTGCGCTTTGTAGTCCCGGTTCAACTTTACCTATTGAGATTAACACGATAATTACAGGCGAAGGCGAGCTTATTCCCTGGACCATAGCTGCAGGCGAAAAAAATATTCCAAATAAATACATATTAACATCATTTCAGGTTGTATATCATGATAGGACCGTAATGATAGATGCTCCCATGAGTGAACAACAATTCATCGAAAGTAAGTACGGTAAAAACTTCCTGAAAGATAATTTCAAAACACAACAAAAGGCCCTGCTAAGTGCTGACCTGATAGTGTTTACCCATGAGCATGAGGAGCATATGGGAGGTTTGGTTTATTTATCAAATTCGGAAATTTCAACAGATAAAATTTTGCTTACAAAAAAGCAATTTAATAGTTCCAAAATAAAGAAATTAGGATTAACCGATCAGCTTTTATATAATGTTGAAAAATTAGATTATAAAAAATACTTTATGATCACACCGGGAGTTATTCTGATTGAATCTCCCGGTCGTACTAAAGGGCGTCAAATGATTTATGTAAAACTTCAGAATGGAAATGAATACCTGTTAACCGGCGATATTATCCGGAATTTTGCCAATATAGAACGATTAAAAAACAAACCATTTCTGGTAACCTTGTTTGGTGGTGAAAACATAAAAAAGCTGGGACATCTGATCCGTTGGCTCCATGATTTAAACAATTCCGGGGATATTTTCATTGTTCCTAGTAATGATCCTGAGGTTATTAAGGATTATCAGGCAAAAGGTTTGCTTGGAACCATCCAGTAATTGTTTTAATACTTTTACTTTACAATAAGCATTTCATTTGTCCTATTACGGGGGTCATACTTATTTTTCCCTAAGGGTGACACACATATTTTCCCTATAACAAAGCAAGTAAGCAATTACAAAAAAATACGAAAATACATTTTGTATTGATTTTATTCCTTGCAACTTACCATAAAGCCTGCCTCCAAAAGAAAGACATAAGTTAAAAATCAGATACTTATTTCCCCCTATGAGGGGGAATTAAAAGGGGGTGGAATTACCAGAAAATAATTACCTTTAAATTATGCAAAAAGCATCCAAA
>JANQHE010000067.1 GCA_028282785.1 Bacteroidales bacterium | reverse complement strand
ATTGCAAGTTATGCAGTTGGTGCAACAGAAGGTATTTTTTACATAAGGGCAGAATACCCTTTGGCTGTAAAAAGAATTCGAGAAGGGATTGAAATTTGCCAAAAAAAAGGAATACTCGGAAATAATATTTTAAACTCAGGATTCTCATTTAACTTAAAAATATTTGAAGGAGCAGGTGCTTTTGTTTGTGGCGAGGAAACTGCACTTTATAAGTCGATTGAAGGAAACAGAGGTTATCCGGTTTTACGCCCTCCCTACCCTGCAGAAAAAGGTTTATGGGGCAAACCAACATTGATAAATAATACAGAAACCTTTTCTCTAGTTCCATGGATTATTCGAAAAGGTGCTAATGCATTTAATAGCACTGGCACTGATGACAGCAAAGGAACTAAGGTTTTTGCCCTTGCCGGTAAAATTAACCGCGGTGGGCTTATAGAAGTTCCTATGGGAATAACCATCCGGCAGATTGTTGAAAATATTGGAGGAGGAATTGCCAATAATAAAAAGTTTAAAGCTGTACAGATTGGTGGGCCATCGGGAGGTTGTATTCCGGAATCTATGTCTGATATTCCAATTGATTTTGCATCCTTAACTGAGGTTGGTGCCATGATGGGCTCCGGAGGGTTAATCGTTTTAGATGAAACGGATTGTATGGTTGATATCGCAAAATATTTCCTTTCATTCACCCAGGACCAGTCTTGCGGAAGGTGCACTTTTTGTAGAATCGGGACTACCCGTATGCTGGAAATTCTTGAAAAAATTACAAGCGGGCAAGGAAAAATTGAAGACATAGAAACTTTAGAAAACCTTGCAGAAAAAACACAAAATGGAAGTATTTGCAATTTAGGCAGGACAGCTCCAAATCCAGTAACTACCACACTAAAATATTTCAGGGAAGAATATGAGGCGCACATCAATGGAGTTTGCCCTACAGGCAAATGTAAAGATATGATCCGGTATGAAATAACCGAGGATTGTATTGGTTGTACCAAATGTGCGCAGAGGTGCCCATCAGATGCAATTGAAACAAAACCATATGAATTGCATGAAATTGACCTGGAAAAGTGTATTAAATGTGATGTTTGTAGAGAAGTTTGCCCTGTTGATGCCGTTATAACAAAATAGAATGATTGAAATTAAAATAAATAATAAACCAATTACAGTAAAAGAAGGCACTACAGTTCTTAAGGCTGCAGAATCCGTTGGAGTTGAAATACCTGCCATGTGTTATTTGTCCGATGAATTTACCAACCACCCTTCGTGTATGGTATGCGTTGTGAAAGATGTAAGTTCCGGAACTTTGATCCCCTCTTGTGCAATGCCAGTTAAACAAGGTATGGATATAATTTGCGATGATAAAGAAGTAATAGAAGCCAGAAAAGAAGCGCTACAGTTACTACTGAGCGACCATGTAGGTGATTGCGAAGCTCCATGCCGAATAAGTTGCCCGGCAAATATGGATATCCCTAAAATGAACCGCCTTATTGCAAATAACCAATTTGATGAAGCGCTCAAGTTAGTAAAGGAAGACATTGCTTTACCATTAATTCTGGGGTACATCTGCCCTGCACCGTGTGAGGGAGCTTGCCGTAGGAAACAAATTGATAACCCTGTTTCGATTTGCCTGTTAAAAAGGTTTGTTGCCGATGTTGACTTGCAAAAAGAAGAAGCATATTTACCAGAGAAAAAAATAAAATCAAATAAAAAGGTTGCAATTATCGGTTCAGGGCCTGCCGGTTTAGCCTGCGCATTTCACATTCTTAAAGATGGCCACGATTGTGTTGTATATGATAAAAATGAAAAGCCTGGAGGAACATTATTAGAAGTTCCGGAAAACGAATTACCAAAAGAAGCTTTAGAAAATGAAATTAGCTTAATAGAAAAATACGGGGCAAAATTTGAGTTAAACAATTTAATTACAGCTGAATCCTTTAATAAAATTCAAAAACAATTTGATGCTATTGTCATTGCTACAGGCTCAATAGAAGAATCTGATATAAAAGGTTTCGGCCTGGAATTAAGCGATAAGGGTATCAAGGCCATTGACTCAAACTACGTAACAAGCACCGATGGTGTATTTGTTTGTGGCAGCGCAATTCGCAAGCATAAATTGGCAATAAGAGCATTGGCTCAAGGAAAAGAAGCTGCATATTCTGTAAATTCTTTCTTAAAAGGTGAAGGCCCAAAAGAAACCAAAAAACTGTTTAACTCCAGGTTTAGTAAATTAACTGATAATGAAATAGTAGAATATCAAAAGGAATCGATTCTTGCAAACAGGTTAGAGCCAAAAGAAGGAAAACTCAAAGGTTTCTTAAATGATGAAGCCTTAGTGGAAGCTAAAAGGTGTTTACGCTGTGATTGCAGAAAACCAAACTCATGTAAATTAAGAATTTACGCGGATGAATATGGCGCAAACCAAAAGAAATACTCATTTGGAACCAGGAAAGAAATTAAAAAGTATTTACATCATAACAATGTTGTTTTTGAACCTGAGAAATGTATCAAATGCGGGCTATGCATTGAGATTGCATCAAATGAAAAAGAATTAACAGGTCTAACTTATATTGGAAGAGGGTTTAATGTTAAAGTTGATATTCCGTTTAACAAACAGTTAAGCGAGGCATTAACTATAGTCGCCGAAAAGTGTGTAAAAGAATGCCCTACAGGTGCTTTATCATTTAAAGAAGGAGAATAATGTAAATTATAAAAGTATTATAAACTTAATTTATAAAATAAACCTTAGCGCCCTAGCGACTCTGCGGTTCCTCTATTTCACCGCGAAGATGCAAAGACGCCAAGTTTAAATAATGTCGTATGATGACCAAAAAGATTTTTCATATATTTTTAATTGTTGCATTTAAAACTACTATGATAAGTGCTCAGAATATAGATTGCTGGCCTAATTTTAGAGGTAACCAGCCTTTGCAGGGTAAAACAAATGCACAAATCCCAACATCGCCTAAATTGCTATGGACATATCAAACAGAAGATATAATTAAATCATCTGCAGTAATTTGTAATGGCAATATTTTCATAGGCTCTAATGATGGCTACATATATTCTTTAAACCTGAAAGGTGAATTAAACTGGAAATTTAATGCAGGAACTTCATTGGAAGCAGCCCCCTTAATTCTCGATAATGTAGCTTATATTGGTTCCTTGGAAGGAATATTATTTGCTCTGGATGCTAATAGTGGTGAACTGAAATGGAAATATAAAGCAGATAACCAAATTTCCGGCTCTGCAGGATGGGTATATTCTGCCGATAAAAAATCTAAAAGAATAATTACAGGTAGTTATGATTTTTACATGCACTGTGTCGATGCAAAAACAGGAAACCTGGTATGGAAATATGAGGCAGACAACTATATAAATGGTGCTCCGGCAACTAATGGCAAGGTAGCTGTATTTGGCGGATGTGATGGTTTTTTGCACCAGGTAAATGTTATTACCGGGAAATCACAAGATAAGATTGATATTGGGACTTATATAGCTTCTTCGGCAGCATTAGATGGCAATAATGCATTTTTTGGTAATTACGATGGTGTATTTTATGGAGCTAGCCTGGTAGATAAAAAAATAAACTGGAAATACAATGGCGCGGGCCCTTTTTTGGGTTCTCCTGCTATTTCAAAAAATAAAGTAATTATTGGTTCTCAAGACCGTAATGTTTATTGTTTCGATAAAACAACGGGAGAGGTACTTTGGAAATTTAAAACATTAAATAAGGTAGAAAGTTCTCCAGTTATAGTTGGAAATAAAGTGCTTATTGGTTCAAATGACGGAAATTTATACATATTAAATATAAACAATGGAGACAAAATTTGGTCTTATGAAATAGGAAGCCCAATTATCAGTTCTCCAGCTGTTATTAATAATTTAATTGTAGTTGGTGCCGGTGACGGGCGGGTTTATACTTTTGGTTTAAAATAATTTATAAAATTAGCGCCTTAGCGGCTCTGCGGTTCAACTGTTTCACTGCGGAGGCACAAAGACGCAAAGATAAGCTAAGAATATGAAAATAATAAACATTGTACCTGGGTTCGGAGGAACATTTTATTGTGGTAATTGCCTTCGTGACAGTGCTTTCACAAGGTCTCTAAAAAAGACCGGGCATGAAGCTTACACATTGCCATTATATATGCCTCTTAGCACCATCAATAATTATGATAAAGATGGTTTGCCAGTATTTTACGGAGCTGTAAATATCTATTTCGAACAAAATTTCAGGTTTTTAAGAAAAATGCCCGAGTGGCTTCATAAATTCTTCAATTCGCCTGCAATTCTTAGGTATGCTGCTAAAAAATCCGAAACTACAAGGGCTAAAGGTTTAGAAGAAATGACCATTTCAATGCTCAAAGGTGCTGAAGGGAATCAGAAAGATGAACTGGACAGGTTAATTGACTATTTGAAAAACCATGAAAAGCCAGATATAGTTCATTTATCAAACGCATTATTAATGGGGCTTGCAGGCCAGATTAGAAAAGAATTAAATATTCCGGTAATATGTTCGTTGCAAGATGAAGATGTATGGATTGATGCCATGAGTGATGATTACCGCGCCAAACTTTGGGGGTTAATGTGTGAAAAAGGTTTGGATATAGATGCTTTTGTTTCGGTGAGTAAATTTTTTGCGGATAAAATGAAAGATAATATGTGTATCCCGGATGAAAAGCTGCACATTGTTCCCATAGGTGTTGACCCTGGTGTTTACCAATACTCAAGCCCAATAAAAAATCCACCGGTTATTGGATACTTATCGCGGATGAATAAAGCTAACGGATTTGAACTATTAATTGATGCCTTTATTGAATTGAAGAAAAAAGAAGGGTTCGAAAATGTACTATTAAAGGCAACAGGCGGAAAAACCAACGATGATGATAAATTCTTAAAAGCTCAGATGAAAAAACTATCAAAAAATGGCTTTGAGAATGATATAGAATTTATCAATGATTTTAGGACAGAAAAACTAAGCAGTTTCTTTGAAAAAATATCTGTATTATCGGTTCCTGTTCTTAATGGCGAAGCATTTGGGTTATACCAGTTAGAAGCATTAGCATGTGGCGTGCCAATTGTCCAACCTGATTTGGCAGCATTTCCCGAAATTGTAGAAAAAACCAAAGGTGGTGATATATTCAGCCCAAATACCCCTGCTGCGTTAGCTTCTAAATTTGCTGAAACCCTGCTTGATAATGATAAACTGAAAGAATATAGCAAGAATGGGAGAAAAGCAGTAGAAACTATATACAATGCAGATATTACTACACAACAAATGCTTTCCATTTACGAGCAAGTAATTTCAAATAACAAGTAATATGATCATTGGATTAGAAAAGGTAAGCAAATCATACGAAAAACCAGGTTCATTAAAAAAAAGAGAAGTTCTAAATGAAATCTCATTAAAAGTTGATTCTGGCGAATCCTTATCTGTAATTGGCCCTTCCGGCTCTGGCAAAAGTACCCTTTTAAATATCTTGGGAACCTTGGATATGCCTACTTCAGGGATGGTTAAGCTTAATGATAAAAATATTCTGAATTACTCGGAATCGCAACTAGCCGAAATTAGGAATCAACATATTGGTTTCATTTTTCAGATGCATCATTTACTTCCTCAGCTTACTTTATTGGAAAACGTTTTATTGCCTACCATTGCTTCAAATAGTAACAATGATAAAGCTGGCCTGGAAAGAGCAAAAGAGTTACTTGAAAGTGTTAACCTACATGATAAAATAAAGCAATACCCTTCACAACTGTCAGGAGGCGAATGCCAACGTGCTACTGTTGTTAGAGCACTCATAAACCAACCTGGTTTAATATTAGCAGATGAACCGACTGGCTCATTAGATGAAGATTCTGCTGAACAATTGGGTGAGTTATTATCAAAAATTAATAAAGAGCAAAATGTTGCAATGATAGTAGTTACACATTCAATGGAATTAGCAAAAAAAATGAATAAGATGTATAAACTCAACCACGGAAAATTAGTTGGAATGAATAATAATTAAATCCGAAATCTTTGCGGCTCTGCGACTTTGCGGTTTGTTTTTAATTTTACCGTAAAGGCACAAAGGCGCAAAGTTTATAAATAGTATATGTCAATATTTAAATACATCCTAAAAAGTTTAATTCATTTCAAAAAGCAGCATCTTTCTGTTTTTGCGGGCACTCTAATAAGTACAGCAGTACTTACAGGAGCTTTAATTGTTGGAGATTCTATAAAATTTAGCTTAAAACAAATAGTTGATACGAGGTTGGGCAATACCCGGTTTGCACTTCAAACGGGTGAGCGGTTTGTCAGGAACGCACTGGCTGATGAAATATCAGATGATTTAGGCATAAAAGCATCTGCCCTATTACAAACCAAAGGAATTGCAATAAATTCGGAACTAGGGCTCAGAAATAATAAAACGGATATTTACGGTATCGATAAAAGCTTTTGGGAACTTTCTAATATAAATATTCAAGGTTTAAATAATAATGAAGTTTATATTAGTAAAAACCTGGCTCAACGGCTAAACCTAAAAGTAAATGATGAGATATTGCTGCGAATTGAAAAATCAAGCGTAATTCCTTTAAATACTCCTTTTAATAAAGAGGAAACCCCTTCATCATCGTTTAGGGTTGTTGTTAAAAATATAATTGATGATTCACAATTAGGCAGGTTTGGCTTAAAAAATATTCAAACTGCACCTTTCAATATCTTTATAAATGGCAAATATTTAACAGATAAGCTTGAATTGGAAGGATTAGCAAATATTATATTGATAAGTGATGAAAGTAAAAATATAAGCCTTACAGAGCTTAATAGCTCATTTAAAAAAATATTTAAAATAGCAGATGCCAATTTAGTAATAAGAGAACTGGAAAGCCATTTTGAAATACTTTCGGATAGAATTTTTATTGATGAAGCATTATCTAATTCAATCAATTCTTTAGATATTCCAAATAATACAATTCTAACTTATTTAGTAAATACCTTAAGTTATAATCAAAAGGAAACCCCCTACTCTTTTGTAACTGCTGCTTCTAATGAATTGCTGCCTCAAAGCCTAAACAAAAATGAAATAATTATAAACGATTGGTTACAAAAAGACCTTGGCATTACAATAGGTGACAGTTTGGAGCTTGAGTATTTTGTTATTGGCCCTCTAAAAACTTTAGAAGAAAAAAAGTCCAAATTTATCATTAAAGATATTATTCCGGTACAAGGAGAATTTTCTAATAACACATTAATGCCATTATTTCCCGGGCTTGCCGATGCTGGAAGTTGTAGCGAATGGGAAGCAGGCATTCCAATTGACCTTGATAGGATCAGAGATAAAGATGAAGTTTATTGGGATGACTATAAAGGAACTCCAAAAGCCTTTATCTCAATTGAAAAAGGTATTGAGTTGTGGTCTAATAAATATGGTAATTACACTTCATTAAGATTTAATAAAGAGAGTATTGATAAAAACTCCCTGGAAAATGAAATCCTGGAGAAAATAAGCCCAACTGATATTAAACTAAACTTTATTTCTGTTCGTGATGAAGGCCACAGAGCCGCATCAAACGGTGTTGATTTTGGAGAATTATTCCTTAGTTTGAGCTTTTTTGTAATTGCATCCGGAGTTTTATTGACATTATTATTGTATTCATTAAATATAGAATCGCGCTCAACAGAAACAGGCGTTTTATCCGGATTAGGATTTAAACGTAACCAGATTTTCAAGCTTAGGTTTTTCGAAAATGCTATTTCAATCGTAATAGGAGGAATTTTGGGAGCAGTTGTAGGTATATTGTACAACCAAGCCATAATGTTTGCACTTAATTCGGTTTGGCATGACATTGTCCGGACTAATATGCTTCATGTTTACATTTTACCTAAAACTCTTATTATTGGGGCTATATCAGGAATCTTAATAGCCTTTATAACTATTTATTTTGTCACCAGAAAAAAATTAAAGTATCCTATAATTGGATTAATTAGAAAAAGTAGTTCAATTAATTACGATTCTAACAAAAACCGGACAAAGCTATATAGAATAATTTCAGGATTTTGCTTTTTATTGATAATATTTATTGTATCTTATTCTCTATATACTTCAGTGGATCAAAATGCAGGATTATTTCTATCTGCCGGAGGAATTTTTATTGTAGCTTCTACCCTTTTATTTGCTGCAACTTTAAATAAAACAAGTTCTGGTAAAAAAGCTTTTGCCTTAAAACAACTGGCATTTATAAATGCGTCGAGAAATAAAGGAAGAAGTATCGCAATTATTGCTTTGTTGGCACTTGGCACATTTACTGTTATTATTACAGGAGCCAACCGTAAAACTTTTTATGGAACAGAGAATAATAGAAATTCTGGCACGGGAGGATATTTATACTGGGCAGAAACAACACTCCCAATACTTTATAATTTAAATACTGAATATGGTAAAGAAAAAATTGGCTTAGATGATGACGTGTTGAATCATGCAAGTTTTTTCCAAATGCATTTGCTGGATGGCGACGATGCTAGCTGTTTAAACTTAAACCAAATACAAAAACCACAAATTTTAGGTATCAATGAGGAAGAGCTTAACAACAGAGGTTCATTTTCGTTTGCAAAATTATTGGATCAATTAGATAGTGAAAATCCGTGGCTAGAACTAAACAAAACTTATGGCAATAATATTATACCTGCTTATGCTGACCAAACTGTTATTACCTGGGGTTTAATTAAAGAAGTTGGTGATACGCTAATTTATTTAAATGAAAAGGGAGAGGAACTAAAAATAGTATTAATTGGTGGCTTAAACGCCTCAATCTTTCAAGGCAACCTATTAATTTCGGATAAGCATTTCAATAAACATTTCCCATCAGTAAGTGGTGCTAATATTATGTTAATTGATAGCAAAACAGAAAATCAAAGTGAAATTGCTGATTTGCTAAATTCTTTATTAAGAAATTTTGGTATTAACCTTACTTCTACTTCAGAAAGGTTATCACAATTCTATTCAGTTACAAACACTTATCTAACTGTATTCATGATTTTGGGAGGTTTGGGAATTATTATTGGAACGCTTGGGCTGGGAATTGTTTTAACAAGGAATATTATTGAAAGAAGAAATGAAATTGCATTGCTTTCGGCAATTGGGTATAAAAGAAAAAGAATTTTCAAATTGATTCTTATGGAAAATATTTATTTGCTTGTATTTGGAATAAGCATTGGAATTTTTTCAGCATTAATTGGAATTCTACCATCTTTATTATCAAGCTCATTTAATATCCCTGGATTTTTTATTATAGTTATAGTCCTGATAGTAATAGCAAATGGGCTTATTTGGATATATATTCCTGCACGAAACGCATTAAAATCAAACCTGGTTATATCATTAAGGAACGAATAATATTACCTTTGCAATTAAACCATAATATAATTTGTTTATCTTACAACAAATTAGAAACTTAAATAAACATGAGAAAACCTTTATTATTTGCAATTGTAATCCTTTTCTTTAGTGCATGTACTAAGAAAACTGAGGTTAACCAATGGCGTGGTGATAACCGCGATGGAGTTTATAATGAAACGAACCTTTTAAAAGAATGGCCTGAAGATGGCCCAGAGCAACTCTGGCTTTACGAAGGCATAGGCAATGGGTATGGCTCTCCTGCCATTACTTCCGATAAAATTTATGTAAATGGTGAAAAAGATAGTTTAAGCCATTTAATTGCTCTTGATTTAAATGGTAATTTACTATGGGAATCTGAATACGATAGTTCTTGGGTTGTTAATTTCCCTGGTTCCAGGTCAACACCAACAGTTATTGATGATTTAATTTATGTGTGTTCCCCAATGGGTGAAGTTGTTTGTTTTAAAGCTGAAAATGGAGAAAAAGTTTGGTCTGTAAACATGATCGATGATTATGCCGGAGTTATAACCCGTTTTGGATTTACTCAGTCACTACTTGTTGAAGGTGATAAATTATTTTTCGCTCCTGGCAATAAGGAAAAAAATGTAATAGCCTTAAATAGGTTTACAGGCAAAGAAATATGGGCAAGTAAAGCAAATGCAGAAAAACCGGCTTTCTGTTCTCCTCTCCTAATAAACTTACCAACCAGGAACTTATTGGTTACGTATTCTGAATTTTCATTGTTTGGTTTAGATACTGAAACAGGTGAAATGCTATGGTCACTTGAGGATTCATTAGTTGATATAAAAGGAAACACTCCCTTATATGAAGATGGCTATATATATGCTACAAGCTATGGTAATGGAACAGTTAAATTAAAACTTTCTGAAGATGGAAGCAAAATAACTGAAGTATGGAGGAATAAGAATATTGATAACATACAGGGTGGTTTTATTAAAATTGCTGATAAAATATATGGTTCAGGCCAACAAAAATTAATGATGAAGGTATTGGATGCCAGCACAGGCGAATTTGTTGATTCACTTGATGTAAAACGCGGAGTAACAATTTACGCAGATGGTTTGTTGTACTATTATGCAGAGCAAGGTGGGTTTATGAGCCTTATCAATCCTGAACCAAACTTTGAAGTAATAAGTAAATTCAGGATTACTGAAGGGACTAAAGAACATTTCGCCCACCCTGTAATTAAAAATGGCGTTTTATACGTTAGGCATGGAAATGCATTAATGGCTTATAATATAAGAGAAGAAGTATAGAAACATAATTAAAATATTGTATAAGAAAAGGTTGCTTGACAAAGGCAACCTTTCACAATTTTTTATATTTATTAATAATAAGGCTGCACTATTTGCGTTTTTAAATTTTTATTAACCTATTAAATTATTATTTGCATGAGACAATCAAAACGCAATTTTTTAAAAATTGTATTAACACTTTGTTTATTAACACCCGGATTAATTAATGCCCGGGAAATTAAAAATGTTCCGCTTGATCCATCAGTCCGTTATGGGAAACTGGAAAATGGATTAACATATTATATCAAACATAATGAGAAGCCCGAAAACAGAGCTGAATTTTATTTAGTTGTTGATGCAGGAGCTATTTTGGAAACAGACGGGCAAGATGGATTAGCACACTTTGTAGAACATATGTGTTTTAATGGAACAAAAAACTTTCCCGGAAAAGGTATTTTAAATTATTTTGAAACCATAGGAATGGAATTCGGCAGGAATATTAATGCAGGAACCGGACTGGAACAAACCATGTATATGTTAATGGAGACACCTGTTACCCGTGAAGGAATAATAGATACTGCATTACTCGCGCTAAAAGACATGTCGCATAATGTTCTATTTACTGAGGAAGAAATTGATAATGAGCGAGGTGTAATTCATGAAGAGTGGCGAACAAGAAAAGATGCAAACTGGAGATTAAGAACAGCTACTGATCCAATTATGTACAAAGGTTCCAAGTATGCTGAACGTGACCTTATCGGTGAACTTGAAGTTATTGATCATTGCCCGTATGATACGTTAAGACAATTCTATAAAGACTGGTACAGAACAGATTTACAAGCTATAATTGTTGTTGGTGATATAGATGTTGATCAAATAGAAACTAAAATCCAAAAATTCTATGCAGATATCCCAAGGCATAAAAATCCAAAAGAAAGAATAACATATGATGTTCCTGACAATAGTGAACCATTAATAGCTATTGCAACAGATAAAGAAGCTCAGAATACAGAAGTAAATATTTATTTTAAACATAATTACATTAGGCCCGAAGATAAGGATATACATTATTACATAAATAATTTTGCCGTAAGGTTGTACACCAATATGCTAAATGAAAGGTTAAATGAACTGGTTCAGAAAGAAAATCCGCCTTTTATTTTTGCGTATAACTATTATGGAAGTTTTGCTGGCAACAAAGATTCTTATGCATTGGGCGCATATGCTAATAATGATGTAGAATATGGTTTAGAATCTCTTTTAATTGAAAATGAAAGAGTAAAGCAACATGGTTTTACGCAAGGCGAATTAGAAAGATCTAAAACAGATATGTTACGAATGCTTGAGAAGAATTTTAAAGAGAAAGATCAACAACAGAACAGAAGATTAGCGAGAACTTATGCTTCTCATTTCTTAAGAAACTCTCCCACTCCGGGTAGTGAATTTACTTTTGAATTAGCTAAAAAAGTTCTTCCTGCAATTACATTGGAGCAAGTAAATGAATTATCGAAAAAATGGATTACCAACAAAAATATGGTAATTACAATTACCGGTCCTGAAAAAGAAGATATTATTATTCCTGCTGAAGAAAAGGTTCTTGAAGTTTTAAATAATGTAAAAACTGCCAGTATTAAACCTTATGTTGACAAAGTGAGCAACAAGCCACTTATTGCCAATATACCCAAGGGAGGTAAAATTACAGAAACATCATTGAACAAAAACCTGGAAATTACAGAATTTACATTATCAAACAATGTTAAAATCGTAGTTAAACCTACTGATTTTAAAGAAGACGAAATTATTTTTACAGCTTTTAGTAATGGAGGTACTTCATTATATTCCGATGAGGACCTGCCTTCTGCCGAATTTGCAACTACCGTTGTAAACAGAAGTGGTATTGCCGATTTTTCATTGATTGAGTTACAAAAAATGCTAACCGGAAAGGTAGTAAAAGTAAATCCATACATTAATAATTTATATGAAGGATTTAGTGGTAATTGTTCGCCTGAGGACCTGAAAACTGCTATGCAGTTGATTTATTTATACTTTACGAATCCAAGATTTGATGAAGCTGCCACCAATGCATTTATGTCAAGAATAGTGGCTTTTCTTCAGAATAAATCACTTAATCCCAATGCCGTATTTAGCGATTCTGTTCAATATATTTTAGCAGACAGACATCCAAGAGCATTACCTGAAAATGTAGAAAAGTTACAAAAGATAAAATTCGAAAAATCCAAAGAAGTATATCTTGACAGGTTTGCCGATGCCAGCGATTTTACTTTTGTTTTTACCGGAAATATTGATATTGAGAAAACGAAACCACTTTTTGAAACTTACCTGGGAAGTCTTCCATCCACAAAGAGGAAAGAAAACTGGAAAGATAATGAAGTTAATTATCCTGAAGGTAAGGTTCACAAGGTAATTGAAAAAGAATTGGAAGTAAAAAAGAACTCTATTTTCATCAATTTCAATGGTGATTTTGAGTATACTCACGAAAACAGAATTTTGATGCAAGCAATCAAGCATATCTTAGATATTCGTTACACGGAAAGTGTTCGGGAAGATGAAGGTGGAACGTATGGTGTTGGGATAAGAGCTTCAACTTCCGAATATCCAACCGAAGAGTTTGCATTGAACATTAATTTCGATTGCGGGCCTGAAAATTCGGATAAATTAAAGGCCATAATTTACAAAGAAATTGATGATATGATCAAGAATGGACCGTCTGAAGTTGACCTAAATAAAGCAAAAGAAAACTTTATTAAAAGACGAGAAAATGCATTGAAAGAGAACAGTTTCTGGTTAAACTCCATTGTATTTAACCTTAAACATGATGAGAATGTTCTGGATCATGAAAAATATTACGAGATGGTTAACTCATTAACTGTTGATAAGGTTAAAGCTGCGGCAGAAAAATACCTTACACAAGGTAATATTGTTGAAATTATTATGACACCGACTAATTAGTATAAAAACAAAGAAGGTTGCAAAATTGCAACCTTCTCTTTTTTATCTAAGATCCGTATTAACTTTTTAAATCTCCACCACCAAACATCACAAATCCTTTAATTACTATTTCTTTTCCAACGTCCATGGTTGCATCGGATTTAATATGTCTTTTATCAGAAAAACCACCCAATATTGAAACCACATCTATTTTTACATTCCAGTTTTCCGGAATAATGATATCTGATCCGCCAAATAAACAGAATATATCGATTACATTTTGACCAGGGGCCAATTTAGCTTTTGTTAAATCAATTTTCGATCCACCAAGTATTGCTGTTATTTTTCCTCCTTTAAAATTTTCAGATGTAATAACTTTGTTACCTCCTCCTAAAATGGCAACATCGTCTAAATAATCCACACTAGTACCACCGGACGGGATTCCTCTGGCTCCGCTCGCCCTGAAAATAATGAACAATCCAACAACGATTAAAATAACCGGCCAAAATAATCTTCTAAAAGGATACGGTACATGAAAAGCGTCGGGTACCAGGAATACCAGTCCAATTATGAGTAATATCCAGCCTGTGGTTTTATTTTCACGCGTTGATATAAATATAATACCTAAAACAATTAAAATCATTTCCCAGGAAAATACAAAACGCGTTACTCTATGCGGAAAAAAATCAAATGTTCGGCCGATAAATGCAATACCTATTAAAATCAGAACAATTCCTACAATTGCTCTTCCAAGATTTCTGTTTGATTCCATATTTTTAAATTTTAGTTTATTTTTTACTCTTTTTTCTAGTTACTCTACGAATATAGTAAAATGTAACAATACCAATCAAGATAACGGGCCATATTCTTACCAGGAAAAGCAAGAAAGCAATAAAACCCTTCCAACCACCGTGAATAGATTTCCAAAGCCTTTGCAAGAAACTTTTCTCTTTAATCGGCTCGTATTTATAGTCAAGGTCCTGGGTAATTTGCAAGTGAACCGAGCTAAATGCAACCTGGTTTTTCAAATATTTTAACCTTCCCTCTCTGGCTTCAATCTCCTCACGAATAATTCGCAACTTTTCCTCTACTTCTAGTATTTCCTTAATGTTTCTCGCTTTTGAAAGTAACTCAATATATCTTTTTTCAACTTCTTTTTTGGTTTTTAATCTTGCCTCGATATCGATAAACTCTTCGGTAACATCACGGGCAGAAACATTTTTATATAAAAGTTTAACGGGCCCTTCTTCTAAAAATGATAAAAAAGTTTCGAAATTCTCTGCTGGTAATCGAATTGAAACATGACATTGTATATTATAATCGTTTTTCTCCAAATTTTCGTTTGAGATATATCCGTTTAACTTATAAATAGACGAATCAAGTGTTGGCCTGTATGAATTATAATTATCAACTTTAAGACCAATGTTGGCATCCTTAATTATTTTTTTATCCTTTAAATGATTTACTTGTTGCTTGGTTATTTCCGTTTGTCCACCAACAACTGCCTGTTCTGTAACCGGCATTATTTCATCTTCAACCTGATAACTATCCATTTCACCAAGGCTGTAATCGGTGGTAGAATTATTAGAACATGAAATAATAAATGCTACCGCTAATATAAAAAAGAGTTTAAGGATTTTCATGTTAATATAAGTTAAGTTAATAGAAAATTAAATGTAAGGCAATTTTTGTAAAAAGCAAATAAGAAATAAAGCTTGTTTTGTTGCAAAACATTTATCTAAATAAAAAAAAACCGGATTACAAATCTGGTTTTTAGTAAAGCTGCAGAAAAATCAAATTTATATAGATGAAAAACAAGAAGTAAGAGATTAATAGATAAGCTTATTTAACGCTATTTAAATAATTTTGAATTTTAATTTCATCACGAGTTTTAAGTATATCTAATATAATTTTAAACTGAAAATATGCATATACGTTTGGATCTACTCCTAATCCATCGTAGTTGGCATCAAAGTATTCTTCTTCAGTCATATCGCCCAAATCAACTTCAGGTAGCAGGTTTAACACTTCTTCCAAACTGTTTTCGATAAACTCAATTTTCCTATGATTTTCTTTCTGCGAAATTAAAAATGCAACAGCAAACTTGTTTGCAACCCATTCACTTTTGTAAGGCTTTAACGTATTATCTGAATTTAAGGATGTAATGAAATGCCCTAATTCATGTGGTATAAAAAACCAGTTGAACATGGCTGTGAAAAATTGTTCAGCATTTTCTCCCTGCCAATTAGTAAACACCTCTTTTTGCTCAGGATATAACTCGTCCCAAAACGGTAAAACGATTTCTTTTTTATAATTATCCCAATATATCAATGAATTAGTTGTTTTAATCTCAAAAGATGGAACATATGGAGGATTTACACCTTTCTCTTTTATAAAGCTATCAAATTCCTTTATCAAGTTTTCAATATTACTTACCAGTGTATCTTTTGAGCTATATTTTTTAAATATTTCTTGTCCATAAGCATACGTGAATTGATTCATAAATGCTATTAAGGTAAGAGTGATTAGTTTTAACCTCATAATTCTATTTTTAATTTCACGTTTCTTCTTTAATAAGTAATATTTATGTTTTATATAAATATCGCACTATTCGTTCCATTCAAAGAATTTATAAAATCTACCATTTCTTCAGAGTTATTTAATTTTCTAACCTTGCATCGTGAACAGTTTCTTGATCCCTCTTTATAAGGGCAAGTAAAGGCTAGTCCATTAATCATTAAAGAATAATCCATATTTTTAATTAAATTGATTTTAGTTAAGATTCAATTTTAGCTCAGTGTAGTTAAACTTAACACAACACTATTTTTAAGTCTATAAAATTGATTACCTACAAATCAATGAAATTGATCAATATAAATATCTGCAAAGTATCCTTTGCTCTTATCGCAGTATAATTTGGTCAGGCGAGAGCTGTTGTTTAATTCATTGACTTAATGTACTCTGATGGTGTTTGCCCGGCAACTTTCTTGAAGGCTCTATTAAAAGCAGATAAACTATTAAATCCACAATCATAAGCTACACTTGCAATAGTAAATCCTTTTTTTACCTTTAAATCTATCTGAATTTGTGCTTCTTCAATTCGAAATGAATTTATAAAATCTCTAAAATTTGAATGAGCATTTTGATTGATAACCTGAGATAAAACATTTACGGGAACGTATACCTTTTTTGCCAATAGAGTTAATGTAAGATTAGGATCAAAGTGGTATTTATTTTCTTTTATTTCTTGAATTACCTTTTTATAAATATCTAAGGATTGTGAATTATTAATTCCAGTGGACTTATATTTATCTGTTTCTAATTTTGGTTCTTTTATTTTCAAAAACAACAGATAATATATAAAGAGTGAATAAAATATACTTTCGTAAACAAGATCATTAACTTTTGTTAAACCTGCTAATGGAAATACCATCCACAAAATTGCAAAAAAGGGATATAGATGATATAAAAGATAATATTGCTTTTGTTTGTTTAAATATAACCTTCTTACATCAAGATAAAGCCTTATGCATAATAATGTATATACCAAAATTTGAATAGGTGCTAATATTAGAAATATACGTTCTCTAACTCCTATATCAGGAAAATTAAATTTTTGAATATTAAATATTAAATAAGGTAATATATGTATAATAAACTGTTTTGGCCATATTTTTAGCTGCGGAGACAATGATTTCTTTAAAAACAAATACATTATGGGTCCTTGAACCAATATGCCAACTACATACATATTGTGTACAATAAAAGGATAGTTCAACTCAAATAACATTGGCATTGTGCCTGTAATTTGTAATATAAAAGCTATCAGGATAAATTGGATGAAAATAGATTTATAAGCTTGTTGACTGTCAACTATAAAGCTATATATAATAAAAATAAATGCATTAAAAACACATATACCACAAAAGATTAATATAAAGATTTGCCAAATTTGCACGTAAGCTTTATTTGATGAATCCAAATTTAAAAAATGTTTTTAGTTTTCCATAGTAAAACCGCTTCATACCAGACTGGGATTTTTTAAATTGGTTCGACAAATCTGATTGATAAAAAAGTTAGATTAAAAACTGTTGAGAGTATGAATGAAGATATTTATCGGAAATTTTAATTTATAAACTATTGTCCAGATTTTAATTCCTTAATTTCATCTTTTAGTTCCATATTCTCCACTTCTATACTTTTCATCCTTTTATTCATTTCAATCATATAAAGTGTCAATTCTTCAATTTTCTGCAAAAGTTTTGCGTTCATTTCTCCAACTTGAATTCCATTTTCCAAAACTTCTTTTTCAGATGGAATATCAGGTAAATGCTTATTCTCTTTAATAAAGTTTTCAACTTCTTCCAAGTCTTTCAACTCGTAGTCTTTGTTGAGCACAAAGTCAGACCAAGCACCTGTTTCTACAATAATTTCTCTTGCTCCAATAGTGCCATCTACTGCTAGTTTGTGAGTTCCGGTTTCACTTGTTCCAATACCTACATTATGCAAATGATTTATAACTAAATCTTTTCCTGCGTAATTATTATCGCTATTAGCATTTATTATTAATGATTTCACGCTGGAATATGATTTTATAAAATTTCCTTCAGCAGTTTGTTCAATTGTTATCTTTTGATTCTGTGAAGCAATCCTCGCAAAAGATGCAAAACCAAGAACATCTAACTCAACTGTCGGGATTTTACCAATTCCAACGTTTCCACCCATAGGATTTAATGATAAGCTATACCCTCCATAACCACCTTTCCAGGATTGTAATGTAGATACTGAATTATTTCTGTGCGTTCCCAATACTAATGCCATATCATCGCTAGTTCCCAAATAACCTCCAATAATTACTTCTCCATCATAATATTTTGTTGGACTGGCAGTACTATATACATGTAGTTTCCTATATGGATTAGTTGTTCCAATTCCAACATTTCCATCATTAAAGATGTATTTACTAGCCTGTATATAAAGTGGAAGCCATTGATTTGCTGTCCAGTCTCTAGAGCGTAAATATCCATCACTACCATTAATACTTATATCAACTGCATTGGCATCCCATGCTGATGGATTACTAACACCTGTCACATAGACTCCTTTTGCAGCTTTTATTCTACCATTTACATCAAGTTTTTCTTTTGGCGCCGTGAGACCAATACCAATATTTGAATTAGTGTAGATAGGATTTGTCCCGGTCCATTGAGCATAAGCTACAAAAATTAAATTTACTTGAAACAAGATGATAAAAAAATATTTTTTCATTTTTAATTAATTTATGTTGTTTGTTAATATTTTTACTTGACGAACCCTTGGCAATTGTATTATAACCAGCAATTAAATTTTCCATGTTTTATTAAAATTCCCAAAAGAATTCTAAAAGTTCCCGTATAACATTTATTGCTGTCATTTTTCAAAAATTTTTTGTGTGTAATGGTCTTAGCGTATGAATCAGTACCGGATCTAACCCTATTTCGTTGTCAACCAACACAAGACCAACACGAATATACTTTTGTCATCAAACCGCCAAAAAACCCGCATGTACTGTGAAATGCCGTTATAAATTGTGTTTTTTTATTCTTTTAAGCTATTAGGAAGCATTTTCAAAAAATTCAAACAATTATCATAATTCAAATTATAATAATCGTCACCAAGCTTTATACTTGAATAATAAGCATTCAAATTATCTTTATAATACTTTTCTGAATTAAGTTTCCAAAACTTTTCTCCCAACTTTATACATAAAAACCATTTTTCAATCAATCTTGCCATTCTTCCATTTCCATCCCAGAAAGGGTGAATGTGAACAAATTTCAAATGTATCAACGAAGCATGATAAAATACTTGGTCAATTTCCATTTCTTTTTCAATTAATTCAGAAATGTCACTAAAGAAAAGTTTCATTTCAGATTCTACTTTTTCAGGCTCAATTGCAAAATAAACAAGACCGGTATTATCGAACACTCCCATCCTGTCATTTCGGTATAAACCTTGCTTTTCAGGAATTAGTATATTTGCACTTAATAGTCTGTGTGCTTTCAGGAAATTAGACTCATTTAATATATTTTTAATTGCGAATTCGTAGGCATCAGTCAAATCGTTTATTTCTTCAATTTCCTTTCCCGGTTTAAACTTTTCTTTAGCAGCAATAGAATTCATATAAGAGTTAATGTCAATTGAATTACCTTCAATATTTGATGAAAAAACAGCTGAAATTTTAATACGATATTTTAAGTCAATTGAACTCTCTTTAAATTTATAGTTTTCAACAAGCTCAAATATGTCCTTTCCTATTACAGCCTTAAAATCTTCAAAATATTTTATATCAGTTACTCGCATAAACTCTTTTTTTACGAAGATAATTAATATTTGAACTTTTAAAAAACATTAATTATATCGGTCTGCAAGTATGCTATCGTACGGGTTTTTTCGACTACGTCTCAAGAGACCGCTTCGCTTAGTTAATCGCCTATGGCTCATGAGGTCGTTACGCTCAGCTCCGCCTTGTTTCATTGCCTGCCTGTCATGCCTACGGCGGATAAATCCGACAGACAGATTAGACCTGTAGGCAGGAACACAAAGACCTTAAGGACCATAAAAATCTGTTGTTCAAAATATTATAATTTCATGAAACTTTATGGTGAAAGTTAATCTTTTGGGAGATCTTTTTAGTAAAGGTATGACTGAATTTTCTTTTGTATTTAAGAGCTGAAAAATGAAGAAGTCACACAAAATCTGAACTATTTGAACTACAATGCACATAACAACACGTGTTAGCAATAGTTATTACACCCAAATATTTCCAATTAAATAAGTTTTAGCTTCTCCACCTATAATTACTCTGTCCCCGTTATCCCGGCAATATAATTTTCCGGTTCTGTCGGAAATTTGCATTGCCGTTAATTCTTTCTTTTCAAGCCTTAATGACCAAAATGGAATTAAAGAACAATGTGCTGATCCGGTTACAGGATCTTCTAAAATGGATGCCTGTGGCGTGAAAAACCTGGATACAAAATCGCAGTTATTTCCTTTTGCTGTTATAACCACACCACCCGGATCAAGATTTATCTGGTCAAACATTTGCCTGTCAATTTTGATATTTACTATTTCTTCTTCTGTTTCATAAATCAATACATAATCTCTTGATTTAAGAACCTCTTTTGGCTCAATATTTAATGATTTTCTTATTGTTTCAGGTAATTCGGAGGTTATTGGCATTCTGGAAGGGAAGTCTAAATAATAAATATCATTTTCTGCAAAAACAGTTAAATTGCCACTCATAGTTTCAAATATAATTTTGTCTTTCGGATAGTTCAGAATTGTTTTTAAACAGTGAGCAGTAGCAAGAGTTGCGTGTCCACACAAATCCATTTCAATTTCCGGTGTAAACCACCGTAAATGTATTTTGTCGCCTTTGTAAACAAAAAAAGCGGTTTCGGCTACTGCATTTTCCTTAGCGATTTTTAAAAGCAAGTCATCAGGTAGCCAATTGTCCAAAGGAACAACACATGCAGGGTTTCCACCAAATAATTTATCTGTAAATGCATCTATTTGATATAATCCAAGTTTCATATTCGGTAATTTTAAATTATCAATGTTTGGTGTATACATCGTGGTATGTTTCAGGTTTTCTTGCTATTAAACCAAGATAGCACTTCACGAACCCTAAAATTATAATATTTTTTAGTATACCTGTCATTATATACGATACATTGTAACGCCTTGTAATTTAATGTTTTTTAATTCGCCTTTTTATTTGAATTACTTTTTTCAAACTTACCAAATCCTCCCGATGATGTATTCTTATCCACATCCATCTGCCATCTCGCAACTGCTCTGTCTTATCAAATACTGACAAAAAGTTTTTATTTAATTCCTTTCGTATTTGATTTACCCTATCTGCTTCTTTTTGTCCAAGAACCAATAAGACCGAAAAAGCTCCATTTTCAGGAAAGCAAGAAACCAAAGTTTTTTTATTTTTCCTGTAGCGTACTGTCCATCCATAATTCTTAGAGAAAAAAGCAAGCTCTTGATCGAAATTATAATTGTCGGTTATAAAAGTATGTAACTCCGACCAAAGAGGATATTTTACACCAATACTTTCAATGATGTCCTTAGTTGTTGGAACACAACACTTATTTAACAGTCTCTCGTAGGGCATAATTTTCTCACTCGATTATTTTAATTTCAAACTCACAATAATCTCCACCGTTTAAGATTGATTGTTTTAATTCTACTTCAACAGGTTTTTTAAAGGCAGCTCGAAAAAACTGTTTGTTAAACTCCACGGAACATTGACAATATGTACTGTTTTTAAAGAGTTCTTTTGATTTTTTCACCTGACCGCAAAAGCATCTATTATGCTTACCAATAATCGTATTGTTATTTGTCAGCTTATATTCAAGTTCTCCGTCTTTAACTTCATATTTACTTAACTTTTCAAGAAAATCCTCAATTGAAGAAGATTCATCCATGAGCCGTTCTGCGGTTTTTCTTTGTCCTTGTCCACAACACTTACTCCCGCATGTTCTCATTACTTCTATGGCTTTTTCCGAGCCAAGCTCATTTTCAAGTCTTTTAATCGCATTGTTCCACCAAAGGGCTTTTTTTTCAGGTTTATATTTATCATATTCATCTGATTTTTCCATTATTCTTATGTAAGAATCTTCGGTAGTTTTGCTTTTTACTATTTTAGCAAATCGACCTATTCTACCTCCTTTGGGAATTTTTTCCAAGTCTATTGATGTTTTCATATTCTCTTTTTCTGCAAATTTAAATATATCAGTGACAACCCTATGTCAGTAACACATTTAAGTTAAACATATATGAATTGAAAACAATTCTTTTTCTATTGCGGATGGCTTCCCTTGCGTTGCGGCGCGTTACTTTTGCATTAAGGCACGATGATTTTCCGTTGCGGGAGGCTTCTCTTGAATTTCGGCACGATGTTTTTCTATTAAGGCTCATTTCTCATCCATTAAGTTACATAACTCAAACATTAAGGCACGCTGCTCTTGTATTATGCCACTTTTCTTTCTATCAACTTAATTAGTTGTAAGCAGCCTGACCGTTAAAGGTCTCGAGGGTTTGAAGCGAAGTGTTCTTATAAGCCGAATGGTGAGTAAACACCTGTATACTTTATGACGCCCTATTACCACCCGTTTTCTTGCTTAATCGTAGTGAAATCTACATTTTGCAATTAATATTTCATCTTCATTAACTTTGTATATCAATCGATGTTCTCCATCAATTCTTCGAGACCAAAACCCTTTATATTTATATTTCAAAGCTTCGGGTTTGCCTATTCCATCAAAGGGTGTACGAGAAATTTCTTTTAATAAATTATTTATCCTTTTAAGCATTTTCTTATCAGTTTTTTGCCAGTATAAATAATCTTCCCAAGATTCATCTACAAATACATACTTCATTATTCAATGATTTCTTTTTCAAACGATGAACCTTTTTTTAATTTCTCGATTGCAGAGTCCAATCTTTTCTCATTCAATTTTGATGATAACTCATGTTGTGTTGCAGATAATGAATTATATTCGTCTAAAGACATAATCACAACACCATTATCTTTTCCACGATTAATTATCAAAGTCTCAAAGTTCTCTGTAACTCTGTCAAGATACTTTTTAATATCTTTTCTGAAACTTGAAATTGTCGTTGTAAGCATAACTTTTTAATTTTAGTACATTATTATGTACAAATATATGTACAACATATGACAAAATCAAGTTTACACTAACTATTTTTTTCGACAAAATGGGTGGTAATACAAGTACTTATACAATTGGACCGTGTGTTGGATCTGGATAAATTAAAGACACGACTGTAACTTTCATATAATAAGACTTAACTAAGTTTTCTTCTTGCTAAACGTTGTTTTTTTGTAAAATTAGTTTACTTATAAGTAAAACGTTATTATCTAATTGACAAACCCAACTCTTTTGCACTGAATAAGCTTTAGCTGTTAGGTTAAAATAAGCTCGCACTAATTAAAAAGTACCAAATAATCTTAGCTAAGATTCAAGCTTCCATTAATACATATTTACAGAACAACTATGAACTTGTTTTTACTTTTTTCTTATAAATTATTTGTTTTAAATAAAAAAAATCTAATTTTAAAAGTGAATTTGAGAATAAATTACTAATTAACCTATTATTATAATGAAAGACGTTACAAGTTATGTCTTATCAAAATTCTTGCTCTTTAATAATATAGAAATAGATAAAAAAGAGCTAGAGTTCCAGTTTGAGAGTCATCCATCTTATCCGAGTTTACATGCAATTACTGGTGTTTTAAATCATTTTAACATTGAAAATCTGGCTATTAAAGTTCCCAGAGGTATTGAAACTTTATCCGAGTTACCAGATTCTTTTATTGCTTATATCACTAAAAAACAAGAAGAACATTTTGTATTAGCAATCAAGTACTACGAGGGTATTGAATTAATTTATAATAAAAAGAATAAAGAGCATATTTCGCGTACAGAGTTTCTTGAGATTTGGTCTGGAATTATAGTCGCTGTTGAAAAAAATGATGATATAAAACCTGCAAAAAAGGATAAGAATATAATAAAAAAAGCCTTTACTTATATTTCAATTTTAGGCTTTTTGACTTTATTTTTCATTTTACAACCCAGTCTTTTTCAAATATTACATTTCTTTCTTTCCATAATTGGTTTAGTAATTAGTATATTGATTGTGCAACATGAATTGGGAAGAAAATCAAGGATATTGGACAAGTTTTGTTCAGGTAACAATGAAAAAACAAGTTGCAATGATGTGTTGAATTCAAAAGCAGGGAAACTTTTGGGCGGTATTAAGTTTAGCGATGTCGGTGTTATTTATTTTGCATCAGTGATTTTATCTTCGGTAATGCTCCCTTATGTTGCTAATTCAAATTATACATTAATTATTGCACTTTCTTTATTGGCTATACCATTTACTTTATATTCCGTATCATATCAATATTTTGTAGTAAAAAAATGGTGTCCGCTTTGTTTAAGTATTGTTTTAGTACTGTGGTTACAAGCTCTATGTATTTTTACTGCGACTAAACCATACTTTAATATATCTGAAGATTTTAATAGTAGCATTGTGGTTGTTCAAAGTTTTATAGCAGTTGCTGCTTTGTGGTTTTTTATTTTTTCAAAGTTAAAATTGCAATCTGAATATTACCAACTAAAAGTTGAACACCATCAGTTTAAGAATAACTACAATTTATTTAACTCTCTACTAAACCAAAGGATTAGTAAAAATACAGCAATTAAAGGCACAAATGGGATTTTACTTGGTAATAAAAGTAAAACTGCACTGCTTAAAATAACCATAGTTACAAATCCATTATGTGGACATTGCAAAGAAGCACATAGAGTTTTGGAAGAAATCTTGTTAAAAAACAATGAAAATGTTCAGGTTGATATTCGTTTTAATGTAAACGTGAAAGATAAAACAGCCATTGATACAAGAGTCGCATTGAGTTTATTAAATATTTACCATACACAGGAAGAAGAAAGCTTTATAAAATCCCTTCATGATATTTATATGGGAAATGATTTGGTAAAATGGTTAGAAAAATTGGAAACACAGGAGGGTGCTATTTATTTTGAACAATTAGTTAAACAAAATGACTGGTGTATGCAAAACAATATAAATTTTACCCCTGAAATACTATTAAATGGTAAATCATTTCCTAATGAATACAATCGAAGCGACTTAATTAATTTTATTGATGATATTGTTGATAAAGAGTTAGAAAAGCTTTCAGAACTAACTCCGGAGCTAACATAATAAAACTAAAAAACAAATTAAACGCCGAATCCTGACGGCTTAAGTTCAGGATTATTTTAATCTTAAATTTATTCAATATGAGAAAACTTAAAAAATTAAACGGTGCTAAGGTACTTGGCAAAAAAGAACAACAAGTTTTAAAAGGAGGAGGACCAGGAACACCTTGTACTTCAGATGCAGATTGTCCTAGTGGTCAAGATTGTTGGCTAGGCTTTTGTCATTTAAATAAAGGTGGATGGGATGAACCACGTTAGTAAATTGAATTACTAATTTTTAAAACTATCATTATGAAACAACCATTTAGATAGTGTTACGCAAATCGGGATAACTAATTTATCCCAATAAGATGTGATCTTTATCAATCAGGATGTTACATATAACTGTAAAATAAACCAGTATGGATTGAAAGTCAATACTGGTTTATTTGTAATTTTATCCATCACTATTTTTCCTGCACCAATGTAACCCATAAAAAATATATTTGAAACTGAAGTATTTTTAATCAAACCCATAGTTCATTAAATTCAATTCATCTTGGCAAAATGATTAAAATAGAGCAATCAACACTTTTAATGTGAGTTATCAAAATCACAAATACAGCCGTCAGGCTGCAAAGTGCGTTGGAATGTTATTTTTTAACTGTCAAACCGATAAACCATTCTCGAAAAAAAGTAGCGTCAAACCGCTACGAATAGAAATAACACTTTCGTTGTCAGAAAGCAAATTACCTTTCTGAAGTATTAAACCTGTCAAAAGACTATACAATTTTGCACTAAATAAAAAGAGCAGAATTGGTCAATTTTCAGAATTTTTAGCAGCTTATTTATAACGGTCTTTGTTTACCCTATCGTTTGGGAGATATAGTAACACGTGTTGTACATAGTGTTTTAATTGCATGTATAAAATCTTTTAAATATTCTACATATAGCGAGACTTATCCAAAGCTGCACTTCAAAGGTTCTGTCATTCTTATGATTCTTATGAATCTTTGAGTATGAATTATCTCATAATCCAGATTCCAATTGATTGTTTATTAACCAGTTTAAAGCGTTTCTTATATCTTTATCATCTTTAGAGATCCCGATCAACGACAGCGAATCCAGAACAGATATCAAATCTGTCCAGAAAAAAGGATATTTAAAATTGATCCAATTATCTGGGTGTTGATACGAAGACGAATTATCCTTAAGAAAAAAATTCTGTTTAATCAGGTTTGAGGCAATTAATGATTCCTCTGTTTTACGATAATTTGGATGCACAGCAAAAGCTCTTAGTACCATTCCTGTACCACTATGTGTAAATGGCTTAGAAAAATCAAAATCCCTTTTTGTGCCAATATAATGAGTCGTTAATTGGTGTATATCATCTTTCGAATAGTCGCCATAGCAACCAGGGCTGCCAATTACCCAACCACCGTCATTTTGTCGCATCTTTAATAACCAATTAAATCCCTTTTTTATTCGGATATCATTTTCATAGCCCGCTTTGATTAATAAAGACATGATTAAGCCTGTGTAATATGGCGCGTATTGTTCCCCGATAATTCCTCTTATATCGCCTTCGTTTGTTTGACAGGAGAATAAATACTCAGCAGCTTTTTCTATTTGGATATTTGATATGTTGAATTCGTATTTATCAATTAGAATGGAAAAAGCTTTGAATGTTTCAAATAAATCATAGTTGACGGCAGGTGCTTTAATTCTATTCCTCGTGTTTGACTTCCAAAAACCATCATTTGTTTGTTTTTTCAATTTTGATTGTGGTTCGTTGAGCACCCAGATTTCCTCTATGCTGCCTTCATTTAATTGAAGTAGGTCTCTCTTAACAAAATATTGTATTGCTAAATCACTACTCTTAAGTAAGGGTTCTATAGGATCGTATTTTAAAAGATTTAACCAGTCTGCCATGGTTTCTCAAACATTATAACCGCGAGTAGCATTATGTGCGGGATCGCCGCCGTGTTTCTCCCGATAGCCCCGTTTCATCATCATCCGAACAGAACCAACGCGAACATAAAACTTTGTCACAAAATCACCAAACGCCCGGCTTAAGTTTGAAATGCTGTTATAAAACGTGGTTGTTATTTAACTTCTTTATTCAGCTTGTCAGGATTCTGTCGTGTGTCAAAGATTGTAACAATATACAAATTCTTACTATCAAACTTGTAAAAAACAGTTGCTTGTTTCCAACACACTTGCATAATCCTTTTACAATGTCAGATTTTGGAGAACTTTCTGGTTTCTCTTTCAGAATTTGTAATGACCTGTCAAGTTTCTTAATAAAATTGTCCTTTACTCTTTTTGACCATTTAGTTTCCAAATATTCAAGCAGCTTTTCTAAGTTTTTGGAAGCACGTTTAGAAAGGACAATCTTTCTACTCATTACTTATGTTTCTTAATAAAATCTTCGTAATCTACTATCTCTCCATTTTCAATTTCTTCAATACTTTTCAGTATCTCGTCCTTTTGAGATTGAGGTAAAGTATCCCAAAAATCTTTCTTTGACTCTCTCTTTAAGATTTTCTTTATCGAACTTAGAATACTTGGATTATCAGTCTCAAGTATCAGTTTCATCAATTCTATTTTTTCTGCCTGAATATTCATAACTTCTTTTTATACAAAAATACAATTTTATTTAATTCTTTTCAACCTGGCGCAATGATAACCATGTTTTTATAACAGTTCTGGCTTAAGCTTTGGGCGGGTGAGCACCTTGGGTTACAGCACTTTTGCTGTCAGATCGATAAATTAAACCCGAAGATACTAAAACTTAGTCAGACCGCCAAAACGCCCAAATGTAAGGTGAAAGCATGTTATCGGCTGTCATTCATAATCATATATATAAATAACACTTGGACTTATAGTGTCTAAAGAATTAATCCCACCATAACTTTCAATTTTTAAGACATTTCCCGAATCATCATATGTGTATTTTTTTATGATTTTTGCAATCTCAGAATGTTCGGTAACTCTTGAATAAAATACTTCATTTCCATAAATATCATACCGATAATTCTCACAGAACCGTTCCTTATACTGAATTGAATTTCCAGATTCAAATACTCTATCGTACCAAATTTCTTTCAAAATATTACCATTAATGTCATAACGATAAACAGATTTATTATATACTCCTAATCTATCATAAGACAATAGTGTGTCGATAAGTCCTGCTTGATTGTAAATTGCTTTATTTATATAATTGGTTTCATCACAATATAAAGTTCGCTCTATTATCTTTCCATACAAGTCATATTTATAGAAGTATTCACAGTCTCCTAACACATATTCTCCCCACGAATGTAAACCATCAGAAAATAATGTATTTCCTTTAGTAATTGTTCTTAAAAGATTGTTGAAATTATCATATTCGAAAATCATAATACCTTTAAGACTATCGGTTTCAGAAAAATATTTAATTGTATCGACTTTCCCCCCAGAGTTATAAGTTTTCGTCGAATACATAGCAATATCATTATTGCCAAAAGTATATATTTCTTTAATTTCCCTTCCCAGACTATCGTACTTTACAATTTTATATTTTAGCTTTTCGACTGCATTTAATCTTAACTCCTTAACTATTTTTTGTTTTTGATTATTGTAAAACTCTATTTCCTTATAAAGAATTCTTTCTTCCTGTTTATTTTTATTGTCAAATTCTATGAGATATACATTGCAATTTAAATAATTAGATGATGATTTAGCTTGCCCAAATAAAAATGTATGGCTCCAAAAAATTATAATAAAAGTTATAAGTGTTATTGTCTTCATATGCTTTATGATTGCCGATAACCTTTAGATTAACGGTCTAAAATAATTTTATTAAACTTAAAGAATCAAAAAAAGGTCAAATAAATATATAATTAAAACTATCATTAAAACTGCTGTAAGAGTCCAAACGAGTAACGGTTTTTCACGATAAAATTTCTTCATATAGTATCCTAAAAGTATATTACCAACAGCTTTGTAATTATATTCTTCGTTTTCAGGATTTATATATTTACTTGTAGTTTTCTCGCCAGCAATTTCTTTCAACCTTTCATATTCAGAATCCAAGAATTGCTTTTTCCGTTCATTATCACCTTTCATGATGTTTTAATTTAGCTTGAATGACTATACTATTATAGAAAATTTTATGTGATTGTGGTCATTTATAATTTCAACGATTTTACTTATCAATTCGTTGCCCAACTCTCTTTCACTTTTTGAAAACTTTTTCCAAACAAGAATAATTGGCTCTTCATAGTCAAACACACCAAATCCACCTCACAAAAGGTCATTAAATGCATCCAAGTTATGTCCTGTCTGCCAGTCAAGGTTCTTGGTTAACACTCTATCAATTTCACAATAGAAAGATTCTAAATCGTTGAAATTTTCACCATTGATTATTAATTCTTGCTTTGACATTTTTCCAAAAATTGCATTATTGCTAACAGTCCCTCCTTAACAAGCTGTAAGGGTTTCCTCCACCTTTTTTCACAGTTCCCAGTTAAAAACTACACTAAGGTAATATTTAGTCAGTAAACGCCCCCTCCGTAATCTGCTTCTTTGGGCTTTCTTACAAATTCAATTCCTTTTGAAAGCATTTCGTTATAATCTCTCCAAAAATCATCTGTATTCAAAAAAAGAAATACTCTTCCCCCTGCCTGGTTTCCTATAAACTCTTCCTGTTCAGGCTTCGATGCCCTGGCAAGCAAAATCGTAGTGCCCACGGACCCTGGTGGCGATACCACAACCCAACGTTTATCCTGCTCCGGCTGGTATGTGTCTTCAATTAACTCGAAATTCAATTTCTTTGTGTAAAATTCTATTGCTTCATCGTAGTCTTTAACTATCAATGCTATGTGAACGATTGTTTGTTTCATTTTTAATTTTAGAATTAGTATACGATTGGTCCTTATTTATTTTCAACTGTGGTACTTTTCAGTTTCAGTCTTTATAAAAATACGCTTTCAACCAAAATTGTAAAAAAAATACATAAATCTTTTGTTATTTATCACTCAGCAAATCGGCCATATAAATTATTTACAACTGTTTTTGTGCGCTAAGGTTCTTGTTTTCCAAAATCCGTATATCATAAATCCAATCCCTACCGCAATATAAGGAAGACTTAGAATTTGTCCCATGTTAAAAGTCATTCCATCTTCAAATCCGACTTGATTTTCTTTAACAAATTCAATTAAAAATCTCGCTGTAAAAAACAAAATGGTTGCCAGACCAAAGAAAATCCCATTTCTTAGTCTGTCGCGCATTTTATTATAGAGAATTATCATAATTGCACAAATGAAGAAATAAGAAATCGCCTCATATAATTGCGCCGGATGTCTTGGTACGTTATCTACACGTTCAAAAATCACGCCCCATGGTTTTGAAGTCGGCATTCCGATAATCTCGGAGTTCATAAAGTTTCCAAGTCTAATTGCTCCCAAGCTTATCCCTGCGACAACTGCAATCAAATCAATCGTATCAATCATTGAATGCTTTTTTTTTCGAGCGTAAAAATATAACGCAATCAGTACACCCAAAACACCACCATGGCTTGCCAATCCTTGATATCCCGTAAACTTTATCCCGCCACCGGGAGGAAAAGAAACCGGTAGAATTATTTCCAATAGATGAGACAGATAGTAAGAAGGTTCGTAAAAAAGGCAATGTCCTAAACGTGCTCCTACTATAATTCCAATCATACCATAGATTGATAATTTCTCCAAATTCTCCGATGGAATGTTTTCTTTTTTAAAGATCAGGCTTAAAATATAAATACTTAAAACCAGTCCGCCCACAAAGAGTAAGCCGTAGTATCTTATTGAAACTCCGAAAATGTTTATGATCTCCGGGTTGGGATTCCAGTGAATATAGTTTAATATCATATTTTATTTTTCATTGTTAGTTCTGCCGCTTTTGCTTTGCAAATGGTTCTCTGGCATGAACCTGCAGGAACTGCTGTATTCCTTCCTTACAGTTATCAGGACAGTATGCTATCTCTCAGCACCAAAACATAAAGATAGTAATTATTGCCTGAATGTAAACCGTACAGCAGGTTTATGAACACCCAATGTTAGGTTTTGTACTACGTTTTATTGTTCTGTTTCTAAGATTTCTTTTATTTGTTTCAAATCCTCAGGAAGAGAATTTATAGCTATATCCCAAATTATTTCATGATCAACTCCAAAGTATTCATGAATAGCCTTATTTCTCATTCTATACATTTCATCCCAGGGAACATTTGGGTATTTTTCTCTTATATTCTTTGGAATTTTATTTGATGCTTCTCCAATAATTTCAAGATTTCTAATAACTGCATCAACAGTTCTCTCATCATCTTTAAAGGTGCTATAATCATATGATTCAGTATATTTCAAAATCTTTGATATCGACTCAAATATATCTTCAAGAAAATGCCTGAATGTTCTTTCCGATTTTTTCACAAAAACAATGTTTGGTTTAAGATTTTGTCTTTTAGCTGTTTCTTCAAAGCATTTTTAGTTACTAAATCTACTTTTCTATTAAATATATCTTCCAGATACTTTTCAAGTGAAAAGAATTTCCATCCAATAGGTTTTTCAAATTCAACAAGAATATCAATATCACTCTCTTCGTTCTGCTCGTTATCAGAATATGAACCAAATAACCCAATCTGTTTCACACTATATTCCTTAACCAGAAGCGGTTTTAGTTCTTTTAATTTTTCCAATATTTTATTCTTTGTCAGCATGAGACCAAAATACAAAAAAAAGTTAACATTCTTATTTTTACCGCACAAAAAGCGGTATTATACCTAACAATCTTTGGGTAAGCCGGACAGGATGGTTCAACTTCGTCTCAAATTATACTCTGTTTTTACTTTTTTGAATATAAAAATCAAATCTCTGTAATTTGGATCTTCCTTAAGTCCATAATTTAAAAATCCATTTTTTTCTGCTACTTTAATAGAAGCAATATTGCCCTGTGTAATAGGTGCGACGATCGTTCCGTAATCCGTTTTGGTTAATATATATTTTGTTAGACTTGCCAGAATCTCTGTTGCTAATCCTTTACCCCAGCATTTTGGAAGAAGGGCATAAAAGACTTCAATTTCGTTGTTTTCCAGAGGGCCAAACCCTGTTACTCCCATGAAAGTATTGCTATTATTCTCAGCAATGGCGAAAGATAATAATGGTTTTTCCGAATCATAAGAGTTGATAGTCATCTCCAAAAGATCAGTAATACCTTCTTTTGTCAGTATTTCTTCAGGGAAAGCCATATTCTCCGTAACGGATCTATCAGAGAGCAATTCTATAAGTCCATCCTTATCCCTGGCTTGAAGCCTTCTAATATTTGTTCTTGGTGTTTTTAAAAATTCAAATGGTCTCATTTATTTTAAAATTAATTACAACAGTTTAATGACAAAAAAATAAAACTTGATGCATGGCTGGATACTCAAATAACTGGTTCGCTCCAAACGTTATACAACTACATATTGACTTGTCCTTAATTTTGTTTCTATGTTCTTCCAAATATTCTTTGTTTCAACAGGTTAAAATTATCGATATATGCTTGTATCCGGTTTACTCCATATAAATCTGAATTATTATCAAAAAGTCATTTGCTAAGCGCTTTATCAGTAAAAACAATCCTATGAAAGAGGTTACTTGATGGTTTGTTATGTGCAAAAAAACCAATAGAAAAATCCTTACCTTTAATTTCTCTATGATTATCATCTCTAACGATTTTGCTAAAAAAATTCTCAATAATTTGAGTAAAATTAGTAGGTTCTAATTGACTTTCATCAATTGCCTCAACGGATTTATTTTTTTGTTTCGAATTAAAAAGTAGAATGTCCCAGCTCATTATAATGTTTGTGTAAATGGTGTACAATGACCTGCCGTTATGTTTTAGGGATACAGTCCTGTGGCCTTGCCCCCTGCTATTAAAATTTAAAGATACTACATACAGTTAAAATACCGCCAAAAACCCGCATGAAATATGAACGGCTATTATAAACTGAACGCCTTATTGACCTCGTCAGTTTAGTATTTACCATTACAAGGACTTTAATCTATTACTGTCAACGTGGTATTGAAAAATCACCAATTACATCATAAACAATAGATCCTCCACAGCATTCTTTCCATTCAGTTTTAAAAACACCGTTTAAGCGATTATTGTCCATATACCTTATCTCAAAATAATATTCTGATCCACTAGAGCCAAGGTATCTATATCTGCTATCCGGCTCTATATTTATATCCGGAGTGAAAAATTCTATACTAGCTCCGGCAATATTTCTCCAAGGGTCAGCAAAATAATAATTAGCACGACGAAAATTAAAAGTCGAATGTTCATTGTCATTATAGTAAAAAGATATTTCTAATTCTTCATTTGTCAATGTATCTTTAAAAGATATACCCTTTGCTGACATTCCAAAACTACTTGAAAACACATTAGATAACTGATGTTCGCCCGCATTAAAAAATAATTCTTTTCGTTCTGAAGTAGCTACATTTATGAAATCAGCACGTATATAATATTCACCTTTATAAGGATTAGGTGTATGTGGCAAAATCAGATTTTTAATATAAGGCTGTATCTCACATTGGATTGATTCAATTTTCACAAGATTTATTGTTTGAATTTTTGTTGTATCAATATTAATATTCTGAAAATTATTACTGTTATCAATAGTTATATCACCATTACAAATGATTCCATTATTATCGGAATCCCAATTAATATATGTGTAAAATCTTGCGTCGTTTTTATCATCAATATATTCAATTAATTCTACAGCATTTTCTGGTATTTCCATTTTTAATATGATAGGAAGTTGAGTTGATCTAAATGTATGTTGAGCTATCAAAGTAGCTGGTGCGTTTTGAAAACTTGAGTCATAGCCGTACACATAAATGTCAAAATTCGTATTATTAATTTCAAAAGTTTCCGAACTAACAAGTTCTAAATTAATAAAGATATTGTTTTCTTCTTCCTTTTCACAACCCATACCAATTATCAAAATTAATATAAACGATATAATTTTAATGTTCTTCATAATAATCATTTTTTAGTTTATAATTAGATGAATAAAATAAATCTAACGTTGCGTAAAGCTTTTGTATTATTCCTATTTCGTGGCTTGTTTATTACGGTCTTCAGGCATGGATTTATTTGCCTTACAACTCATGAGATCACTCGCTTAGTTCTCACCGCACATATCAGCCTACCTGCCGGTTTAACCTGTCTGTCGAATTTATCCGCCGTAGGAGGACAGGCAAGTTGCCATAAGTCAATCAGACAGGCCCCACTATTGAATAATTATACTAAGATAAAACTTAGTCAGCAAAGTATCAAGCACCAGTATAGTAAGTAAAACAATATTATGATCTGAGCGCAGATGTTACTATACTTTTCATACAGGCTTAAACCTGTCTTTGAAAAGCATAAGAAATTGGTATTTAATGTCAAGATTGCTTATTGCCGAGCTGCTATTTGGGCAGGGCAATAATTCTAATTTATGAATAACTATTTAGATAATATGATTCGATAGAATAAATTTTTCCTGAAAAACGTCTTAAATAATTATTTGAGACATTAATCGTATTTTTTAATTTACATTCACCTTAATTTATTCAAAACAAGGCACTCTAATTTCTTTAGCCGGAAGAATAAGTAATTAAGTTAGTTTTAACATAAATAAATTTGACATGAAGTGTTCGAAAATAATTTGGTTTGTGTTTGTATTTCTCTTTCTTATACATACTGCCTGCAAAGAAAGTATAAACAATGAAATTGATGATATTCAAGTTAATAGTACTGTTTCGATTTTTGAGGAACATGGATTCAACGATACTATCTTTGAAGCAAGTTTAGAGCAAATACATGACGGTCTTTTTGGAAATAT
This sequence comes from Bacteroidales bacterium, assembly GCA_028282785.1. GTDB lineage: Bacteria > Bacteroidota > Bacteroidia > Bacteroidales > UBA12077 > UBA12077. Next base: position 86,061 of record JANQHE010000067.1, on the reverse strand, counting down.
AAATGGTATGGTTATTATGCATGATAACGAGTTGATTACCGAAAAATATTATAATGGCTGGAGTAAAAATGATTTGCATCCATTCCACTCATGCACCAAAAGCATTACATCTCTGTTAATCGGGCACGCGATTGATAATCAATTATTATCCCTAAATGATAAAATGATCTCTTTTTTTAGCAATCACAGTATTAGTAATAATGACTCATTAAAATCTTCGATCACTATTGAAAATATGCTAACCATGTCTGTTGGATTTGATTGGGATGAATGGACTATTCCTTATGGTGAAACCGGCAATAGCTTGTCAGATATGTATAATACCTCAAATAATTACATTTCTTACGTATTAAATCTACCCGTAGTCAGAACACCTGGTGAAGAATTTGCATATAATAGTGGAATCACATTTCTTTTCGGATCCATTTTGCAATCTGCAACAGGAAAACGAGTTGAAAACTATGCAGCGGAAAACTTATTTACTCCTTTAGGAATAAATCAATTTAGATGGAATACAACTCAGGGAATAGCACATTGTGGAGGTGGCTTATCATTGCGTCCTGTGGATGTAGCAAAAATTGGGAATTTAGTTCTTAATAGTGGTAGTCTTGACGGAGTTCAGCTTATTTCGCAGGAATGGATAACAGAGTCTATGAAAATAAGGCATAATATTAGTGCATTTCAAGGATATGGCTATCATTGGTTTACTTATAAGCCACCCTTGAACGGAGAGATCTTTTATTGGACAAGAGGTTATGGGGGGCAACTTCTGTATATTATTCCTGAATACGATATGGTAATTGTCATTACATCTTCAAATATCTCAAATATAACTGCACTCTCAGAAATTCGTTTAATACTGGATCTTATTAGTTGCTCCCCGGATTATTACAGAATGATCATGAATACTTATGATTATAAAATCAATGCGAGTGATCATTCGGAAGAAACATACAGTGATCTCTTTTTTCTGGTTCGAATGCTAAACAGATACGGTAAGTATCAGGAGGCTATTGATTATCTATTACTTTTTGAAGATGATCTTACCATCATAAATTATAGTTTTCATTTTACATTTTATTTGGGCTACTCCTACTATCATCTTCAAAATTACGAACAAGCTAAAATCTATTTAAACAAGCATTTAGCTGTAAATAATAATAACAATATTCACTATCAATATTATTATAACCAAGCTAAATATATACTTAATTCGATGAATTGATAACAGAGTAAGATATTTAAATATTAATATATTTTTCTTTTTAGGCAAAAGAACTAAACGTTTAATATACTACTTCTCCCATTTCACAGGTGCATATTTATGCTAAAGTTTACTCATGACTTTGATGTTTTAACTTTACTTAGCGTTCAATTTTACAGCGAGTTTTGAGTTAATTCATTTATCATTTCATTAATTCTATCGACTATTTGCATCGTTTCATTATCATACTTATCTGTGTGATCAGAAATGGCTTTAATACCATTTTCAAATTGCTTTATTCTCAAATTACAATATTCGATAAGCTTTTCATTATGATCAATATATTCTTGTGGTAAATTTTCAATCTTATTGATTCTTTCCAGAATTGCGATATTTTCCTTCCATTTAAATATTCCATTTCGATATTCTTGAATATATGCATCTTCTTCAGGTGTAGGAGGTAATGAAAATACTTGTAACGCTTCATTTTCATTTATTGTAAATAGTGCAATTTTATTGTTATATGTTTCAGTATCAAAATTGTAGCTTGATTCCATAGCCAGAACATATCCAAACAATCCGGCGGAAATTACAATTAATGAGAGTGCTCCAACTCCCGTGGCTTTCCATCCGGAATAAAATTCACCTTTATTTTCTTTATGTGCCTTTAATTCTTTTCCCTGAATTTTTTCAACTATCAAGTGAATTATACCCGTATAAATGTCTGGAATTAAAACATTAGGAATTTTATCCATAATATTCTCCGGTAACAAAAAGATGCCAATAACATACTTACCAAGATGTTATAAACTTAACCACGAAAAACAAAAAAATAATATTAAGGTTAGGAACTACTATTATCAGAAAAAGTAAAGTGTAAACATTCATTAAGTAGCCTATGCAGTGCGTAAGATCTTCTCCATTTTACGGCCTTTTGCCAATTCATCCACCAACTTGTCCAGGTACCTTACTTGTTGCGTTAACGGATTTTCAATTTCTTCCACCCGATAACCACAGATTGCTCCTGTAATTAATTGAGCATTATGGTTTAATTTAGCATTCTTAAAGAATGTCTCAAAAGTTACATTTTCTTTAATAAACTCTTGTAACTTTTTTTCATCAAAACCGGTTAACCACTCTATTATCTGGTGCAATTCTTTTTTTGTTCTGCCTTTTTTCTCAACTTTTGTTATATAGTGTGGATAAACCGAAGCGAATGTCATTTTTGCAATACGTTCATCTTGTTTGTTTGCGTTGTTCATACTATTTATTTTAATGATTAATCTATTATACTAATCCGAATTTCTAACAATAGATATTTTATAAATCTAACAATCTTAACAATGTAATGTTATAAAAATACTGAGAAAATAATATTTTAAATTTTAACTAAATAGAATGATTTAGGCTTAGGCCTAAGCCAAGCGGGCTATGACTGAACCTTCTTTTATCATTAAATGAAGTATTCAAGCGTTGAAAAATGAAGAAATCAAACTAAATTTGAACTAGTTAAATTACTATGCCTTTCATAGCAACGTATCAGTAATTGTAACTTATTTCTATTTAAAATTATCGAGAATTCGTTTCTTATCTTCAATTTCCTTATCTGATTTATGATAAACTTCTATTAATACAATCTTGTCTTCATTTTCAAAATGTGCATAAACAATTCTAAAACCTGAATTAACACCTTTTCCTTTAAAACTTTTTGATGCTATTTTTTTTATTTTAATAATACAAGATTCAACTTCTAATCCTTCTATTCTGTAACTAAATGGAGGTCTTTCAGATGGGCTAACTTCTAAAACCTTTTTAACAACTTCAATATCTTCAGAAATTGATCTATGTTTTTTTGAAATTTTTTTTAAGTCTTTTTTAAATTCTTTAAGTTCTTCAAATTTCATAAAACATTTTAATTTTCATCATAATTTCTAACCGAATATGGAGCTTCTCTATAAAAAACTAATTCATAATCAATAGCTTCTCCATCTTTTGAAGCTAACCAAGGCATATCTTTATGAGAGTAATCGCTTATAGCAGATGCAGACCAATCAGAATATTGATCAATTACTCTATCTATAACAACCTTTTCTCTGGCACTTAAACTTGTCAAGTTAGGTTTAGCTAAAGGAATATATCTTGTTTGTGGGTATCCATGGTAGTCTACTTTTAATCTCTTTAACTGCTTCTTAGTTATCATTTGAGTAATTATAGTATCTAATTTTTGAGGAACAGGTCCATACGGTAGTTTTCTATATTCCGCTCCGCTTAAATGTTCTTCATACAACTCGTAATAATTAAAATCAGAAAAATATAGCAACTTATACAAAAGAGTTTCTCCTACATTAGGTTTTCCGGCACACTTTTCAAGAATATATAACAAGATATCTTTGAACTTATTAACCTTTAATTCAGGTAAAGAAATACGATACTCTTGAGCTTCATCCTTTTCTTCTTGTTCAATAAGTTGTTCTTCCATATTGAAGCTATTTGACAATAATTTATCAATTGAAATGGACAATATGTTGGCAATTTCATTCAATTCAAGAACAGTCAAATTTCTTTTTCCTAACTCAATTTGAGTTAGGGACGGGCGACTAATATTTAGCATTTTTGCTAAATCATTTTGAGAATACCCTTTATTTTTCCTTATTTCAGAGATTCTTCTTCCTATTTCATTTTGTGTTAACTTTTCCATAGCCTTAGGTTTTTCAATACAAAAATACGAAATGATTTAAAATGAAACAAATCAATGTTTTATATTCTTACTGAAATAAATTATTATTGCTTACCTTTGTGCATGAAGTTGTACAGGAGTTATTTCCTGCTTGTCAAGTTGGTAAAGAACGAGCCGTGGAAAACATTATTTGTAACGATCCCGCGTTGAGTTTTTATAGCTTTAGTTTCTTTAGTCAACCTTAATTCTTGTTTTATTTACTATTCAGCATTTTTAGGTTATTTTCCTGTAAATTCTCCCAAATACTTCTGGTAAGATCATAATGACAGGAATTATACTTTCCCATAAATAATTCATAGATCGAAATTGCTGACACAAATCATTAATCAAATTCAAGAAAATGAAAAACCTCCGCTCTTATCAAACGGAGGCTCAACTATAGTTTACATTTGGGATCGATATTAAACCTAAAACTACGGGAATAACGAAAATACTTATTCAGTTATTTTGAATTGACTGCCGGGCAAAAAGACGTTTAGTTCCATATTCTCTGCTCCTAATAATCCATTAACAATTTTTGTTTCTACCGATTTATGTCGAATTACGATTACCTGGTAATTACCATATACCGTTGCAGTATTTCCTTCAACCAATATGGCTGTTGATTCATCTATGCCTATACCTGTTTCTTCGGGGTTCTCCAGAACTACAGAAATCAGCCTGTTCATGCGCATTCGCCATACAAAATGCTGGTCGATGATTCCATTTTGAAGCAGTCCCAAACCTTCTTTAATTTCAATATTATTTGCTTCCAGGGTCCTGAAGTAACCAGTATATTCAGGATATTTATGTTCATTTCCGGTAATCATTTTTTTGCTCATTACAGCAGCACCTGCACTTGTTCCGGCTATTACAGAGCCATTAAGATAGGCCTCGTGAATTGCACTATAAACGGCAGTATTGCTTACTATTTCCATGAATCTGTTTTGGTCACCGCCCGAAATATAAATCAAAGATGCATTCTTAAGGGAATCAATCTTTGAACCGGTCATATCCTCGATAGTTTGCATATTAAAAGAAAAGGTATTTTCAATTCCCTGATCCTTAAATTGCTTTATTCCATAATATGCTGCTGTGTCAGGAAATTCGCTGGACATGGGCAGGACAACGATGTAACCGGAACTATCAACTTTTGAAATATGGATCATATCCCGGATCATCGCAGCCGGGCGCTTACCTCCTCCAATGATGAATAATTTTCCTTTGGTTACTGCTTCATTCGCATCGTTCTGTACTGTATTTGTGCAAGATACAACGATAACCGAAAGTATTATAGCAACCATTACATTTGGTTTAAGTTTTTTCATAACAATTTCTTTTAGTATACTATTTAATACACTTATTCATTTGGCTTCCCTTAATTTAACTCTGAATTTTTAATCTTATGTTAATTTTCATATGTTCCTTTTCTTAACAATTTATACTTTGATACCATTAACTGTCCCCTTGCGATTACTTCTGATATTTGATAATTGTCATCCAGGATTACCAGGTCGGCATCAAGATTTTCAGCTATTCTTCCCTTATTTTTTAATTTTAAAATATCAGCAACATTTGAGGTAACAACTTTTATAACATCTTCCAATGGAATATTTTCATTCTTCACTGTATCTATAAGCTCATCGAATATCGACTTTGGTTGTCCCATTTCCAAACGAACTAAATTTCCATTTTCATCAAAATCAGGAAGCGACCCGTTTCCGTCTGATGTCATCGTAATATGTTCCAATGGAACGCCTGCTTTTAGAAATTCAGCTATTGCTTTGGAAGGTTTTATTTCGTATTCGGGATAATACGGATAAGAACTTGCAGTAATATCAATATACCCTTCCTTTCCATATTTCTTTGCATCCTCGAAGATATAATTGTTTCGATTACAATGTGTCGGAAGAAATTGAGTAAGCTTTAATTCACTCTTATCAACCGCATCGTAAATAGGTTTGAAGGGATTTTTGGCATCACCCATATGAATATTAGCTATACCGGCTTTACCTCCCAACATTCCTCCTACTCTTGCATGCTCTACCAGCCTGATCAATTCATTTGTTGTCGGGCACGAACTTCGATGGTCCGAAAGAGCAATTTCTCCAATACCGATTATCTCGTCAATCATTGCAATATCTTTTCCTACATCTCCCAAAATTGTTGGTGTTGGTACCTGATAAGACCCCGTGTACATCCATGCAGAAACTCCTTGTTCACGTAACGATTTAACCTTCATTAAAACACTGCTTAACGATCGTGTCATACCATCGGTTCCCAGGCAACCTATAACCGTTGTTATTCCTCCGGCAAGCATTTGCGATAATTGAATTTCAGGTGTCCGGGTTGCAGGTCCTCCTTCTCCACCTGCACCTGCAATATGCACATGCGCATCAATTAAACCAGGAATTATCTTTTTTCCTTTACCATCAATTATTTCAACATCCAGATTCTTTAAACCGGATATTTCAATGTTATTCTTAATTGCAGTAATTTTTTCACCTGCTATGAATATATCTTTTTCTCCCAAAAATTCGGGACCATAAACAGATATCTTTTTTATTAAATACATATCAACTCATTAATTTTGTTAACTATATAATAATACGAATTTTAATGTAATTACCCTTTAGATCATCTCTGTTTAAACTATAAAATGTTCTTTTCGTCAATTGATTTAACAGTTTTTTTTGATTTAAATAATAAATTTTTAATTTTCGCCAAACAAATTTCCGACACTTGAGTAAGGACGATAAAATATTAGTCGAAAGATTAAAGAATGACGACCGTGCAGCTTTTGAAGAGTTATTTAAACTTTACTCAGAACGAATATATTATTTTACCATTCGATACATTAAGAATAAAGAAGAAGCTGAAGAAATCACACAAGAGGTATTTGTAAGGCTTTGGAACAGAAGGTTCGATTTAAAAACCGAACTTTCATTTAGTAGCTACCTTTTTATGATAGCTAAAAATGCCGTGATTGATCTACTAAGAAAAAGACAAAAAGAATCTACTTTAAAAGAAGAGATTACACCTGATGTAAATTCTATTGCAGAGAAATCGAATAATTCAGTTGAGTATAAAGAATTAAATGAGATTGTAAAAAATTCCATATTGCAATTACCGGAAAAAAGAAGGCAAATCTTTTTACTTAGCCGCGATGAAGGATTAACCTATAAAGAAATTGCTGAAAAGCTTAATATATCTATCAAAACAGTTGAGTCGCATATGCGCCTGGCTTTACAACAATTAAGGAAAACTATCGGAAGCTCATATGAACTTATTTTAACAGGAATTTTTTTCCTGCCATTTTTTTGGTGAAAATTTTAATTTAATTTAAGGGTAAACATTAACTTTAGCCGTAATATTGATTGAAAAGGGGAAGTTTTAGGAATAAATGAAGATAACGAATAAACATACAGGTAAGCATTCTGAGAAAAATAGAATGCCAAGTGAGAAAGAAATGCTTGAAACATGGGAAAATTATAATGAATTTAAAGATGATTTTCCGAAACCCGATTTAGATTCCGTATGGGATAAAACTACCGAAGAAACCGGATGGAAAAAGAGAAGAATTGGTTTTTTCCGCAACTCCTTTTTTCGCTATGCTGCAGCTATTTTGCTACCAATTCTAATTATTGGTAGTGGAGTATATTTTTCTGTAATAAAAATAAACAACAGCTTAAATTATGTAAGCTACGAATCTCCTGTAGAAGAACGATCAAAGATAGAATTACCAGATGGATCAACCATTTGGTTACAACCAAACAGTAAAATAAAATACCCAAAAGAGTTCAAAAAAGGTTTAAGAGAAGTTGAGTTCTCCGGGCAAGGATATTTCGATATCCAAGAAAATCCGGAAGTGCCTTTTATTATTAATGTTGGTAATATGGACGTAACTGTTTTAGGTACTCAATTTTATATCAAGGCAAATCAGAATAATGATTTAATTGAAACCGGTTTGATTTCGGGGAAAGTCAAAATCAGTACATCAAGGATCGAAAGAATTTTATCACCAAATAATGTTTTGATCTATTCCAAATCTTTAAAAGATATTAAAGAATCCAAGAATTTACTGAATAATAAATTTCACTGGGATGACGGAAGCATTGTATTTGAAAATTGCAGGTTTATGGATGTATTAACTGAAATTTCCGATTGGTACGATATCGATATGGAGATAAATCCTGAACTTGAATTAGATACTAAAATAACACTTACAATAAGAGAGGAGTCAATAGATGAGATTTTGGAAATTCTTAAAATAATTGTACCTTTTGAATTTCACAAAAAGCAGGATAAAATAGTTGTAAGTACTATTTCTTGAGCGATATAGCTCCTTAAGTTTTATTAATTTCGAGATAATGAACCTAAATAATCAATTTAAGTTTTTCCCGATTATTTTGATGTTCAGTATTCTATTTTTCCAATCCGGGGCCCAGGAAAATGTATCGATAAAACTTAAAAATAGCTCCTTGAAGGAGTTGTTTACTTCCATTGAAAATCAAACGGAGTATACTTTTGTTTACAGTAATGATGATATTGATGTATCCCAAAGAATTACCCATAGAAAAAAGGATATTGAGTTAACCGAATTACTTCATGAAATTTTCACAAAAAAAGATATTGATTTTCAACTAATCGGAAAGCAAATTATATTAACAAAAAAGATTCCCGAAGCAATTCCTAAAAAGCCTAAAACAATAACAGGAACAGTACGAAATAAATCCGATGATCTTCCTCTTCCCGGTGTTAATGTAATTATTAAGAACACAACCATAGGTACCAGTACGGATATTAACGGATATTTTAGTTTAAAAGTTCCGGGCGATAGCAATATCCTTGTATTTTCTTTTTTAGGTTTCAAAACTTTTGAATTAAATACGCTTAATCAAAATGATTTTAATATCTCACTTGAAGAAGACCTGCAACGAATTGATGAAGTTATTGTTGTGGGATATGGAAAAGAGAGCAAGAATAATCTATCCAGTTCGGTAAGCGATATAAGGACTGAAAAAATCAGTGAGATTTTTACCGCAAATTTATCCGAATCGATCAATGGAAAATCAACAGGAATTCTTGTTAATCAGAACTCAGGAACACCAGGTGCTGCAACTACACTAAGAATTCGCGGAATAAGCTCTATTACTGCAGGCGCAGATCCACTTTATATTATTGATGGAGTTCCGGTAATTGCAATGGATCTAAGCCAAATTTATTTTAACGGACAAGGAGTAAATACTATTTCCAATTTAAACCTACCTGATATTGAATCTATTTCAATACTTAAAGATGCATCTGCTACGGCAATATTTGGTGCAAGAGGATCAAACGGAGTTGTTTTAATTACTACCAAACGAGGTAATGGAGATGATTCTTTTGTAAGATTTAATGTGAAATATGGTTTGCAGCAGGTAGCAAAAACCTATGACATGCTTAATGCTGAAGAGTTTATGCGTTATAAGAATGATGCAGCTGTAAATAGTGGAGGTATTGCCGTATATTCCGAGGAAGATATTCTAAACAATAAATATGATACCGACTGGCAAGCCGAACTTTATAGTATTGCTCCTATGGAATCGTACGATCTGGCTTTTTCCGGAGGTACCAAAACCACCAGGTATTATCTGACTGGTAGTTATTTTAATCAGGAAGGAATTGTTGAAGGTACCGATTATAAACGAATAAGCAGCAGAATTAACCTTGATCATCAATTCTCAAAACGTATTAACCTGGGTGCAAGTATTTCCATTAACCGGGCTATAAATAACAGAAAAGAAGGTGATCAATCCCTGAACGGACCGGTTCCAAATGCTATTTCATTACCTCCTATTTATCCTGTTTATAATAATGATGGGAGTTTTAACGAAGACGGGCCACTTGCGAATCCAATATCCATTGCAAAACAGCATATAAACATAGCCTATTCATGGCATACTTACGGAAATACTTTCCTGAATTTTAAGTTATTCAGGAACTTGCTATATAAAATGAAATTTGGAATAGATTATGTTAACTTCAGGGAACATACTTACGATCCCGTAACCACAAGACAAGGTGCCAAATACCAAGGCCTGGGAATTGAATCAACTTCCGAAGCACTTAAAACACTTTTTAGTAATATCATAAATTACTCAGCTATTATTAATGAAAAGCACAGCATTGATATTATTGCCGGTTATGAAACAGATAATAAACAGGTTAGCTCTACATTTATGCGCGGTGAAACCTTTGCAAGTGAAAAATTGGAATATTTAGCTAACGCAGTAGAAAAGGTATCTGCCGAAGCTTATTTCGAAAAATCTATTATCAATTCATTTTTGGGTAGAATCAAGTACAAACACGACAATAAATACATCGTTACATTTAATGCGCGTTACGATGGTTCATCACGATTCAGTAAACAAAATCGTTATGGTTTTTTCCCTTCCGGTGATATTGCATGGAAAATATCAAAAGAAAATTTCTTTAATACTAATTTCATAAATGATTTAAAGATAAGATCGAGTTATGGAGTTACTGGGAATGACAAAATCCCTGAATTTCTGTACATTTCACAATTTGGTGCATCGGAATATGCTGAATCTCCTACTATTTATCCGCTTAATATATCCAATCCTTCATTAAAATGGGAAACTACAAAACAATTCAATATTGGTATTGATCTATCAATTCTTAAAGACCGAATAGCATTAACTGCAGATTATTATCACAAAAAAACGGAAGATTTATTATTGGAAAATCCTATTCCACCATCATCCGGGTATGAAGTAATAATAATCAATACCGGAAAACTCGAAAATAAAGGTTTGGAATTAAGCCTAAAATCTCTAAATACTGACCGTAGCTTTCGTTGGGAAAGCGAGCTAAATATTTCATTTAACCGAAATAAAGTTACAAAACTATACAATAATCAACCTATTGATAATATTGGCAGAGGTTATCAAAGAATCAAAGTTGGTGAACCTATAGGAGTTTTTTATGGATATAATTCATTGGGAGTTGATCCTTCTACCGGCGATTTGGTTTTTGAAGATGTTAATCAGGATGGTTTAATTGATATAAATGACAAAACAAAAATTGGCAGCCCACATGCAAAATTACTGGGTGGTTTTTCAAACATTTGGACCTACAAAAACTTCGAATTAAACCTGTTTTTACAGTTCTCATATGGGAACGATGTTTTCAATGGTACACAACGTTATATAGAATCCATGAAAGATGCGAACAACCAAACTACTGCTGTTTTGGATCGTTGGCAGGAACCTGGAGACATTACTGCTATTCCAAGAGCCACTAATTCGGATCCAAATGAGAATAACAGAGTTTCATCAAGGTATGTCGAGGACGGATCTTTTATTAAGTTCAAAACATTAAGGTTTACTTATAATTTTGATGAAAACTTCAGCGGTAAATTAAATATCAATGCGATTAGTGCGTTTATACTAGCTCAAAATTTGTTTACAATTACAAATTATAGCGGCTTAGATCCTGAAGTAAATTATGCAGGTGCAGATGTAATAAGATCAGGGGTAGAATTTTTCACATATCCTTCTGCTAAAATATATTCTGCCGGAATAACCATTAAATTCTAAAAATGAAAAATAAATTATTAATCATATTATTCATTATTTTTTCAGGCTGTGAGGGAATACTTGAATTGCAACCCACAGATTCGATAAGTTCTGATATTGCCATCTTAAATGAAAGTGATTTGCAAAATGTAATCAGAGGATGCTATGATGCATTGCAATTTGATGGTTATTACGGGAGATTAATCATTGTAATTGGTGATATTGGTTCGGACAATGCATACAATGGTGGTACGATTTTGGAATACGATCAATTTAACAAAAATAGTGTAGAGCAAGACAACAGGTTTTTAGAAGAAATTTGGACAACCCCTTATATTGCTATAAACAGATGTAATACAGCTATTTTTTATACAAATAATTTTGATCAAATAACAGAAACCAAACGAGATGAATATCTTGCCGAGCTTCGATTTTTAAGAGCATTAAATTACTTTAATTTAACACGCTTATTTAAGGATCTTCCGTTAAAATTAAAACCTACAATGGATACGGAAGATCTTAATGTACCATTATCTGATCAAAGCATAATTTATGAGCAAATATTGGAAGATTTAAACTTTGCCAATAATAAAATTGAAAATACGGATCCTTATTATGCTACGGATCTTGCTGTAAAAACTTTACTTGCTAAAGTATACCTGGAAATTGAGGATTATGAAAAAGCTAATAATTACGCAGATCTTGTTATTTCTGGCGATAAAGAACTTCTAGAATCTTTTGATGAGTTATTTACGATTGAAAATAATTCGGAGTCAATTTTTGAATTAAGTTTTACAGAAACTCTAACTGATAAGAACAGGTTGGCAGAGTACTGTTATCCTAACAATTTAGGGGGCAGGTATGAAATAGCGCCTGAAATTACTTTAATTAATTCTTTTGAAGATGAAGATGTCAGAAAAGACTTATTTCTTGGAAACACACCATATTGTAACAAATATGAAAGCCTTACTTCTGGTGCTGATAATGTTTATATTTTTCGTTTAGCTGAATTATACCTGATTCGCGCAGAAGCAAATGCGCGGTTACAAAGAAATTTAACTGAAGTTAATAACGATATCAATAAAATCAGGCTCAGAGCGGGTTTAAATAATATATTCTCCAGTTCCTATAGTGAATTACTGGACTTTATTGAATCTGAACGTAAGCACGAATTCGCTTTTGAAGGACACAGACGCTTTGATTTGGTAAGAACCGGCAAAGCTTCCTCTGTCCTGGGTATTTCAAAAGAGGATTGTTATTTTCCAATTCCATTGTCAGAAATTAATACAAACAATCAAATTGATTAGCTGATATGAAATTACAATTTGTTACAAACGTAATATTGATAGTCCTTTTATTATCTTGTTCCAAAGATGATTCTACTTCTCCTGAACCAAGTACACAGGCCAGGTTTGTAATTGAAATGGAAAATAACGGCATTGCACCGGCAAAAGTTAACCTCATTAATCAATCGGTAAATGCACTAAATTATTTGTGGGAATTTGGAACAGGAGAAATACTATTAACTACCGGTAAAGATACTATTTCATACATATATGAAGATGCAGGAACTTACACTGTAACATTAAGTGTTGAATCGCCTAACCCGGAATTATATTATAATGTATTACAATATGAAAAAACAATTGTAATAAGTGATTTACCTGTCAAAAGATTATACTTCACAGATCGGGAAGAAAACAAAGTAAAATTTATTGCCCTTGATGACAGTTCTTTACCCGTAATAGAAGAATTTGAAAGTGCTACATTAAACAAGCCTTATGGAATGCATATGGACACAGCAAACGGAAAATTATACGTTACAGATTATTCGGAACAGGTAATGAATAGCTTTAACTGGGACGGAACAGGACAGGAAATATTAATGAATTCAAGCACAGAAAATTTCGGATCCCCAATAGGTATGATCGTAATTGGAAATAAAATATTTTGGGGTGAACCGGATGGTATACACAGTGCTAACCTCGATGGATCAAACCCACATGTTTATATTCCAATATTGGGAGAATATCCGCAAGATCTTGCGTATGACCATTTAAGCAATGCTTTTTACTTTACAAATGACCTTGATCCTGAAAGTGGCGGAATCTGGAAAGTAGATTTTGATGGAAGTAACTTAACAGAAGTAATTCCGGATGTTTGGGGTGGTGCTATTGAAATTGATCCTGAAAATAACAGGCTATATTATTACATAGGTTATGAGGGAATGTATATATCGGAATTAGATGGCAGTAATCCAATTTTATTTGATGCTTCAAATGCCGGGAAATGGGCATGGGGAATGGCTATTGATAAAGAGGGTGGTAAAATTTATTATCCGAACCGTGTAGATCTAACCATAATGAGAGCAAATCTGGATGGAAGTGATACAGAAATTTTCATACCACCTTCAGCTGATATTAATCCTAACGCAATGACCATTGATACCTACAGATAAAAAATGCCGTCGGAAAAAACCAACAGCACTTCTTAAATAAATCATCAAAATATTATTCCTGGTCCCACCAGAACCTATCTTGCAGAGTTGGCAGTGGAGTTGGAATGTTTGGATTATACAATCTTTCGGTTTGACAATATGGTAATCTTCTCGGAATATCTCCGCCGGGATTCTGATTATGATCACCACCATCATTCGGAGTTAAGACAGGATAACCTGTTCTTCTATAATCTGTCCATGACTCAATACTTGCATACATTGCAATGTATTTCTGTACCATAATCGTTTCGAGATCATCATTAAAATCTCCTGTTAAAGTTATATTGTTACTTATATACTGACTAATTATTGTATCGTGAATAGCTTCAGTTGAAAGTTTTTTCATATTTGCATATATGGCTTCTTCCAATACATTCTGAATTTCAGGGTCGGAGTTGTTTAATCTTAACCTGGCTTCTGCTTCAATAAACTTTTGTTCAAAATATGTTATTAAATGAACCGGTGATCCCGGGGAAGTATAGTATCTGTTTTCAAGGTTTGCAATACCAAACTTTTTAATATAAAATAGTGTATCTCTCGGATCATCCAATATAAACATTAAAGTTGTAAAAAAATCATTAGGTTCTACATAACCCAAACGAGTGTATGAATAAAACGGATTTTGTTCTGCTGCCGAATATCCAAACTGATAGGTCATATCATCTTCTGCTGTGTCAAAAGCATTATTAAGAGCATTAAGAGCCTCTTGAGCCGGATCATAACCAAGTTCAGCAGATCGTTTGGTCAAATGCATATAATAACGCGCTTTTAAAGCATAAGCAGCATTTACCCATTTCATCATATTTCCTCCATAAATTAAATCATCAGCTCCGGGTTGTATCCCCGAATTTTCAGAATTAAAGTGAACTATTGCCTCATCCAATAGTTGTTGTATTACTTCATAAATCGATTGTTGAGAATCATATACCGGGTATAGATTTTCCGAACCATTTAAAGCATCAGTATACGGAACATCTCCCCAAAGTGAAGATATATTTCCCAGGCAAATTGCCATAAGAGTTTTTCCAATACCTTCATAATGAGGTAAGTTTCCATCTTCCTGGGCTATATCAATCATTTTTCTCAGGTTGATCATAGGGCCATTGTAATAATCCTGGAAATTCCATTCGGTATAAAGAGCTTCATCAACACGATAAGTTTGTACCGGCAAAGGATGATTTTCTACTCCTTCATAATATTGCATAAAAATACCAGACATTATTTGAGTTGTTCCCACTGTTAAACCGGCTAATTCTACCTGATTAAAAGGTAACAGGACATTTGTTGGCACCTCTGTAACATCATTGGGATTTATATTGGCTTCTTCTAACTCACAAGAATTACAAACCAGTATTATTCCTAATGCAAAGGCTACTATATTATATTTTTTAATTTTTTTCATCTTTATACTTTTTTATCATTAAAAGTTAACTTGTAAATTCAACTCATAACTTCTTGTATTAGGCATATTAAAGTAATCCCGACCCAAACTATTCGAAGCTCCTGACAGGTTAGTTTCCGGATCGATACCGGAATAATCTGTAAATAACAGTAAATTCCTTCCGCTTAATCCGATATTTAACGATGAAACCGGTAGTTTTTCTAACCATTTGGCCGGTAAACCATAAGTAATGGCAACTTCTCTCAATCGTATATATGATCCATCTTCAATATATGCTTCTGATAATCCTGCCAAACCTCCTTGTCTGCTGTAGTAAGACCGATCTCTTTTTACAGCCACATCGTTCGGAAGCCCTGTATTTACATTTACACCATCAAAAATAAAATCTACATCACGATTTTCTGTATCTTTATGTGTTCCCAATGAAGTCATAACACCCCTGGTACCATTAAAAACATCGCCTCCCTGCTTAATATCTATCAAAGCTGTTAATGAAAACCCTTTATAGGTAAAAGTATTTCTTACTCCCAAGGTAAAATCCGGATTTGGATCTCCCACAATGCCGGCTTCAGTATCAATTAACGGGTAACCATCATCTCCAACAAGTACATCACCATTTTCATTTCTTAAGAATCGTCCACCGTAAATTACTCCAAATGGCTCTCCCTCAATACCAACCGACCTGGTACTACTTAATCCTGTTGTTGCAAATTCAATAAGTGTAACTCCTTCCGGTAATTCTTCAATTATGTTATTGTTTTTTGCAAAATTCGCATTGATATCCCAGCTAAAGTTCTTTTTTTCAATTGGTGTTAGGTATAATTGAAGCTCAATACCTTTATTACTAACAATTCCCGAATTTAAAGTAAGATTTGAGTAACCTGTTGAGTAAGCTACAGGAACGCTCATTATTTGTCCATCACTTTCGGAATTATAATAAGCAAAATCCACACCTACCCTATTTTTAAAGAACCTTAAATCTATACCAAATTCGTACGATGTAGTTCTTTCCGGTTCAATATTTTCATTTCCAATGGTTCTTTCCGTAGCATAGGTAACCTGTCCCTGTGTTCCTCCATTAATTGCAGTATAATAATCTTCAAGTACATATAATGAAGCATCATTACCAACCTGTGCCCACGAAGCTCTTACTTTACCATAATCTAAAAATGGTATGGTTTCGTTTAATTGAAAGGCTTGAGTAAAAATAAAACCAACATTTACCGAAGGATAAAAGAAAGAATTTTTGTTGGATGGCAAGGTTGAGGACCAATCGTTTCTTCCGGTTGTATTTAAATATAAATAGTTCCTATACGCCAGCTTTACGTCGTAAAATGCACCTACAATTTTATACTTTGTTTCGTAATCATCACCCGAAGTTTCTTCGGTATTCGAAATGTCATAGTAATCGGGTAAGATAAATAATTCTCCTCGCTGTGATAAATTATAAGAACCTGAAGTATAATAATTATGGCCAAGGCTTGCGGTAAGTTTTAAACTCTCGGAAATATCTTTTTCTGCAGTTAGCAAAAAGTCCGAATTAATACTTTTAAATTCATAAGTACTGATCGTAATGTAACCATTATCTGTATCGCTGGAATTATTATCCAGATAGGTTTTTCTTCTATCAGTATAGTTGTCCACCCCTATTCTATACATAGCATTCAGCCAGGGAAGAAATTCATAACTCACTTGTGTGTTTCCAATTAATCGGTTTACGGTTGAAAATGCTTTGTTTTTATTAACCGACCAGTACGGATTATCATAATTAGAATAATAATTTCTTTGAGTTCCATCAGGCAACATATAAGCACTTTCATCATTTACCGGGTCGTCTGAGCCATTAGTAATATCAAAAGTTGGTGTTACTCGCATTAATCCTACCATCACTGCGGATAAGTTACTTCCCCTTTGAAGAAATGTTCCATCTGAATTTGAATAAGTTGCAGATCCTGATAATTTTAACTTATCTGTCAGGTTCATATCACCGGTTAATTTTATCGATGTTCTTTTAAATTCACTATTTGGTACAATTCCTGATTGATCCAAATGACCTACCGACATGTAATAATTTCCATCTTCGTTACCGCCACTCATACTTAAATACGTATCGCTCTTTATTGCAGTTTGAAAGAAATCATTTACATTTTCGTATGGAATAACTTCCTGATCAGTAGCTGTCGGATCGTTCATTCCAACTATTCTTCCATTTTTATCCAAAAAATAATCTGTTGCTCCATCGTATCTTAAAGTATCGATAAGAGGTCCCCAACTGGTATTAACCGTGCTTGAGTATTCAACTTCTCCTGTGGATGTATTATAAAATCCCTGTGCATATTTATATTGCTTTTCTGGTAACTTATTTACCTGATCAATACCAATGCTGGTTTTAAAGCTAATGTTTTTATGTTTCCCTTCGTTTCCTTTTCCTGATTTAGTTGTAATTATTATAGCTCCATTCGCCGCTCTAATTCCATATAATGCAGTTGCAGATGCACCTTTTAATACAGAAACCGATTCAATATCATTTGAATTTAAATCAATGGCCCTGTTTGAATGATCAACATAATATGACCCTGAGTATTCATTACTAATAGGAACACCATCTACAATAAATAATGGCGAGTTATTACTGGAAAGTGAACTCCTACCCCTGATTACTATATTTGCTGATGCCCCGGGAGTGCCTGATGAACTCGTTACCTCAATACCCGCAACTTTTGAACTTAATGCATTAACAACATTGGCCTGGCTCGTTGAAGTAATATCATCTCCTTTTACCTCTTGTACTGCATATCCTAATGATTTTTTTTCAGCTCTAATACCGACAGCTGTTACAACAACTTCCTCTAACGATTCAGTATCAGCTCTCATAACAACATGAATAACTGTCTGACTGTTAACCGGCATTTGCTCTTTGACATAACCTACATAACTATATTCAAGGATATCATCGTTTGATGTTACAAAAATTGTGTAATTACCGTCAATATCCGTTGTTGTACCAATGGTACTGCCTTGTAGTACAATTGTAGCACCCGGTAAAGGTTCTCCTGTGACAGCATCTTTAACATTACCCGTAATTTTTATTTGGCCATGTGTAGATGCTGAAAAGATAATTAACATTAAGACTAAATAGATTTTTCGCATTTTTATAAGGTTTCATTAATATTTTTTATGTGTACTATTAATACAGTAAAAACGCAGGAAGCCCTTAATACAAAAACCTACTTTTTGTTAATGCTAATTATAACAAAGGGTTAAATCAGACCGGTTGAATATTTTTCTTATAAAACTTATGTTGATGTTAGATTACTAAAAAATAAATCAAAGTATAGTAATTTTTTATAAAAAAGTATTAAGGGTAAGGTCATTTTATAAGGTAATAATAAGTGTAATAAAATTTACTAACAAAAATTTAAATGCTTATGAAATCAAAGATTTATACCCTGATTTTTATTTTCATTGCTCTAACGAGCTTTACAACAATAGCTCAAAATCAACCGGTAATATGGTATGAAAGCGGTGATGAATCAAATGACCTTGAATTTTATCAGGAGACAACAAATGTAAATGAAGGTACATATTCGTTAAGAACAGATCTTCTTGGAGGTGTTCCTTATATTTATTCCGGAACTTTTGATGTAACCGAAGGTGTCTCATATACATTCTCTGTTGATGTTTTAGATAATGTAGCAGCACGATATAAGATCTATTGTGAGTTCCTCGATGCCTCTGATGATGATATTTATGGTGAATCACCTGTTTATTCTACAGATAATGTTGACTGGCAAACAATTAACTGGTCTGCCACAGTTCCAACAGGAGCAGTAAAGGCCTATGTTTGGATAAAAATTTATGAAGAGGACGGATTTACTTCACCAACCACTTTATACATGGATAATGTTTCATTTGTTGAAAATGGAGGAAGTAATCTGGTTCCTAATGCAGGTTTCGAAGGTTGGGAAGTTGAAGAAGGATCAACTGTAGATAACTGGAAGGAATCTTTATATACTCCTTCTTTAACATCTGTAATAGCTGCAAACCATGATACAGTTAGCGAAGGATTCACCTCATTAAAATATACATTTACAGATGATGGTACCCCTTATTTTATTTGTGATACATTTGAGGTAACGGCAGATGCAAGTTTCACATTCGATTTTGATTTCTATGTTCCTGATGATAAAAGTGAAATGACTACTCGTATTTATTTCTTTGATGCAAGCGGTGAATACATTTCAAAAATGACATCTTCCGGATTAACTAACAATCCAAGTTGGCAAACAATCAGTCAAACAGGAACCGTTCCTTCTACCGCAGCTAAAGCCTATGTATTAATACGAATGCTTACTGGTTCCGGCTGGGACGGATCAGCTACTTTTTATGCTGATAATGCATCTTATACCGAAGGAGGTTCAAATTTAATCGTTAACGGTAGTTTTGAAAACTGGACAGCTCCTGCCGGAACACCTGAAATATTGACTTATAAATTTGAAGAACTGGATCCTGTGGTTACCGGAATAATAGACAAAGAAGAATATGCGGTTGATTTAGAAGTACCTTATTCTACTGATGTAACCTCTTTAGTTGCAACATTTACATTAACAGAAGGAGCAACTGCAACGGTAGGAACAACAGAACAGGTTAGCGGAACAACTCCTAACGATTTTACAAATGCAGTTACATATAGTTTAACAGGAGCGGATGACATAACTCAGGATTGGACAGTGACGGTTGCCAAAGAGGCACCAACGACAGGAAATGATATTATTACTTTTAAATTTGAGGCTCTTGACCCCACAGTTACCGGAGCAGTTTTAATTGCTGATCATACTGTTGACTTAGAGGTACCATTTGGAACAGATGTTACAACTTTAGTACCAACAATAACTCTATCGGAAAATGCAACAATTTCTCCTGAAAGCGGTGTTGCTCAGGATTTCAGTTCGGCTGTTACCTACACAGTTACGGCTCAGGACGGAACTACTCAAAATTGGACAGTAACAGTTACTGAAGCTGCCGAAGGCCAAACTGTTCTGTTTTTTGAAGATTTTGAAGATATTAATTTAATACCAAATGATTGGTATGTTATTAATAATGATGGTTATACACAAGCTACAGGTGAAGAAAGATGGCAAGATAGCGCCTGGGTTGTAACTACAACAGGACGTGACGAGTTTGTCGGAACAAAATTAGCAATGGCTTCATCATATACTTCCGATATGCCTAATGATGGAAAAGCAGATGACTGGATGATATTACCCTCTATTACCATCGGCGATAATTCAATTTTAAGCTGGCAAGCAATGTCAACAACTTCATCTGGTAATTATCCTGATGATTATATGGTATTAATAGCACCTGCTGTTAGCGGTACCGATCCAACCATTTCGTATTTTGAACAAAATGCAAATATCCTTATCGAAGTTGAACCGGAAAGTTGGTCGGCAAGTGTAAGTAATCCCGGTGAAGGAATTTCCAATCAATCTATTAATTTAAAAGATAAAGGTTGGACAGATCAAGACGTTTGGATCGCATTTGTATTAACTACCGATTTATATACAAATCCTACAACAGGTGAGCCAAATGGCAGCCCTGGCGGATCAAATTTAGCAGTTGATAATATAAAAGTTGTAAATGAATCTTCCTCTACTTCAATTGGAAATAAATTAGATAGAAATAACCTGGAAGCAAATATTTATCCAAATCCAACGACCGGAGAATTCAAAATAGTATTTAACTCTGAAATTAGCTCTGTTGCCGAAGTTGAAATTTATGATATTACCGGTAGAGTTATATTAAATATTCAACATGAGGTAAGCGTAGGACAAAATGAATTAGAATTAAGTGCATCCGATTTTATTAGCGGAATTTATCTGATTTCAACTAAAATTAACAGTTATTCAAATGTAACTAAGCTTATTGTAAAATAAGATATCTCAATTCATGTAATCAAGAGCCTGTTCAATGAACAGGCTCTTTTTTGTTTAAATAAGCAGCTAACTGAATTTTCCATAATCGTCATAAAGCCCTATACTAAAATCAGTTAACAGCTTCATCTTATTGAGTTTTAGTATTCGCTAGTATAGTAAGAAAAGGATGCCCCAAAAGTCCTAGTGCTCTTTTGCTTACTTTATGAAACTCTACTTGTCATGCCTTCGGCAGATAAATCGGCAGACAGGGTTACTCAAAGTAAAAAACTCGAATAAAATTCTGCTATTCTACTTTTTGAACGGCCTCCATTAATATTTTAAAATAGGCTTTTAGTTATAATTAAACATAATAACAGGAGGAATCAATAATAATAAGACGAATATTACAAAAATTATAATCAGGGGATATAACCATTTTACCCATTTATTGTAGGGGATTTTAGCAATAGATAAAACTCCCATTGTTACACCACTGGTTGGGATGATCATATTAAAAATACCATCGCCCATCTGAAAGCATAATACAGCAGTTTGTCTTGTTATTCCCATTAAATCGCTTAAAGGAGCCATAATTGGCATTGTTAATGCAGCTTGTCCCGAACCTGAGGGTACAAAGAAATTTAGAATTCCCTGGAATAAAAACATAAACTGAACTGATACAATTTTTGGTAAACCTTCGGTAACAGAAATGAGTGAATTAAGCATTGTACCTATAATCTTACCATCAGTTGCAATAATTAATAATCCTTTCGCTAATCCAATTACGATCCCGGCCATTATCATGTCCTTTGCTCCTGAAATAAATGCTTTTACGGTTTCATTGGTTGATAAACGGAATATAACGGCACTTATAATTCCAAGTGAGATAAATAAAGCGGAAATTTCATTGATATACCAACTCCATTTATTTGATCCTATTACAATTACCAATAAGGAAACTAATAATAAAATAAGTATTAGTTTTCTTTTAAATGTAAATGTCAGGTCCAATTGATTATTTGTTTGATTTTCACTCGTAATCCTTGATTTATCAATTGAATAAACGGGACTTTTAGTTGGATCCTTTTCTATTCTTTTTGCATAAACCAAAACATAAACAATGGCTATTAGCGTAAGTATAATCCATATAATCAACCGATATTCCCATCCGGAAAATAAAGGTACTTCTGCAATTCCCTGAGCAATCCCAACGGTAAACGGATTAGTTAAAGCACCGGCAAATCCAACACCTGCTGCTAAAAAGGATATGGAAATTCCTACGATGGAATCATAACCTAAAGCTATTGCTAACGGAACTGTAATCATGATAAAAACCAAAACTGACTCACTCATACCAAATGTTGCTCCGCAAACAGAAAATGCAATCATTAATAAAACCAGTATCCAATGCTTTGATCTTTGGTGATTTTTACTATAATTAATTACGCTGTTTAACCCTGCATCAATGGCTCCGGTTCGATTAAGAATCCCAAAGGCCCCACCAACCAAAAAGCAAAATCCAATTATTTGAGCTGCACTTATAAAACCTTTAATAGGGGCTGTTAATAATGCGAATAATCCTTGAGGATCAGATTCAACTTTATGATAACTTTCAGGAATAACAATTTTTCTTCCTTCATAACTACCATATTCATATTCACCAGCAGGAATCAGCCAGGTTAAAATTATGAACACAACCATAATAACCATAATGATTGTTATGGCATCAGGAAATTTTCTTTTTGTCATATTTGATTATTTTATGATAATTTTTTGAACTTCTATTTCATCATCCCAATTTCGCACCTCTACCATATAAACCCCTTCGGTAAGATCTAACTTACCGATATCTATTTCTGCTTCGTTATACTGGTAGTTTGCTCTAAATTTAAGCGTACCAATGATATTGTATATACAAACCAATTGAATGTCTTTTTGTGACTTTATAAATAGTTTATCTTTTACAGGATTCGGGTAGATCCCGGTATATATTTTTGTTGGATATTCCTGAATAGATGTAACGGTTGACTCATACTCTCCTAAAAAGTATTCTTCCTGATCCGTTAAAAAAGATAAATACATTTTATCGAAACCAGCCTTATTATCCGGTGTTCCCGAACCACTATATGTTTGACTTACCAACTCTCCTTTTGAACCGTTTTGAGTTAATATCATAGCTGGAGAACTTCCTTTTATTGTAATCTTTGCTTTACCTTGATCTCCTTGATATATCATGTAGTTTTCTATGCTTAGCCAGATTCCATGCAATAATTTTTCTTTTGCAACTACATACGGAATTGCAGAGTTAGTTCCATTCCAATAATTTGTTATATCATTTCCACGTTCGAAAGTCCTTGGAACAATAGCCGTATTCTTTATAAGGTTCATGCCTTCTGAGATGGTGGCATTAGCATTGGAACTAAGATAATTCCCAACAATATAAGTTCCGCAAAACCGTGAATTATCACCAATAAAGCCTAAGATTAATTTACGATTAATTAATGAACTTTTTAATGAATCACCCGCTTTTCCATTAGCATTTAAAAATAACGACATGAAATCATAGCTGTTGTTACCTACAAATAGAAATTTACGTGTTAAAGGAATCTCATTAGCTATATCCTCATCATCATACGTACTGTAATCTGCCCTGTAAATATTAACCTCTTCGGAGCCTAATTCAATTAATTTATTCTTAAATTTATTAGCAGAAGTAAAATCCGATCCGGTAAATATTATTATTGGTTCTTCCGTACTATATTCATTTACAAATTCTTCTAACATAGCAACATTCGCGTAACCTAATGTCTCAATCCCACTGGCATAGATTTTAGAAGGGCAATTATGTAATATTGATTCAGGGGCAATAGATTCCGAGTATCCCCCGGTTGATAAATCGTTTAAATTAATAGTTTTTCCGTGTATCAAACTAGTCAACTCAATTGAATCAATACTAATCTTTGATTCATTAAAAAAATCCGATCCATCTCTTAACTTGAAAATGTTAACGGTTCCAGCTCCATAAGCAGTTGCATTTCCATCTGGTTGAACAGCTAATGCTGTAATTTCATCTACCCCAATACCAATAATAGTTTCATTATTATTTTTTTCCCAATTAGCCATAAATGCAACCAATCTGCCCATTCGGCCTCTTTCTGTAAAATGTGAATCAAATATAAATCCGGGCATTACTTGAATAAAATCATCAGCTAAAGTAATTGAAGCATGATTTGTATTCTTTAAACAAACATCTGAATAAGCACTGCTATGTTCTGCCGTATACATTACTCCGGATAACATTGCCAAACCAGCTGATGTACCGCAAATTACTCCGCCTTCATTAAATTTCGAATGTATTAAATCTTCCATTAATGTCCCTTTCCATTCTGAATAATAGTACCACTGATCACCTCCTCTTAAATAAAATACATCGTACTCATTTATTTCATTAATTAATGTCTGGTTATTGGCATTTTCATAACTAACTGCAAAACTTTTTGCAGCTGTTGCACCACAAGAGTTAATAAAATAGTTTTCAAATTCACTTGTGGTGGTAGTTGAGTAATGCAAAAAAGCGACTTTTTTATTATTGCTGTTGCTCACAGCCCAATTAAACGCCTCATAATTCCATGAAGAAGTTGATGTAATATTTTCGTATCCTCCACCAATAATAAGCAATTTGCCATTTTGTGCATATATATTATTAGAAACCAAAATAAGTAGGAATGTAATCCTGTAAATTGTCTTCATCTACTAAGTTTTTACTGTTCTATTTTATAATACGCAAAATAGAAAGATTGCCCTTAGCTAAACTTTTAAAGGAAATTTTAAACTTCGAAATGTAAACCATCGTAGGCCAAAGAAATTCCTCTGGGAAGTTCTTCGTTTACATCATGATGCAATCCCATTTGGTGACTAATATGAGTTATGTAAGCACGTTTAGGGCTTAATTCTTTTATAAGTTTCAAAGATTCGTCCAATGAATAGTGGGAAATATGCTTTCTTTTACGGAGAGCATTAATGATAAGGTATTTTGTACCATGGAGTTTTTGTTTTTCTTCTTCTGAAATGTAGTTTGCATCGGTAATGTAAGAAAAATCACCAATCCGAAAGCCAAATACAGGTAATTTATAATGAAAAACCCGGATGGGAACTATTTTTACTCCTTTAATTTTTATCGGATCAACGGTAAGGCTTTTCATATTGATTTGAGGAACTCCGGGATATTTATTCTCTTCAAATGAATAAAAAAACTCTGCTTTTATTACATCCTGAACTCTTTTCTCTGCATAAATATCAATAGGCTTTTGATTCATAAAATTGAACGCTCTAACATCATCTAATCCTGCAATATGATCTCTATGCTCATGAGTTATTAATATGGCATCAATATCCGAAACTTTTTCCCGAAGCATTTGCTGGCGGAAATCAGGACCGGCATCCATAACAATATTAATACCATCAACCTCTACTAAAGCCGCTGTACGCAATCGTTTATCATTGGGATCCGTTGACTGGCACACCTCGCAGTTACATGCAATTACCGGTACTCCCTGAGAGGTTCCGGTTCCGAGAATTTTTACTTTCAAAATATTAAGTTTTTTTAAACTCCAACCGAATGGATAGAAACAACAAATATAATAAAACTATTACTGCCAGAATAGCTGAAGGAATAGCGGCTTCCTTTCCAAATAATGTCATTGCCGTAACTACAGAAAAACCAGAGCTCTTAATAGTTAATAAAAGTACCTGGGTTATACTTCGCTCATATTTTACTCCGGTTTTTTTAGAAAGTAATTCATATAAACTACCGATAACGAATGTCCCTGTTAAAAGAACTATTGATGCAAGAATCAATATTTTAGGATCTGAAAAGAAAACATCCCGATTCATTCCAACTGCTGTAAAAATGATGATAGCAAATCCCCAGTCTACAACTTTACCTCTAATCTTAGCTACATATTTAAATATTGGTTTGTATAACAATAATCTTGAAGCGATTAGCGGAATTAACACCAATTTAATCATTAATATAAACAATGACCAGGCGCTTATACTAGCGCCATTTGCAAAAACCTCCACCAATACGGGAGCAATAATAATTGAAGCTAAAAAAGCACCAAAAACACCTAAAATGGAATATTCAATATCACCTTTTAAAATCCCTGAAAACGGAATAACTGCTACTCCCGGAGGAGCAGCTACAATAACGACAATACCTAAAAACAGATCTTTGCTTGGCATTAAAAACCAGGCCAAAACCAAAACGATCAAACCAAATACAAAATAGTTTAAAAAAGTACCTACTAACATAGGTTTAAATAGCTTTTTAACCGGCAGTAATGCTTTTGAATCAATTCCTGTTGTGGAAAACACCATGGTTATTGCCAAAATATATATTGTATAATCCTTAATATGTATAGCATAATCACCAAGTGTCATACCCATGATTACGGCAAATACAAGGATGAAATTTCTATTTAGTATTATTTTATGTAAAAACCTCATTATTATTTCTGTTTTTATTCGATCGAAAATCAATTCTATTACCCCAAACCCCTAAAGGGGCGAATTGATTTTCTTCGCTTCCCTGTCTGCCGATTTATCTGCCGTAGGCATGACAGGCAGGCTTCAGGGATGGGGCAATTGAAAAAAATCAGTATTCTAAATTATTTGCTTAATCTTAGCAAAGATAAAAGCTTATATCGAATTAAAATAATTCGATATAAGCTTGCACTAAAGACAACAATAAATATCTTTTGTTTAAATTATCTGCTAAAATTATTATTCGTATCTAATGGCATCAACCGGATTCATCCGGGCAGCTCTTACTGCCTGGAAAGAAATTGTAACCCAGGCAATGAGCAATGAAATAACACTGGCTAACGCAAAGTACCCAAAATTTATCTCCGTTCTATACGGATAATTTTCTAACCAATTATTCATGACAACATAAGCTACGGGCCAAGAAATTAAATTTGTTAATAGTACCCAGCGAATAATATCTTTATTAAGCTTGTTAACTATACTTTTTACGGATGCACCAAATGTTTTACGAATTCCTATCTCCTTAAATCTCTTTGAAACAGTATAAGAAGTCAGGGCAAATAGTCCCAAAACAGAAAGGATCAAAGCAATACCGGAGCCCCAGAAAATCATGCTAAATAATCGTTCTTCAACTTTGTATTTATTTGCAAACATATCTTCGATAAAGAAGTAATTCCAGAAATAATCAGGGTCATACTTCATTATAACATTCTTAATGTAATTAAGCGTATTATGCTTATCTTCCGGATCAATTCTTATAGAAATACAGTTAAACCACGTTACATAATTAGATAAATATAGTGGCGTTAACTCATATGTTGTAGAATAATAATGATAATCTTTTGCCACACCAATAACCACAGATTCCCTGTTGGTCATTACCTTTAAACCTATTGGATCGTCAACCTTTAGTGCTTTAACTGCAGTTTCGTTAATAATTATTGATCTATTGTCATCCAGTTCAGGATCAAAAGAACGTCCTTGAATTATTTCAATTCCCATAGTTTCGGTATAGTGATCCTGTACCCTGTTTTCAGCACATGCTAATTCTGTTTTTGGATCATCGGTTAACTTTCTAATAGATTGTCCGCTTCTTCCCCATCCCGGAATACTCTGTGATGCGGCTACATTTCTGATATGATGGTAAGAAATTAGCTCATTTCTGATACTTTCATATGTTTTTTGAATCTTATCTGTACATTCGCTAAGAACAACCAGGTTTTTCTCATCAAAACCCAAATCCTTTTTCTTTAAAAATTGTATTTGCGCATTGAATATAAATATGAAAATCAACAACATGGTTGAGATAGAAAACTGAATAATTACTAAAAGAACTTTTAAAAAATTAGAGTTTGTGCCATTATTAAAAACTCCTTTTATAACTTTTATAGGATTATATGATGACATGATAAATGCTGGATAAATCCCTGATATTAAGCCTATCATAACTGTTATCAGAAAATATGCAATAAAAATTATCCAATTACTTTGGCCGAAAAGTGAAAGTTGTAAATTTAATTTACCATTTACCATGTAAAGAAAATATTCTGCTACAACGAACCCGATTAATAATGCTAAAACCGTAAGCAAAACTGACTCAGTTAAAAATTGGACTCTTAATTTAGATCTAAATGCTCCTACTACCTTGCGAATCCCCACTTCTTTATTTCGATACTCGGAATGTGAGGTTAAGAGGTTTACGTAATTGACAATTGCAATTAAAAGTATAACAAATGCCAAAAATCCAAAAAGTATTAAAGTTTTAACGGACCCAATCCTTCCTACCTCATAACCTAAATTACTATGTAGATAAATATCTTTAAATGCTTGAATAGGGCTGCTTACCGTTTCGGACCATGAACCTACTTTTTCATACAATGCTGCATTAGATACTGACCTGATTTTCTTTTCAACCTCAGGTGTAATCGGTTCATTTAGTTTAAAAAATGTATGAACATCAAGCATTAACCAACCAATAAGATCCTTGTTATAGAAAAAATTATTAATGATATCGAATTTTATCATTGTTTTTTCCGAATCATCTACTACCCAAGCAATTTCTAAGTCAAATCCTTCAAAATGAATCATTTTATGCATAGGATCTTCATTGCCAAAAACTTTTTTAGCAAATGATTTTGAAATTGCTACTTGAGTTGGTGACTTCATAAAGGAATTGCGGTCGCCTTGAAGCAACTTAAATGAGAAAACATCTAACATTAATGAGTCTGCTAAAAGCATTTTAACCTCAGGATAAAATTCCTGTCCTACTTTAATTAAGGAACTTCCATACCATCTAACAAACCGGGTAGCAGCCTGCACCTCCGGAACCTGTTCCAATAATGCCGGAGCAACCGTATAAACTGTGTTAGGCATTGAATCATTTAGCATTGTACTATGTACACCGGCTCCTATTCGGTATATTTTATCATTATCTTTAAACCCCTTGTTTATACTTATTTCGTTATTAATGTATAGAAATGCAACTAAACTGCTTGCAATTCCAACAGCTAATCCTAAAATATTAATAACAGAATAAACAGGGCTCTTAATATTGTTTCGTATAAATACTTTTAAATAATTTCTTATCATAACTGTGTAAATTTAATTCATTATTTTATGTTGTTAATACTTTTCCAAGTCATGTGCCACACAACATAAAAATCTGATTATCAATACCATTTTAATCTCACTATGCATTTTAACAATGATAAGTGTTAAGATTCTTAACAGTTTCTGTTAAAAAAACGAACAAAACGGTATATTTGGGTAATTATGAACATTACGAAAGGAAATATTTTAATAATTGATGACAATAAAGAAATCCGTGAATCATTAGAGTTATTTCTGGGTCGTCATTTCAGTGATGTAAAATCAATCGCTTCTCCAAAAACGTTAGTAACAACTTTAAGTAATCATGATTTTGATGTAATTCTGCTGGATATGAATTTTTCTCCGGGGAAGCATTCAGGGAACGAAGGGATTTTTTGGCTCAGAGAGATACTGAAAACTGATAAAAGTTCTGTGGTTATTTTAATAACTGCTTATGGAAAGGTTAAACTGGCAGTTAATGGAATAAAGGAAGGGGCATTTGATTTTATACTTAAACCGTGGGAGAATGAAAAATTACTTACTACCATTCATGCTGGTATAAAACTTAAAAAATCTAACCGGGAAATAAAACAACTTAAGGATCAGCAAAATATACTCTCTGAAAATTTAAATAATCAGTTTAGATTAATTGAAGGGTCGTCTTCCGGTATGAAGGAAATAACCGAACTTATCTCAAAAGTAGCTGGTACAGATGCAAATATTTTAATTACCGGAGAAAATGGAACTGGTAAAGAACTCATAGCAAGAGAAATACATCGAAAATCAAATAGAAACAATGAGATTTTTATGCCTGTAGATCTGTCTGCTCTAACTGAAACATTATTTGAGAGTGAACTTTTTGGTTATAAAAAAGGTGCCTTTACAGATGCAAAAGAAGACAGACCGGGAAAAATCGAAATATCGAATAAAGGAACCTTATTTTTAGATGAAATCGGAGATCTTCCATTGCACTTACAATCAAAATTACTAAGTGTAATTCAGACAAAATCCTTTAGCAGGTTAGGGTCAACCGAAATCAAGAATATAGATTTCAGATTAATTTGTGCCACGAATAAAGATCTGCATGATCTAATTAATGAAGGTATTTTTAGAGAGGATCTTCTTTTTAGAATTAATACTGTTCACATCAAATTACCGTCTTTGCGTAAACGTAAAGAAGATATTTTGCCATTGGCAGAATATTTCGTCCGGCTTTATTCTAAAAAGTATAACAAACAGGGAATTAAGATAACCAATTCAGCTGTTTCAAAATTAGAGAATTATAAATGGCCGGGCAATATAAGAGAACTAAAGCATACCATTGAAAGAGCATTAATTCTATCTAATGATAATAAATTAAAAGCAGAAGATTTTTCATTTTTTGAATATAAAGTTATCAGTTTGGAAGAGGATATTCTAAACCTAACCGAATTAGAAAAACAAGCAATTAAAAAAGCGATTGTAAAATCCGAAGGAAATATGTCAAAAGCATCAGAAATGCTGGGTATTTCAAGAACAACACTTTACTTTAAAATATCAAAGTATGGGCTTTAATAAATATCTTTTAAATATTATTATCAGATCATTATTAATTGCTATTACCGCATTATTAATGATGTTATTTGTAGTAAAGCTAGATTGGTTCTTTACTTTTATTTTTCTTTGCCTGCTTTTTATATTTCAAATTTTTTTAATGGTTAGATATGCCAGCAAAGTCAATCGTGATCTTGCTAACTTTCTGATTCATCTGAAGGAACAAAATACAAGTTTAAATCTTTCAAATAATCATATTGACAGTATTTTTGGGAATTTAAGCAGTGAATTAAACAGAATTAATGAGGAATTTAAAAAAATCGAAAATGAGAAAATAAGAAAACAAAATTTTCTAAATATTCTTTTAAACAGAGTTGGCACAGGTATTTTGGTTATTGATGAACAAGATAAGATCAGGCTTCATAATAAGGCATTTGAAAATTTACTTGGCATTGAAAGTTATGAAAGCGAAAATTTGAAGATACAATCTAAAAAAATCTTAAATGACTACGGCAGGTTAAGTCCGGGTGAACAAAATATTATAAATATCAGGATAAATAATATTACACGAAGAGTTCTTATAACATTATCTGAAATTAGAGAAAATAATACCACTCATAAAATTTATACATTTCATGATATTGATAGAGAAATGACTGATTATGAGCTTCAATCGTGGAACGGACTTATTAAAGTTCTCTCGCATGAGATTATGAATACGCTTACGCCGATATCAACTACAGTTGATACATTAAAAGATTGTTTAACTATTGAAGGTATTAATAAAAATGAAAATCAAATTAAAGAAAATGATATTCAGGATGCTGTTAAAGGAATCAATTTACTTGAAAACAGAGTTAGCGGTTTACAAGAGTTTATTAAACGGTTCAGGCAATTTCTTGACATTCCCGTACCTGAGTTAAAAACTATTAACATTTATGAATTACTGGATGATATTTCCGGTTCTTATCAAAAGAAACTTGTTTTTGATATTAAAAATATTGAAAAAACTTTATCTATTCATGCCGATAAATCACTTATTGAGTTAGTTTTAATTAATATTATAAAAAATAGTATTGAAGCAAATGCAACCAACATAATTTTTAACTCAAAAATTGAAAATAAACAAGTTATTCTTGATATAAAAGATAATGGTGAAGGATTTACACCTTCAATCATAAAAAAGGCTTTTTTACCTTTTTATTCAACAAAAGAAGGTGGTAGTGGGATTGGTTTATCGTTAGCCCGGCAAATTATGTTTGCCCATGATGGAAATATTGAGATAGAATCATTAAATGATGGTACAGGTACAATTGTAAAACTCACATTTAAAACAACTAAAATATGATTTAAACAGTTCCTATTGAATGTACCAGGTACTACATTTATAATTTGAGGAATTAATAGTTGTAATTTATTTGAACATCAAGAAATTACGAATATTTTCTAAGTTTATATAAGAAATGTATAAATCCTATTGCAAACTCATATGCCTGGTGTCTAATCACCCGCCTGTCCGGCAGGCCAATGTCAATTAAATAAGCAGTTTTAACTTCTAAAATCGTCATTCGTTAATCGATATTCGTTATTAAAAAGTGATTTAAGAACACCAATTAACCCTGCCAGCCACAGGCGTGGATTTTTGATTTTCATTTTCTTTCCATATTAAACATTGTTTGATTTATTTTCTTGATTTTAAGCCATAGGTATCCTGTTCACAACTAATGTGTTATTTAAAAATGATATGTAATTGTTTATTTAACTAGCTATAAAGCCAAATAACATTTATAGTACTTTTTAGGCTTGTCCTTTTTTTCAAAGCTCCTGTTTGGCCCTATCGGCAAAAGATTTGAAGAAACAGTCTAGTTCTCTTTGAATAGAACTTTGGATAGAAGAAATAATGAATAAGGAAAGGGATTTAAAGGTAAAGCTTCTTTTTCTGGTAAAATCAGATGGCTTACTTTTATACTTTGCTATAAAATCAGGGCTTGTTAATTTTTATTCAGTAAATCAATAAGTTTGGCATGATTTTTAGATTTTCGCCGATCCCGTATATAATTTCTTTAAATTCTGCTTATTTTCGTAGTTAAATTATTCAAAACATGGATGCTAAAGTTTATTTAATTCCGACCACCCTTGGTGACAGCCCTGTAGAAAATGTAATTCCAAAACATATTGTTGATATCATTAATTCGACAAAGCATTATATAGTAGAAAATATTAAGACTGCCCGTCGATATCTAATCAAAGCAGGTATTAAAACTAAAATTGATGATCTTAGGTTTTATGAATTAAACAAACATTCATCGCCTGAAGAATATGATTCTTATTTAAGTGCCATAAAAGAAAATCAAAATATCGGAATCATTTCTGAAGCTGGTACTCCCGGAGTTGCCGATCCGGGTGCTGATATTGTTGCAATTGCACATCGTAATAATATTCCAGTGGTTCCGTTAGTGGGGCCATCATCTGTTTTATTGTCTGTAATGGCCTCAGGGTTAAATGGGCAGAGTTTTGCCTTTGTAGGTTACCTGCCAATAAAAAAACATGATCGGACAAAGCGAATTAAAGAACTGGAACGACGTTCTCAGGCAGAAAACCAAACACAACTATTTATCGAAGCTCCGTATCGTAACCAGCATATGTTAGAGGATATTTTATCAACCTGCAGCCCGGAAACAAGAATTTGTATTGCCGCTGATATTACCCTGGAAAGTGAGTTTATTAAAACTAAAACGGCTAAAGAATGGAAAAAGGGTGTTCCGAATTTACACAAACGCCCTACTATATTTTTAATACACAAATATTAAAATCTGAGTTTCTTAAATATAAAAAAAGAACTGCGATTTGTTGCAGTTCTTTTTTTATTTAAACGTATACAGTTTTAAAATATATCCACGCCTTCGATAAAGTGAAATCTAGCCCTATTTAGTTCATCTTCATATACTGAGCCTAAATCTTCCATTTCCAAATCATCAAACTCATAATACCAATTGATATTTATCTCACTGACCTTCTCATTTTCATCAAGTGCGATCAAAAGATTCAATATTTTTTTTGTAGAAGAAGTATTAAGATATTCAAGCTTTAAATCAACTTTTACTTTTTCAACATTTAATTGTTTTACCCAGTCGATTAACGGATCATAGAATTTATGAACGTCTTCGGGTAAAGATCTTCCGGTAATTTTTAGTTCTCCCTTTTGTAAAAACGAAATTTCAGGTGTTGAGTCTGTCTTTTGAATTACAAGGCTGTTCATTTCAAATTTCTGGTTTCTGTTAAAAATTGTGGCTAAAGTTAATTAAAAAAGGAATTTTAAAAAATTTTTTATTAACTAATTACCTCGCTGTTAAAACTTTTAAGAGTCTCAAGGGTATTGGGCCCTTCATTAAATAATAAATCAATAATACTAAGGTTAGGAACAAATCCTAGTTTTTGTTTAAACACCTGAGTATAGCTTTTAATTTTGAATTGATCATCGTTGATATTTAATTTTGGATGGATTTTATTTCTGAAATCATCAACTCCAATTTCATGATCAGTTTTATACGCTTCTGTTTTATTTATCTTAACATCATAGTCCAAATGTTCTAGAATCATGAGTTGTAAATCGGTATTTAAATCTATTAAATACTTGTATTTTTTTTCATAAAACGGCATAAAATCGTCTTGATAATACTCAAAAAAAGGTGATGATCGATAAGCCGATTCTATTGATTTCCAATGCAATTTCCGCCAGTTTGTATCGTAATCAATCAAAATATCTTTTGTTTTCACCTTTATATCAAGCTTTTTTACGGGAATGGAAAGTGATAGCTCTCCATTGGCTCCATAAATCTTACATCTATTACGGTAAGTTTGTTTTGGGTAATTTTCGTGTACTTCAATATAAATTTCATCGTACAATAAAAACTTGGAATAATATTGAATAGGCGCCAAATATGCTGTAGATAATAAGACCAGATTATTCATAACTACAAAAATACCGGGTAGAAATCTACCCGGTACAAAGATATATGTAATTTATTAATGTATTAATGAAAACATTCTGTTCCAACGAATCTTACTTAAGAATGATTTATCCTTATCTAGAGATAACCAAATAAATACAGCTTTACCAACAATATGATCTTCCGGTACAAACCCCCAATATCTTGAGTCTGCCGAATTATGGCGGTTATCTCCCATCATGAAATAATAATCCATTTTGAAAGTATATGAATTTACTATTTCTCCGTTGATATAAATAATTGAACCATCCACTTTTAACACATTTCCCTCATAGGTTTCGATAATTCGTTTATAAAGCGGCAGGTTATCAGTATTTAAATTAATTGTTGCTCCTTTCTTTGGAACATATAATGGTCCAAAGTTGTCTTCTGTCCACGGATAATTTGAACTAAATGGAAAGATTGAAATATTCGCAATATTTATATTGGTATTTTCATACTTTGTAACTGCAGTTACATTAGAAAACTCTTTTAAGTTATCAACATTTTCACTGGTCAATGGTAACTCATACATTGAACTTGACGTAATAAATCTTCTATCATCTACTGCAATATTTAATCTTTCAAAATGTTTTGAATTTATTTGTTTTCCATTTGTTTTAACATAATAATCATACTGCATTTTTTCAAAATGCTCTTGTTTTTCATTGTTAACATAAACTTGTCCATGATCAATTTTTATACTATCACCCGGTAAAGCAACACATCTTTTAATATAATTCTCTCGCTTATCTACCGGACGAATAGTCATATTAAATTGATCCCAAATGTATTTTCTTGCAATCACTTTATAATCATCAAGTGATTTTATTGGATTACCATACTGAATATCACGACGTTTCAATTCATCAGCATAATTACGCGTAATAGCATAATAATCCTGTTCCTGCATTTCCAATACTACCGTATCACCGGCAGGAAAATTAAACACAACGATATCGTTTCGTTTTATATCACCAAAGCCTGCAATTCTTTTATATGGCCGTTTTATCCATTCAACATAAGATCTCTTATACTTTGTCAGAGGTAATGTATGATGTGCAAAAGGAAATGAAATCGGGGTATTTGGCAATTTCGGGCCATAACTTACTTTACTAACAAACAGATAGTCACCAACAAGTAATGTTTTTTCCATTGAAGATGTCGGTATAGTGTAAGCTTCAATTAAAAACATTCTAATTAACGTTGCAGCAATTACAGCAAAAATTAATGCATCAATCCATTCGATTAATGTATTTTTCTTTTTTATTTCACCGCGTTTTTTCCAAAAAGTCCAGTTAACTAATTTGGTCAGATGCATATCAATAATTACAGGTATACCAAATAAAAACCAGAAGTTTTTAATCCAGATTACCCATAAAATATAAATAGTTAAGGCTAAACCGAATCTAAAGTACTTGTTTTTTAAAAATTCTTTTATTGTCATTGTATTTAGGTTGTTTTTATACTTTGAGTAATTCGTCCATCGTAAAATATCCATTTTTATCTTTAATGAATTCAGCAGCTAAAACCGCTCCTAATGCAAATCCCTCACGACTTTTTGCATTATGTTCTATCATTATTTTATCAAAGGAAGATTCATATATTATTTTATGATTTCCCGGTACTTTTCCTTCTCTATAAGATTTAATTGCAATTGAATCTTGTGAATCAGAATTTTCCTTTTCCCATTTTTTCTTTGATTCTAAGTTTTCTATAAGTCCATCAGCTAGAGTAATAGCTGTTCCGCTCGGTGCATCTAACTTTTGTGTATGGTGAGTTTCTTCGATTAAAACATGATAATTTGGGTATTGATCCATCATTTTTGCCAAATGCTCATTCAATTTAAAAAACAGATTTACACCAATACTAAAATTAGAAGCATAAAAGAATGTTACGCTTTCCTTTTCACATCTTTCCTTTACCAATTCCAACTTATCAATCCATCCGGTAGTTCCGCTTACCGTAGGTACCTTATAATCAAGTAACATCATAATATTGCTGAATGCACTTTGTGGAGCAGAAAACTCTATAGCTACATCTACATCTTTAAAGTTATCAAGAGAAATTTCGTTGATATTATTTTCATCAATTTTTAAAACTACCTGATGGCCTCGGTTTAAAGCTATTCGCTCTATCTCCTTTCCCATTTTACCGTATCCTACTATTGCTATTTTCATTTCGATTAGTTAGTTCGCAAGATATTTAAATCCTTACAAATGCTTATAAAATAATTCTTAAAAAATGTTAATCCGATTTAAACCTTGATGAGGGTGTCTAAAAAGATTGATTTTCGCCACAAACCTGCCTGCCGACAGGCAGGGGCACAAAAACACAAAATCTCACAAAACTATAATGTATTGATTAATAGATTTTTGTGGATTTTCGAGTCTTGGTGTTTTAGTGGCAAATTTTTATTTTCGTTCTTTTTGGACATTTTCATCAGGTTTAGAGGTGTAAATATAAAAAAAGGGAAGCATTTTAGCTTCCCTAAAGAGATATATTCTTAGAAATTATATTATTTCTTAACTGTTTTAACCACTTCAGCAAATGCTTTTGGGTGATTCATTGCTAAATCTGCTAATACTTTTCTGTTTAATGCAATACCTTTTTTGTTTAATTTACCCATAAAATCAGAGTAAGACATTCCATGTTCTCTTACACCAGCATTGATTCTTTGAATCCACAATGCTCTAAAGTTTCTTTTCTTAGTTTTTCTGTCCCTGTATGCGTATTGTAAACCTTTTTCGTACGCATTTTTAGCAACTGTCCAAACATTGCTCCTTCTACCAAAATATCCTTTGGTATGCTTTAAAATTTTCTTTCTTCTAGCTCTTGAAGCTACTGAGTTTACCGATCTTGGCATAATTCTTTGTTTTGTGAACGATTAGCGGCCGACAACTTCTCGACTCTTATTTCGGCTAATTCATCCTGGTTAAATACTAATTTAATAATTCCAATTAAAAGATTACTTCATTGCTAAACATTTCTTAATGTTTTGTTCGTCAGCAGTATGAACCAGACCGGTAGCAGTTAAATTCCTTTTCTGCTTAATAGTCTTTTTAGTTAAAATGTGACTTTTAAAAGCATGTTTTCTTTTAATCTTCCCTGTGCCGGTTAAGCTAAATCGTTTTTTAGCTCCGGCTTTAGTCTTCATCTTTGGCATTTTACTTTCTAATTTATAATTAAAATAATTATTTCTTCTTCACTGTTTTAGGAGAAATGAACATGATCATTCTTTTCCCTTCAAGTTTCGGCATTTGTTCAACTTTTCCATGTTCCTCTAAATCTTGTGCCAATCTTAATAAGAGAATCTCTCCCTGCTCTTTAAATAAAATTGATCTCCCCTTGAAAAACACAAATGCTTTTACTTTAGCACCATCTTCTAAGAACTTAATAGCATGCTTCAGTTTAAACTGATAATCATGCTCATCAGTTTGTGGCCCAAATCTTATTTCTTTCAACACAACTTTTTGTGTTTTTGCTTTTAGCTCTTTTTGCTTCTTCTTTTGTTGATAAAGAAACTTCTGATAATCAATTATTTTACATACCGGTGGATCGGCATTAGGTGATATTTCTACTAGATCTAACTCTAACTCATCTGCTAATTTTAATGCATCCTGAATTGAATAGATGTCTGATTTTTCAATATTGTCACCAACAAGGCGAACAGCTCTTGCACGTATATTATTATTGATTCTGTGTGCCGGCTCTTCTTTTTTAAAAGGCCTTCTTTGTCTTGGTCCTGCTATGACTAAATCCTCCTAATTTTAGTTAATAATTAATTTATTTTGTAATTCTCAGTTTGAGCTTTAACTTCTTTATTTATAAATTTTGCAAATTCGCCCAGTTCCATAACTCCTTTATCTCCTTCTCCCTGGATACGAACCGAAACTGCCTCATTTTCAAACTCTTTTTCACCAACAATTAGAAGATAAGGAATACGTTTTAACTCATTATCACGTATCTTTTTGCCTATCTTCTCGTTACGATCATCAATTAAAGTGCGAATATCGTAATTATTTAGGAAATTCAAAACTTTTTTTGCATAATCGTTATATTTTTCGCTGATAGGAAGTATAACTGCTTGCTCTGGTGTTAACCATAACGGAAATTTTCCGGCAGTATGTTCAATTAACACAGCAACAAAACGTTCCATTGATCCGAATGGAGCTCTATGAATCATTACGGGTCTGTGCTTCTGATTATCAGAACCTACATATGTCAAATCAAAACGTTCCGGCAAATTGTAATCAACCTGAATAGTTCCTAACTGCCATTGACGACCTAATGCATCCTTAACCATAAAATCCAGTTTAGGGCCATAGAACGCAGCTTCATCATATTCAACCACATAATTAAGATCTTTTTCTTTAACAGCTTCCAGAATTGCAGTTTCCGCTTTTTCCCAATTTTCTTCAGTTCCAATATATTTAGAATGATCCGTTTGATGCCTTAATGATACCTGTGCCACAAAATTCTTAAAATCCAATGCATTAAAGATGATAAAAATAATGTCCATTACTTTTTTAAACTCATCTTTTAATTGATCAGGACGACAGAAAATATGAGCATCATCTTGCGTAAATCCTCGTACACGAGTTAAACCGTGTAATTCTCCGCTTTGCTCATAGCGATAAACTGTACCGAACTCAGCATAACGAATTGGCAAATCCTTGTATGAGTGCTGTTTAGCCTTATATATTTCGCAATGATGCGGACAGTTCATTGGTTTTAGCAAGAATTCTTCTCCTTCTGCCGGGGTATGAATAGGCTGGAAAGAATCCTTTCCATATTTTTCATAATGTCCTGAAGTTATCCATAGGTCTTTTAATCCAATATGTGGAGCAATTACCTGCTGGTAACCATATCTTTTTTGGATTTTTTTCAAAAAGTTTTCTAAACGTTCTCTTAATTGGGCTCCTTTTGGTAACCAAAGAGGTAAGCCTTGGCCTACCCTTTGAGAAAAGGCAAACAATTCCAGTTCTTTACCAATTTTACGATGATCTCGCTTCTTTGCTTCTTCAAGCAATAGTAAATATTCCTCAAGCATTTTTTGCTTTGGAAAAGTAATACCATATACGCGAGTTAATTGTTTTCTTGTTTCATCTCCTCTCCAATATGCTCCGGCTACACTCAATATTTTTATTGCTTTAATTAATCCTGTATTTGGCAAGTGCGGTCCTTTACACAAATCGGTAAAATTACCATGTTTGTAAAAAGTAATGGTTCCGTCTTCCAATTCATTAATTAGTTCAACTTTATATTCATCTCCTTTTTTAGAGTAAAATTCCAAAGCTTCCGTTTTAGCTACTTCACTTCTGTTATATTCATTCTTTTGTTGAGCTAACTCTTTCATTTTAGCTTCGATTTTACCAAAATCAGCATCTGTAATTACTTTTCCTTCCGGCAAATCTACATCATAATAAAAACCATTTTCAATACTTGGACCAATCCCGAATTTAATTCCGGGATACAACGCCTCTAAGGCTTCAGCCATTAAATGGGCCGATGAATGCCAAAATGCATGCTTACCTTCCTCTTCATCCCATTTATGTAGTTTAATATTGGAATCCGCTTCAATTGGTCTTTGAAGATCCCAGATCTCATCATTTACCGTAATTGATAAAACTTCTTTTGCTAATCTTGGACTTATATCGTTTGCAATATCGTAACCCGATACTGCATTATTAAATTCTCGTACTGATCCGTCTGGTAATGTAATTTTAACCATTTTTACTTTTTTTCAATTTCAAGTTTGCAAAGATATAAATTCTTTATAGAAAATGGGATGCAAATCTTTAATAAATATTGCTATTTTTAATACCTATTTTTATTATTAACAATAATTTAAACCATCAGTTTAATAGCATTGTCAAACTATTAAAATTAAAGCTATGAAATATATTAAAACTATCCTGATCTCAATTTTATTAAGCTCCTTATTTTTAGGCATTAACGCCCAACAAGTTCAAAGAAAGATTACGTTAGAAGACATTTATGTAAATAATAAGTTTTCTGAAAGGAATGTTAAAGGGGTACGGTCAATGAACGATGGAGAGCATTTCACAACTTTGGAGGAAAATCGAAAAATTGTTAAATACAGTTATAAAACCGGTGAAATCGTTGATATACCTTTTAATACCATAGAAGCTGATTTTAAAATTAAAGCGTATGAATTTTCTTCTGATGAATCTAAAATTTTATTAGCTGTAAATGCAGAGTATATCTACAGAAGATCTTATACGGCAGATTACTATATTTATGATATTTCCAGTCAGAAACTACAAAAGCTAAGTGAAAATGGTAGACAAAAATATGCTCATTTTTCTCCAAACGCACTAAAAGTTGGCTTTGTCAGGGATAATAACATATTCATAAAAGATATGGAATCAAATATTGAAAAACAAATTACATTTGACGGTAAGTTTAATCATATCATAAATGGTGGAACAGATTGGGTTTATGAAGAAGAGTATTCTTTTACAAGGGCATTTTTCTGGTCTCCAAATGGAGATAAAATTGCTTATTATAAGTTTGATGAAAGCGAAGTAAAAGTATTTAATATGATAAAGTATAATAATGAATTATATCCTGAAAATTATGCATTTAAATATCCAAAAGCCGGTGAAAAAAATTCTATTGTAAGTATTCATGTTTATGATTTAAATACTGAAGAAACCAAAATCATGGATATTGGTAATGAAACTGACCAATATATTGCAAGAATAAAATGGACAACAGAAAATAATAAATTGTCTATTATTAGATTAAACCGTTTACAAAACCATATTGAAATTTTAATAGCAAATACTGATGATGGAAAATCTAAAGTCATTTACGAAGAGAAAAATAAATACTATATCACCCGTATAAAGGATTGGTATATGTCCACTACAGTAGATGGCAAATACTTTATAATTAATAGTGAAAAGGATGGTTGGAACCATTTGTACCTTTATGATATAAATGGAAAATTCATCGCCCAGCTTACAAAAGGTGAATGGGAAGTAACTGATTTTTATGGCATTGATAATGAGACCCAAACGGTTTATTACCAATCAACTGAAGAATCATCTTTAAATAGAGCAGTTTATTCCGTAAAATTAGATGGCTCTAAAAAGAAAAAATTATCAGAAAAAACCGGTACTAATAGTGCAAAATTCAGCAATGGTTTTAAATATTACATCAATACCTATAGCAGTTTTAACACTCCAAAATATATTACGCTTCATAATAAAAAAGGAAAAGTAATCAGGGTATTGGAAAACAATGAAAAATTAAAGCAAGTAATTAAAGATTACAATTTTGCTCCTATTGAATTTATGTCAATTAAAACACCTTCAAGCGAATGGGATTTGAATGCATTAATGATTAAACCAACTAATTTTGATCCCAATAAAAAATATCCGTTGTTGGTATTCTTGTACGGAGGACCAGGCTCCCAGGTAGTTAGAGACACCTGGATTCGTAGGTTAGCATGGCACCAAATGCTGGTACAAAAAGGATATATCGTAGTTTATGTAGACAATAGAGGT
Organism: Bacteroidales bacterium; assembly: GCA_028282785.1. Lineage (GTDB taxonomy): Bacteria > Bacteroidota > Bacteroidia > Bacteroidales > UBA12077 > UBA12077. Next base: position 43,551 of record JANQHE010000067.1, on the reverse strand, counting down.
ACCGGAGGGCGCGGTGAAGAATTCAAAAAAATAACATATGGTCAGTTAGGAAAATATGAAACCATTGACCAAATTGAAGCTGCGGAATATCTAAGTAATCTTCCTTATATAGATGAAAACAGAACCGGAATCTGGGGATGGAGTTATGGTGGTTATATGTCAACGTCCTGTTTGTTTTTAGGCAATTCGGTTTTTGAAGTGGCCATTGCGGTTGCTCCTGTAACAAGCTGGAGATATTACGATTCGATTTATACGGAACTTTATATGGGGCTACCACAGGATAATCCTGATGGTTACGATCAAAACTCTCCATTAAATCATGTTGAAAAATTACAGGGAAAATATTTGTTGATACATGGTACCGCAGACGATAATGTACATTTTCAGAATGCAATTGAATTGTCAAGAAAGCTTGCTGAGGCTAATAAACAATTCGACATGCACTTTTATGTGGATAAAGCGCACAGTATAAAAGGAAAGGCAACTCGTTTACATTTATTTACCCGTATAACTGATTTTATATTGGAAAACTTATAAAGAAATTAGATGCTAAAGTAATTCTGTATTCCGAATTCAAAATTTTGTTTATTTTTGCAATCCAATACCCAGATGGTGAAACCTGCCTTCCCGCAGGCGGGTTATGCCGATGTTCGCCTTGCGAGATCGAGCATCCATAAAAAATTGATCAAAGCAAAGCTTTGATATTTTTCGGGAGTAGACACGCGTGGTTGAGCGCTTTCTTACAATTGCCCAGGTGCTGAAATTGGTAGACAGGCATGGTTGAGGGGCATTTACTATACAAAAGTGTTAAAAAGCCGCAATAGCTGATTAATACTAAGTTTTTAAAAGAACTGAATACAAAAATACGGAATTTATTCGGAAACAATTCGGAAACATTCTGTAAAATAATAATTTTGAAACCCAATTGCCCTGGTGGCGGAATTGGTAGACGCGTCGGCTTGAGGGGCCGGTGACCGCAAGGTCGTGAAAGTTCGAGTCTTTTCCAGGGCACAAAAAAACTCCTGATAGATTTAGTTCAATCAGGAGTTTTTTATTTAATTTAAACTAATAATGTTTTTGAAATACTGTGTTTAGTTTGAAATCTAATCACCCTTTATCTTTTTCATCTCATTTTGTAATATATTGACCATGTTGGATAGTTCTGAAAGAGAATGAGAATCTTCATTTTCAATTGGTATTTCAAAGCAAATATTTCCTATAGCTTTCCAAACTTCGATTACATCTTTTAGTTCAATATCATAAGGATGGTACTCCTTATTGTCCGATTTTAGGGTTAGTTTATTAGGTGTGTCTGGTTGTCTTTTTAGTCGCTTATATACAATTCCTTCGCTTTGAGTTAATAGAATATAGCAGTCACCATTACGTATATCTTTGCTGTCTAAAATATATTCACCGATTATATATGAACCCGGTTTTATCGGAAGCATACTATTTCCCTGAATTTCAAATGCTCGATAAGTTTTAAATGTAGAAAGTTCCGGGAAAGGTAAATTAAAAGTCGGGAGGTTTTCCAAATATTCAGTATCCCCATATCCTTCTAAGTACCCTGCGCTTGCTTTAACTGGCACATAAGTTATTAGTTCATTATTACCTGAATCTACAGCGATAGTAAGCACTTTGAATTTTTGCCCTGAGATAGGTGACTCCTTTTTTTCTTTACTATACTTAGTTAAGTCTTTATTTAAGAATTCATCATAAGTATAATTGAAATATTTACAGATTTTACTTATTGTGCTAAGTTTAGGTTCAGCTTTACCGTCTTCGTATGAGCCTAATGTTGCTCGTCTAATATCCAATGCTTCTGCTAATTTAGCTTGTGTAAGGTTTTTGCTTTTTCTAAGAAAAATTAAGTTTTCTCTTAAACTCTTCATTGTTAATTAATTGTTAATAATAATTCCAATAAAACGTACAATTGCGACAAGCAAATGTACTATTTTTGAATTGCAATTTACATTAAATTTCAATAAAAATGAGTAGAAAGAAATATCATGTTACTAAGACACCTGAGGGGTGGCAAGGTAAATTAGAAAATGGAGGAAGAGCTTCTGTGACGGGTTCAACTAAAGAAGAAGTAATGAAACAAACAATTGATTTAGCGAAGAACAACAATAATTCGCAAGTTATTATCCACAAGGCTAATGGGCGATTTCAGGAAGAAAGGACATACCCCAGAAGTATTGACCCTAAAGAAACTAAAGGATAGATTATGTTTGACATAGGAAAACAAACAGTTGACCACAAATGCCCGACTTGTGGTAGGAAAATTTCATTTTCTCTAAAACAATTAGCAAAAGAAGTGTAGTGGTTGTAATGAATCTATACAATTGAAAGATTCAGGGCATAACACTAGAAATACTATTAAAAAGAGTAATGATGCGTTTAAAAAATTGAAAAGAACAATGAAGAGCTTTGGTAAAAAATGACATTATGAATTAAATAGAACAAATTAAAAAATGGGAATAATTAGTAAGAGTCGATTGGGCGAAATAAGAGATAGTGCCGAAAAAACCAAATCATACCATTGGTTAAGTGATTCTGTTAGTGCGAGGTCAAGAGCTAAAAAGTATGGTGAAGTATCGGTTTTTCTTTCTCATAAGCACTATGAATTAAAAGAGTTAGAAGATGCAATTGCTCTTTTAAGCAATTTAGGTGTTGATGTATATGTTGACTGGCAAGATGCAGGAATGCCTAAAACCACATCAGGAAATACTGCAACAAAAATAAAATCAAGAATAAAAGAAAAGGATAAATTTATTTTGCTTGCTACAGAAGATGCAATTGCTTCAAAGTGGTGTAATTGGGAATTAGGATATGGAGATGCGCAAAAATATATAGATAATATTGCTATTCTTCCAGTCAAAAATAATTATAGTGATTTCTCCGGTTCTGAGTATCTTCAAATATATCCGTATATTTATGAAAGCAATAGTGCTAAGAATGAGTATTTTGTAAAATATCCAAATGGAGATTTGGTGAACCTTGCAAAATGGTTAAAATCATAAAATAATGGAAAATGAAAGACAAATAATACTGCATAAAGAGATTGATTTAATACAGGACTGTATTAAACGCATGTCAAATAACTCCTTTCTAATCAAAGGATGGACAGTATCTCTTATTGCAGTAGTTCTTGCTCTAGCAAAAGATAAAGTTGATTTTTTTTATATCTGTTTGATCTTACTTGTTCCAATAATAGGTTTTTGGTATTTAGATTCTTTCTTTCTTAGAACAGAAAGGATGTATCGTAAAATGTATGATTGGGTAATTGAAAATAGAAAAATTAGTGATGATAGAATGTATGATTTGAATCCGAATCGTTATGCTCAAGAAGTAGGCTCACCGATTTCTGTAATGTTTTCTAAGACACTAAAGGTTTTTTTCGGCATACCGGCCCTAGTTCTTCTAATAATTATTACCTATTATTTAATAAACATTATTTGTTGTAATTGTCTTATAGTAAATTAGAAATATGGCACTATTAGTTAAGCCTAAAGTAAAAAGGAAAGTATTTTTTAGCTTTAATTTTGCAAAAGATTTTTGGAGAACTCAGCAAGTAAGAAACATTGGTTCTATTGAAAAGAATCAAACTGTAACTGCTAATGCATGGGAAGAGGTTAAGAGAAAGGGTGATGCGTCAATAAAAAGCTGGATAGATAAAAACCTTGAAAGTAAATCCTGCTTAGTTGTATTAATTGGCGAGAAAACAGCAGGACGGAAATGGATTAAATATGAAATTAAGAAAGCCTGGGAAATGGGCAAAGGGATAGTTGGTGTAAGAATTCATAAATTGGAGGATAATAACGGAAAACAATCTAGTATTGGTAATAATCCATTTTCAACATTTACCCTATGTAATGGAAAGGTTAATTTATCCAACATTGTTAAAATAAAAAATCCTCCGCAAATCACAGGTAAAGGTGTATATAAAAATATTAGTGAAAATTTAACTGACTGGATTGAGGAAGCAATAAATATTAGGAAGAACTTCAAATACCCTGAGTAAGGCTATGCCATCATTCATCTGAATTGTAATATTCATTCATTTCAATCTTTTGGCTCAGTTAAGTTAAAGGGTAAATATTCTTCTAGCCTATTATCTGTATAATTATCAATTTGAATAAAATAAATTGGCTTCCCCAAATTTTGAAAGTATTCTAATTCAAACTCAACCCATTCTGATTTTAATGCATCCTTTGTACTTAATAATAATAGTTTTTCAGACTGTTCTAGCCTTTTCTTTAAGACAGTTTTCGTATAATCACCTATTAAGCTTCTCTTTAAGAAATCATTATCACTAGTCCAATCACAATAGACAGTATAATTCTTTTCATTTAATCGTTTTATTGTATCTAAAACTGTTTTCCGGTTTCTGATGCTGTGAGATAAAAAGAAATTAAAGGTTTTAATACTTTGAACGGTATCACTTTCTATACGGAATAATAAATCAGCGGGTGTCATATCAAAGCTACTTTTTTCAGTCATATAGCTTTTGCTTTTTCCTTTAAATCCACCTCTGAGTTTTACATATTTACCTAGAGATTGAAGATGTGAAAAAGCCATGTTCCTAACTTGGGTATTCCTTTCTGCATCATTTAACTTGTAAAAGAAATCCAACGTTTTTTTATTGTTGAACTTTTTTAACTCATTAAAGATTTCAATTTTTCCATTAATATCAATTCCTTTACGATGATAGGCAGTGATAAAAGCATCAATATATAAGGGTTCTATATTCTGGATTGTTTCTGTGTTTTTAGCTAAAGCAGCATTCCTTTTCTCAAGAGCTTTATTTCTTTTAGCCTCAAGTATGGCAATATTCTTTAACCTTTCTTTTTCATCAAAATTAGCTTGATGTTTGGTTATCATTCCACGACTTAGCCAAAGCTTAATTTGAGGTAAGCTAAGAATATAATCCTTAGCTTTTAGGGGCTTATACCGCATTTTCTTACCATGCTTTTTTAAGTATAAATCTTTCGCATGGTATAGATTGTATCTTTCATCTAGTTGATTCCATAAAAGAGGATAATATTTTATAAATGCCTTTAATATAGTTTCAGCATTATAATTAAAGGGGAGTGCATTTTTGATTGTACTTAAAGGGCGTTTTAAGGTCTTGTTGAGTTGCATCAAATCTCCAACGTATTTTCTTTTAGTTTTTCCAGGCATACAATTACTGTTCAGATAGCTTTTCTATGAAGACAAAAGGATAATAGTCAATAGGATTTTCTCTGGAAAAATACTTTACCTTATCTTCAATAATTGTTTTTTCATTCCTTGACCATCGTATGTTCCAATTTGGGTTGCAAGGATATAGAATTGGAAACAAAAGTTCCGTACGTGATAGTTTAGCATCCCATATCCAGTTAGGTTCTGTGCGGTCTTTCATATAGGGTTCAACATTCCAAAGTTCAATTTTATCCGCACAATCAATGTCTTTATTGTGCGGAGCATTATATTCTATCAATGGTTTGAAGTATGTAAGTTCTGATTCAGAATACCCTCTTGATGGGAATTTTATAAACCCCATTTTCTCCCAAAATTTTTCAGACTCCCTCGGTTCGCAGAATAGCTTTAAAGCTATTTTTTCTTCCGACTTGAAATATTTCTGAATAGAATCAAAAGCTTTTTTACCTAATCCCATTTTACGGAATTTTGGATATATCTCCATTATATCTATTTCAGCATAATAATCATGATTTGACCAAGATATGAACCCTATTGATTGTTTTTCAAAGTGGAATGTGAAAAACTTTTTTTTCTCAAAAGAAGATTGAATAGTATTCCAATTGCAATAAAAACCATCGTTTGATAATTTGTACTCATCTTTCAGCCATTCTTCAACAGAATTCAAATCTGATATGGAAGGATTAATATTTAATAGAATCTCTGACATGTAACCTAAATAATTAATTAAATCATAAAAATACAATTTTGAAATCAGCTTACATATTCAATCGCTCCAATACGTTTCAACCACCCTTCAAGAAACAAATGATTCTTACCTTTTTTTGAAATGGAATGATAATATCTTACTCTTGCTCTGTGTATCGCAATAAATAAAGTCCTTGGGTCACAATCATTAATTGCAGATAAGGTTTGATTACCAATAATTCCATCCATCTTTAAGTCGGCATCAAAGAATTGGTTTAAAACTCGCTGAACACCTCTGGCTCCCCATACTCCGCTATTGACGCACCAATCAAAAATGATTTCTTGTAGTGAGCCATTTAAAACCTCATCAATTTTAAAACCACCGTAAAAGGTTTTTTTATAGAAATCCTTAACAAGCTGTGTCAGTTCCCGATTATCAATTTTGGTGTTCCATTTAATTTTTTCATGAGTCTTTTTGTAATCATCAATTATTGAGAGGCCGGTGATCGCAAGATCGTGAAAGTTCGAGTCTTTTCCAGGGTACTTTAAAAAAAGAGGCTTCATGTTGTAAAAAATGAAGCCTCTTTTTATTATGTTTTTGAGATTCTTTCTTTTATAATTATTTAATCATACTTCAAATAAATCACAAATTTGAACTCTAGATTCAATATGCTTATTTGAAATCACAAATTGACTTTCGTTATTATCATTAAATGCCTCCAAATACTTATACAGAGCTTCTTTATTTTCAACTTCATACATGATTCCTCTAGCTCCTTCAAAACAACAATTTAACGCTCCCATTGATTGAGAATATGATAAACCATGATGTAGAAGGGTATTATCACAGCTAGAATTATCAGAAATTTTTATATTGTTCTCAAATAGGAAATTAATAAAAAATGCAGATGTCCAATCACCAGCGCCAGAAGTATCCACTATTTTATGTATAGGAACTGAAGGAACATTAATCCAATTGTTAGTATTATACCTATATTTCAATCCATTTTTTCCTAAAGTAATTATTTCAAGTTTATTCTTATGGAAATGCGGGAAGTTGTTTTCATATCCTTTAATTCTGTCATCAGAAAACTTCACGATATCAGCTATGTCTAATGATTCTAAAAATTGTTTTTCATCAGACATTGAGGTTGGTTCAAAATATACTGTACCGCCATTAAGTTTACAAATCTTGGCCATTTCAATAGAGCTTCGCTTTGCCCTGTCAAAGTAATAAAAGTCACAATTTTTTTCCGAAATATGGAGATCCTGTACTGTTTTTGCAAGAACAGCTTTATATTGAGGTAAATATTTGCCAGTTTCTGGGCATCTAAATTCAAAGCGATGCCTTGGATTTCCGTTTTTATCAGTGTAATTTCTTTGAATGATAATAGGTGTACTTCCAGTCGATTCTTTCATTAGAAAATCTTGATGTACTCCCCATTTTGAAAAGTCTTTAGCAATCAGTTCTGTTGCTTCATTGACTGCCAATCTAGCAATAGGAAAACTATCCCATCCTAAAAAAGACAAAATGGTTAAAACATTTCCACAACTCCCACCTACAAATGTATTTTTTACATTGTTTTCAGTATCAATTATTAAATCAAGTGCAATTAATCCACTTCCTAAACATGTTGGTTTATTATTCTTCATACGGTTCTCCTGTTATCCATATATTATATAAAGTCGAATCATTAAGCACTTGTTCATTGCTTAATGTAAAATTAAAGTCTTCTGAATCGACGTGCAACACACCGATTACTTTTTTATGTTTTTTCAATTCAAATGCAGCTAATAACGCTCCTATTGAAAGGAGCTTACTTGATAATACCGAGATTATTGTTTTGCAGCCATCAAATAAACTAAAAGACTTTTGATAGCGCATTATTATATCCAATATTGTCCTGTATGCCTGAAAAGCATTTTGCTCATCAACATAAGTTATATCTCTCATTTCAATACTTAAATCGTCGAGAAAAATACTTTTATATTCTGTAAGTAATTTATCTCCTCTTCGAATATCAACAGATGGAAAGGGTAGGATTGGACATGTTTCATGAGGCGATATATTTTCACGCAATATTTTAATCTGCTCAAGTTTGTTCTCGCCCAATACTGGTACCCATACTTTCGGTAGATTCTCATACTTCTCCACTTCAACATTTCCAAATCCATGTATAAAGGAAGCTCTTTCTGCGAGACCTTCTGTTTTTATATCTGCATCTAATTTTGAATTCTCTGAAACTACTACATGAAGATTTACAGTATTATCCACTTTGTCTATTAAAGCAATTGCTTTTGAGATTAACGGAAAAAAAATCCCCCTTGGCATTGCACTAATGTCTATTATAATATCGGTGTAAGATTGTATAGTATCGCTTCCAATTATTTTTGTTACATTTCTTCCACCAATGTTGTGATTTTCCAAAGAGCGCATAATTATGCGCTTAATTTCGTAATCAACATCACCTAAAATCTTTTTGAGATTCTCTTGATTGTCAGATACCAAATTTTTATATCTTCCTGTGTTTTCTTGTTCATTTTTAACGAAGTCGAGAACAAAAGCTTTTCTATCCCCTTCACCGCCAGCCTGAATTATTTGTTCAATTGCTAAAGTTGTTCTTGGATCGAAACCTAATCCAGAAATTAATAAAAGATTACGTTTTCTTTCATTAAGGAATTTTTGCCAAAATGGAAAAAAGTCATCACCATATACCTGGAAGTTGTTTTTCCAGCGTTTTTTAATTTCTACTGTTTCCATAAATTATATGCATTTTTACTTACGTAACCATTGCTTACCCAAGTTGCTAAATCAATAAGTTTTTTTTCACGAAATCCACCATAATTAAGTGGTAATTTATACTTTGCACATAACAGCCGATTCAGATATAGTACCATCCATTCTTTTCCTTTACAGCGATAATTTAACCTAACCTCTAGAAGGTTAAATGAAATGCACGAAGCAATTATCTTTGCAAGATTTTTATAGGGGCCTAAAGCATTTTCTAAAATTAACTTGTTAAGATGGTTTCGATCATCCATAGAAATTGCAATTCCATTTACGCCAGGAGAAATTGGAGCGTTTTCTAAATAAGTCTCGTCTTGTGAGTGTTTGCCAATCGCTTCAATAAATTTAAGCACTTCAGAAGAATTAGAAATTCTTCGATTTAATTGCTTGAATTTATTTTCTGCGATTTTGTTTATTATTCGTTCTTGTTCTTCGGGGGATACAGACAATCCTTTTGTCCTGTTGAAATAATTATTTGTAAAATATTTTGATACGATAATCTCATAAATCTCACCTGATATGCTTAAAAATTGTTCAATATTACAAGAGCCAAGTCTAGTAAGAGTGTCAAATCCAAAATAGTAAGGGATATTGTAATCTTTACTCAGAAATAAGGATGCCGCTTTTTTCACATCAGAACCGTCTTGTTCATTAAGTTCATCTTCAGTTAACTCAAAAAAGTTTAATGATTTTTGTTGCTTATTTTGGTCTCTCTTTATTAATATTTTTAATGTTCTCCATTCTATTAGTTCCTCTAAGCCAGACAAGCTGCTATTTTCCCTTGACTCGATCCAATTTGAATACCTAGAATTCTCTTTAAGTTTACATAGTTCATCTATTAAAATCCCTTTAGCTTCATTGATTTGACTAATAGTTTCATCTGAAAATTTTTCGCTTAAACATCCATCAAAACTAGAAATCTCATTTTCAGAGGCAGATAAAACTCTCTTGTTTGCTACGTTTTTTGCAAACTTTGCGAATTTTGAAGGTTTATCTCTCCAGTGTTTTTCTAAATCAATAATTGATAAATCTCTCCCTTCTATTTGACCATCAGAGAAAATTTCTGACATTGTAAGAGCTTGTAATCTTTCAGAAATCCATATGTGGATATTTGACCGAATATCAACAATATGTTTCATTAGTTTCATCCGAAAATTAGTTGAAAGATTATGTACATCATCAAACATGAGAAGCACTCTTTTCTCCAATGGCTTTCCGTTTACTAAAATATTTGCTTGAGTTAATACCTTAAGAATAAATAAACTATCGAAACCTGGGGCGGAAGTATCTTCAGAAAACAGGCTGTCAATTTCATCACATATTTTAGCTTCAATCTCGTAAGCCCACTCAACAAGCTCTTTTCCATTGGTAGCTTTACTTAAGCTTAAAGGAAGATGTTCATTGCTTACCAACTGAATTTGTTCAAGATTATCAGGAAATGAAAGGTCATGTAAATGACATATTGAACGTAGAATAGATATTGTAATTTTTGAATTTAACAATGAATAAAACAACCTAGTTTTTCCAATTTCATTTATATCCAGATAATCTAATTCTGTATATTCATCTATGAAAGAAATAATAGTCCCAACTACTTGCGGAGAATCGTTTGATATGATTTCATAGCCTGTAAGTATATTGTATATTTCTTTTATATCATCTTGATTCTTATTGGCAACAATAGCCTTTAAAACGTTTGGTGTAAAAAGGCGCAACAATGTTGTTTTCCCTCCTCCAGGAGAGCTTCTTATAATATTAAGCTCATTCCAAAGTTTGTTTACATCACTAAAAAACACATTGAGTGAATCGATGCTATATAATTTAATAAAAAGTGGATCCGGTTCGAAAAACTCAGATGCTCTTTTGAAAAAAGGATTATAATTAACTTTCATATTACTCAATCTTTATGTCTGGCAATTCTTGGAAATAAGCCAACAAACTTATCGGACTCTAAATAAGCCCACAAAAGCGACAGTGAATTATTCGGGGTGTTGTGGTTAAGTATAATTGGGAGCTGACAATTGCCAAACCCAAACTTAACATTTGAACCTCCTTTTTTTGTATGAGTGTCTTCAAGTATGTCTTTATCGTAATAATCATCGTCACTGCATAATTTATGTATTTCGTCTTCATCAGAAACCTTAATGTCGTCAGAAAACTGATAAATGGGATGTATCTGAATATTGCATTCAGGTATTTTATTAATAAGGTTAGAAATGTGGTCTGAAGCTTGCTTGGTACATAAATAAAACATTAGATTTATTTCAAAACCTTCTTTGTCTATAATATTTAAAGAATCACCTGTTAATTGTTTGTATATGTTGACAACTTTACCTTTAACTTTATTGGTACCCTCTTCTTCTCTAATGTATGATTTTCCACTAGCGGTAAAATCATCCATTAGAAAAATCACTCTAAACTTTGCTTCGTTATGGTTAGGTTCTCGGCCTAATATTTTTCTCAAATCTTCAATTAACTCTTCTTGCATTTTATGAGCTCGTTCTGCCGACAGTTCATAGCTTTGATATATCTGTTCATGAGATAATTCTGGATTAGCCCTACGAAATATCTCAGTTTTTGCTCCATCGCTAAAGCCCAAAAACAAACATTGCCTGCGAAGCACCTTGAAATCAGTACTATTTGTAATTCTTGTTACTAAATAGTTAGGTTGATTCGTATTTTGAGCAACTTTATTTATCAGGATAGATTTTATATAATCTTCGTAAAGCGTATAAACTATTCTATTAATTTCACGATTTGAAATATAAACTAATCTATCCTTTATAAAATCTATTGCAATTTTTCGTTCATCTTTACTTTTAAATTGGTTAAGCCATAGTGCTAAACTTTCAATGAACCGCATTCCCGGAAAATATTGCTGATAATCATCGTATTTGTAAGTTGCCATAGTCTGAAAATGTGGACGATATACTAAGTCCTCCGTTTCTGACCATTGCATTACTTCAGCAAGTATAAATTGAGATAATTGATTATTCATTTGTTATATCTTTATGGAAAAACTATCATTGACCAATTGCAATCTTGAAAAATAGTATAAAACTCCCTCTTCTCCTTTTAATCCACCGGGTAATAAATTCCAACATGAATTAGGTAAGCTAGAAACTTTATCCACACTAAGAGCACTGGCATTATTTAATAATTCAAAATCGTTACCTTTAATGTCACCTCGATCTCCAATGCAGAGAATTCCTTGCCTTCCACTCTTTTTTAACTCCTGAAGTATATTCTTAACAACCAATGTTTTTGAAAACTCTTTAGGTATGATATCCATAGAATGACATGACTCTAGTAGTTTTAATGTATTGTCAAAATGATATGATTTGAATACGTCATTGAGGAATAACTTTCTGTTGTTCCACATTGAATGATTTTCTGGTTCTATAGTAAGTTGATTAGGTCTCAGTTTCCACTTGATAGTTGATGTTAACTCATCAAATTGATTTATTGACTCTAAAAAGGCGGCTAAATTTGGATTTACAGAATTCTTAATATTAGGGGATGTATCACTACCTAATGTGGAAATATCTGTACCATTATAATAACCGATAATAACCTGAGCCCAATATTTTTGTTCTATTTTACTTCTTAAATCTGTCTTTAATGATTTCCCTCTGCCAGATGCAAACCCAACTATAATATTGGACTTTAATAATTTATTCAATAATACAAAAATATCATTTGACGGTCCTGAAAATCTATTTTTTTCATTACAAATTGTTCCGTCATAATCGAAAATTACACTTGAAAATTGCTGTTTGTTAATCCTGTCTTTATAAGTTCTTAGATTGGATTTCCATTTTTTTAATTCCTCTTCATTATTTAAGTGTAATGCAATATTGTCATATTTTTTTGAGATTGCATTGAATTCATTTTCAGTTAAATATTGAGGTCTATCCTGTTTTAATGTTTTTATATATTGTAGATTATATAATTTACGCCCGAAGTCCGGTACTCCCGGTTTCCCTGGGTCAATCTTTCTTGTAATACCGACTTGATTAACAAAATAGTAGGATTTTATTAATAATTCAATTGATCCGGAATAGTTTGGAGCATCTGTTTGCAGCCGTACAATTTGGATATTAGAAGGTAATGAATTGAGAGTTTTTTGAGCTAATTCTTGCTCATGCGGAGTTATCAAAGCTAAAATCAATGAACCAATATTTCTTTTTGCAAACCAATGATGTCTTCCATGTCCAAAGTTTCTGTAATCACATAATTGTACGTTACCTAAAGCTGCTTCAGATAGTTTTGATTCAATATCATAAGCAATTGATTCAGACCATTTTCCATATAAAACAGAAAATGAACTAATATTACTATAATCAAATGTTAAAAAGTTATCTGAAGGAGTTACTCTCGAATCAATCTTTAGAAGTGATCTATAATATTTCTGATATACTCTAGAAAAGATTATATAATAGGATAATAAAGTATTAGTAGCTAGAAAACCATCTTTGCCAGTACTAATATCTCTCTCCCATATGGAAAATGTAGGAGGTGTCAATGCAGATAATTTACTTCCTATTTTCATGCATACCGATAATAAATCGATTGGGTTATTTTTTATACTAACTTTAAATGCTTGGATAATATCGCTGTTTTTTCCACTTGAACTTATAAGAATGATGGCTGATTTTTTTATAACCTCTTTTGCATTATACAAGCCTAATGGAGTATGAACTGTTGCTTGCATTCCAATTCCTCGGTGTAACGTTGCGATATGATAGCAAATACTAAGGGAACCACCAGAGCCAACGAGAATTAAATGATTATCATTGTTCCTTTGAATAAAATTCGAAATCTCCGTGATGTCAATGTTATTACTCCAATTAATAGCATTGTCCAATTGTTGAAGTTCACTTTTAAAAGGTTTCCCCATTTTAATATTCTTTTTTGAGTTCAGTAGATACAAATAAATCTCTCACATCAATTTTTAGCACTGCTGCAATTTGAAAAAAGGTTTCAACTGAAGGTTGTATGTCATTTGTGCACCAACGTGAAACAGTTGACTTATCCTTACCCAATTGTTCGGATAGCCATTTAGCAGACTTATCATTTTCTACTAGAACAAGTTTGATTCTATTGAATCTTTGTTTTTGTATCATGCGTAAAAAGTTGCATAAGGTGCAAATATATAGTAGATTATCGTATGTCGTAATTATTATTGTTGTATTTTATTCATATTTTATGAACATCTTATTCATACTTAATCGAGTTAATCCTTTTCAACCACCCTTCCAGGAATAAATGATTTTGACCTTACTTAGCAATCTTGTGGTAATACCGAATCCTCGCTTTCTTAATTTCCCAAAACAATTCTTTGGGTTCGTGAATATTAATGACGATTAAGATGTTCAGCCAAGATATCGTCTATATTTAAAATGACACATAACTTTGAGCAATATTTCCCAAACGTCAACAACTTCTATGAACTCTGGTTTGTCTATCTTATAACTTATTATTTGATTCAAGCATTAATTGCCCATCTTCTTCTTAATATTCTCAACCACTTTAATTGTTAGTCCTGTCAATTTAACAACTAAATCAACTTCCAATCCTTCTTCAAGACATTTCTTAGCCATTTCCCTGGCTTTTTCATCTTTCCCAGCCTTAATTCCAATTTCTTTTGCTTCTTTTTTAATTTTTTGTTCTAAGACATAAGAAGGTACATGTTTAGTGCTTGTTAACAGCTCGTCCATTATTCCAATATCAGCAAAGCTTAAATAGCTTTTTTCAGAAATAATTAAATGGTCTAAAACTTCTGTACTTACTATTATACCAACCTGTATTAATCGGTCGGTAATTTCTTTATCTCCTTCTGATGGTTTAAGTTCCCCGCTTGGATGGTTATGACAAAGAATAATTTTTACTGCTCGTTTTTGTAATGCTAAACTGAACACCTCCATAGGCTCTGCAATTGTTTTATTGACAGTTCCCAGGCTTATAAGTTCAATAAAAAGTATCCTGTTATTATTTTCTAACCCGATAACCCAAAAATGTTCCCTGTTTTGGTCAATTTTATTTTCACGAAGCAATACTTTTTGCATTATCCCGAACAGGTCGTCCGAATTCAGAATCTTGATTTTTTCTGCTTCTGCTAGTTTAATATCCATAGTGTAAAAATAATACTTTCAATAACATAAATATCCAACATTTGCCTTATTTGTATTCATTATAAAAATAGTTAATATGCGGTAAAAACTGAGTAAAACCACCAAATTTGTAAGCATTATTCCTGAATATTTATTGTAGACTTCAAGTCATTTATCATTTGTTTATGCTTCTTAGGGTTCGCTTTTCTAAGCTTACCAATATTTAATAGTTTCCATTTAATAGCAGGCAAATCTTTCAATACAGGTACTGGGAATAAATCCCAATTTGGTTCTCCATTTTCAAAGCTCAATAAAAACTGTTTATCATCTTCTGTTAGTTTCTGTGTAATTGTAGAAATTAGTGTTTCCCTAGTATTTAAATAATCATCATACGTAAAAGGAATACTGGTCATACCGGAAAATTGGTTATCAAAAGCACTTTTTTGGTTTTTTAGAACTGGAGCTATTAACTCACTAACGGGTTTATAATGACTTATTAAACCAATTTTAAAGCCTTGCCAAATTTCATCGGTAAATCCTTCATTTTCTAATAACAGTTTTACATCAAAAATATCGCGAGGATGTTGCCTGTCTATTGCTGCGCAAATCTTACCTCCGTATAATTCACCCATTGAAACAATATTAATGGCAGCAAACTTCTCAAATTCATTTTGCACCAAATCAGTAACCTGTAATAATTGCGTTGGAAAAACATTGCCCCTGGTTATGGTGTTAACCTCAATTTTTATTTGAGCGTTATTGCTTTGGCAATTAAGTTTTACATCTGTACTATTGTTTAAGGGGACAGTATGGATTTTAACTTTCGAGATATTTTTTTCTATGTTTGATTTTATCTTGTTCAAACCATCCTGAATATTCTGCAAAGCATCGGTTCTTGAATCAATAGGTAGGTAGGTCAGGTCAATATCCACTGATAAGCGGGGCATATCTCTTACGAATAGATTAATTGCTGTACCACCTTTCAATGCAAATATTTCTTCTTTTGCTACATAGGGCAAAACCTGTAATAATAAATCTACTTGTGCTTTATATGCTGGTGCAATCATAAATCTACTAATTCTTTTGGGATGGATATAAGGTATTTTGAAACATGAACTCCATTTTTTGCAAACATTCGGTTGCCTTTACCTATATCTATCTGGTTTGTTTTAAGAAATTGAAACCATTGATGACCCGATTTTTCTGCCATGTACAAAAACAAACGCTTTACTTTTACTGATTTACACTTTGCAAGTAACTCATTTATCAATTTTGGCTTTAAATTTACTAATCCTTCAAATAAATAGTAGCATTCAACTAAATCCATTTTTTGTGGAGCCAGAAACAAACATTCCATGATAGCTCTTTCGGGTGAAGAAATATTTATTGACACTTGATTTACGTTTTGCTCCTTTAGACCTTTTTCGGGCGGAAGAAAAGAGCTTAAATGGTGTTGTAGTTCCATTCCCCAATTGTAAGAGATAAACCATTTTGGCAATTTAGTCTGTAAAGGAGTGAATAAGTGTAAGGATTCATTACTTAGCCTGTAATAATGACTATACCCTTGTAGCGATAAGGCAGATAAGCCACCTACATGTACTTTTATTTGTGTTTGATTTTGTATGCTATTTAATGCTCCTTGCCATTCAACCTTATCTCCCGGTTTTTTGTAGGCACTTCTTCCTACAGATTCCAACCAACCACTTTTCAAGTAATATTTCAACAGATTTCGGGATATGCCATGACTTTCCAGCCAGTCAGCTGTCACCACGCAGCCCGGCTGTAATATCTTAAAGAGAGTTTTTAAATATGTGTCATTTAGGGTAGTCATACTACTGTATTTGACACAAAAATAAAACTTTTATTATTAGAAAGGAAATAATTTATTTTAAATATATTGCGATTAAGGTAGTGTCACTACCTCAATGCAATTATTTTTAAAATTTAAGTTTTGATATTTTATCGTTTAGATACTTTTTAAATGCTTTGGGATATATAATTTCAATTTCTCCCGGTAAGCCTAACACAAACCTGCCAACACCTATTAAATTACCAACATCGGTAGTAAGTAAATACGTATTGTCATCAATCTTTTTAATGTACTTTTCACTTAATGGATTCTCTTCAATTAGTAAGTTATATGCGAGCATTGATAATTTCAATTGTATTGCAATAGGCTCAAAGCTTTGCATCCGAAAAATGTCGGTAATTCCTTTGTGATGTTTTGGCTTGTACTCCCAATAAGTATTTGTAATCACTACTTCTTTAATACGTGCTGTTTTAAAAATTTTATTGCTTTTGTCTTCGGTATCATAACACCAAATACCCATGTAATTAATAGTAAAGTCAATTGGTTCAACCAATCTGTCCCTGATATTTTTACCATGCCCAGATTTATACTCTTTTAAAACAACCTGTTTTTGTTGTTTTATGGCTTGCATTAGGTTAAATATATTGTCGGTTTCTTCTTTCTTGGATATGGCGTGTATTACACGGTCAAAATCATATAGGCTATATAGTTTTTTTGCAAGTTTGTCTTTTAATTTAGAACCATCCTCAATCGTGTGAATAGCCTTGCCTAAAATAAATGCTTCTTCTTCGGTAAAATGAAGGAGCTGACTAATATCTTTTGCAGATGATTCTTCTTTATCAATTTTAAAGAATCTGTTTTTGTTCTCAATAACAAAACCAACCTGTTTAAATGTATCAAAATAGCGATAAACTGTTCTTTGTGAAACCTCGAAGCGTTCTGATATTTCCTGAATCGTTCTGCCATACTTACAATCAAGCATCAGTAGAATCTCCAACATTTTTTGAAACTTTGCTTGTTCTGCCATATAATCTACAATTATATTGTTTTACTGTTATTTTGGATTGTTTAAATATTTCTTCATAATCCATCCTGTTTGAGGCAGATTGTCTTTAGGATCAAAATAACTAACATAAACCCATTTGTGGTGTATCTGGATAATTACTACTTCAAAATCAATAGGTAATCTTGTTAATGTGAGTGTTTTTGATTTGGGTTTTAATTTAACTAGACAAGGTTTATTGGTAATTCTATATTCTTTTGCCTGTTTTAGCTGTTCGTTTATTTGCTGTATAAAGAAAATGGTAGAATCTTGTTTTATTCCTATTTGATTTACTTCTTCTTTCGTTGGAGCTTCAGGTTTTTCCTGTAAAAAGTCGAAGTATTGATGAATGCCGGCAAAGCGAATGAAAATATCAATTATCAGCAACGCAGATACACCGAGTGTTTTATGTTTTTTAAGAAAAGAAAGGACTAATGATAATAGTATTTGAAATTGTATTTTTTGCTCTTCTTCTAACTCTTCACTTAGGTTTTCTGTGAATTCAATAGCTTGTTCCGTAAGACGTTCAAAGTCTTCAAATACTGACCAATTTCTTTGTTGTGCTGCAATTGCAGCCATATGACCAGAAACACTACTTAATGCAAAGTGCAAATTATTAACTTGAGCAAATGCTGTTGAATGCGTTTTTAATGTATCTGCAACTCCCCGAAGATTAGTCCATACCTGCTCATGTTGCCTGCTGATTGATGTAATTGCATCAATGGTTGTTTGAGGAATCACAAATTTTGATTGCCAGCCAATTGATTTTGAAACCGCCTCCATTGCAGCAAAAGCAGATGCATTCAATAACTTTTGTTGCTTAATACTTTTTGAAATTTCAGACATCATGTTCAAACCACTTAAGCTTTTGGCAAACTGCTCTTGTGCTTTTAATACCCCGGAATCTCGAAAAATGCTGGACATCATTTGTTGTTGTCTAAGAAAAGGAGAGATGGAACTTTTAAGTTGTGCCTGCATTCTCCTGAAATTATCGAATGCTCCTAAATCCATAAAAAAAACAGTTTTAAATAAATTGGGTTATTAATATCTCCTGCTCCAAACATCTTTTGTATTTATGAAATAAGGCAATTAGCTGCTCGATTTCATCGTTGATATTAAAAGTTGAAATTGACTTATATTGCTTGTCATACAAGTTCTTGTTTCCATACTTACTGATAAGCCTCTCAATGTCCTTTGGAATGAAGAAAGATGCTCTGTTACCAAGGTGCTTATAATACTCATCTCTGAATATTCGAATGCCTTCAAAATCAAAATCACCGTAATGCAGATATTTATTTGGTATATTTTGTAGCCAGCTGATTAAATCTTTAGATTGCGGGTAACGACTAACGAATAGAATAGAGTTTTTATCAAATAAATGTGTTTGTTTTCTAACAAATCTAAAATTCTCCGGATTTTCAACTCCAATAATTAATGTTTCCGGAGGAATAGTGAAGCCTTCAAAGTCGTGGATATACGTATATGTTCCTTCGGGTGGAGCTATAATTAACCTGTTTCCGTTGATTTTAGCTTCTATTGGGTATACACAATTAACCAGAAAACCTTTAAATGTTCTAACTAAAGATGATTTGGAGTTGGTTGATGCAATAATATTTTCAGTTCTTGAAGTGCCATTTTTCAAGTTGCTTATATAAACTTCAACATTATTTATACCAAGATGGCTGCTTAAATAATTTTCAATAGCTTGTGGTTTGGGGGCAAATACTGTTTTTTTACTTCGACCTTGAAGTTTAATACTTAAAACACCTTCACTAATCATACTGTCAATAACTGGACTTTTTAATTGACCCAATGGTATTGTATCGCCCTGAATTAATTGCTGAATTTTCTTTGCTATGTTAATAGTAACCTTACTCATATGATTCTGCTAAGACAGGATTTGAGATAATACGCTTAATTGTGGACTGCTTTTTATCATCTTTACTTATTTTAAAAATATGGCGATAATTGAGTGGTGTACTTTCTGTTGGTGAACCGTTGATTAGCAGAATATTTCTGTCATTTGCAAAATTCAGAATTCCTTTAACATTCGTGGGGTGTAGTTTGCCAATCTCATCCATCATGCAATGCAACTGAAAATCTTTAAATTTTCGAGATGCCCCTTCTTTAAATACATTCAAGAGCATAATGTTAATCATTGCTTTTACCAGAACATCTGTTCCTTCTGAACCAACATTGCTTAATTTCTCAACCCATCCTGTATCATTTCCGTTTTCTTCTACTCTGAATGTTAAATCAAAGGAGTCGGTCAGCTGAATTACTGTATTTTTACTTTGATTTATCTCTTTAACCAATTGTTTTAAAAGCTCAACAGCTTTTTCGTTGCTTTTATGTTGGTTAATGCCTGAAAATAAATTTGCCTCTCCTAAAGTATGAGCATTCTCATCATTAAACTCTTTAATTTTTTTCAGAAGCATAACGGCCGTATTTTTGCTATCCGTAATATCAAGTTCAATGTTATTTATAGCTGTTACAAAATTCTTTTGTCTAAAGTCTGCATTTATTTTATTGATTATCTTCTTTATATCCCCGGTTTTTGATATAAGTGAGGTGGTGTCTTTCCCAACTGAATAAATAATATCAGAGAAGCGCTCGTTTGTTAGCCGTTCAAATTGATTTATTTTACCCTCTTCAATAAAATCGCTCAACTCTTCGGCGTAGTCAATATACTCCTTGTTTTCTATTAGTTTTGAGGGAAATTGAAATATATTGCCTTCCGAAAAATGAGATAAAAACTTGTCAATATTTTCTCTTAGTTCCTGATTTTTATTGGTTATAGTGTTTTCATTTATTATAATTTTTTCAATTATATCAATAGCAGTTTCTCCGGTTTTAACTGCGGTTGTAGCATTTTTAACACGCTCAAAATAAGACAGAGCCTCCGATGCCGAAAGCTTTTTATATTTTTCCTCATCGTTATTAAAACTAACAATGCTGGCTTCGATTAATTCTATCTTTTGCTTAATTTGCTCAATCTTGTTTAAAAACGAATTTTGCAGAGCAGTAAATTCATTTTGCTGATGCATTAACTTATTCTTCAAAGTTTCAATTTCGTTTTTAAAATCTTTTTCCTTATCAAACAATTCTCTTTTATCTTTCTGATAATCGCTTACTACGTAACGGTTCTTTTCAATATAATCTAATTCATTACTTATAGTGGTAATTTGCTTCTCTATATCAGTTAGACGTTCAGTATCCGCACCTTTGTTGTTTAACTCATTATTTCGTTCGGTCTTTAAATCCGCAATCTTAGTTTTTATTTGTTTTTCCTTTTCTGTAACTTGCCTAAGCAGCTCATCATTTTTTTTAAGATTCTCTGCTTTTAATTCATTAATCCTCCGTGATTTTTCCTTCTGCTTATTTTCTTTCGCTTTTTGCAGCTTTGACTTACTTTCAGTGAATTTTTTTAATGTTTCCTCCTTTGCTAAAATTGCCCGATCAATCTCAGCCTGTAGATTAAGAATTGCTTCTGACTTTTCTCTTTTAGCCTTTTCAATTAATGTACTTGTTTCTAATTCGTCTCTTTCAATCTGTTTGGTTAATTGTTCACACTGATACTCTGCCTGACGCACCTGGTCTTTAAGGGATTTAATTTTAGGAAGGTTGCGACGTTGTATATTATCCTTTTCTTTTTCAAGCTTACTTGTCAGGTCTTGAATATCTTTTTGACAGAGTTCAATCTGTGAGTTTAATTTGCCTAATTCAAAACGATAATCGTCTATAGTCTTGATTTTTAATTCTATATCATTGAGATTAATGTCGAGTCCATACATTGATGATGAGTTTTCAGCAAGTTTTGGAGACAGACCATCCTGAAATAATAAACTTTCATCGATAACTTTCCCAATTGTATTTTCCCATCTTGGTTTATTCTTATTTAACCAACCATATAAAGAGTCCTTGCTCTTGGTTATTCTGTCCTCAATCTCATTTTTAGATTGAATAGCAACATTCAATTCATTTTTTAACTCAGCTTTTGCTCTATCATTATTTTTCTCAGCCTCCTGTTTTTCATAATTCCATTTGGTTTGCAGTGTTTCAATTTGCTGCTTGAGACTAGTAATGTTGTTCGTCTCTTTTTCATACAGCAATTTAGCTTTGTCAGCAGCTTTTTGGGCAAGTTCAATTTCTTGCTCATAAAATCTTGTATACTTTAACTCAACTTTTCTATTTTTCAGTTTATGAACTTCCTCAGACTTAATAGTCAAATCTGTTTCTTTATCTTTTAATTCAGTATCATGTTCTTTTTCTAAAGAATGGAATAACTTTTCATATTCAGTATTTAGCTTAGAGATAAACTGAACTTCACCTTTTTGTACCTCAAGCTTTTGGTTTTCTTTTTGGTTTTTAAACTGATTAAACTGATGTTCTTGTTCTTTTATCAGGGAATCGAATTTGCTGTTGATATCGCTATGTTGGTTGGTTAAAATTGTTCGTTCATTTTTTAATGATTCAAGCTCTAGTAATTTGTCCCCATTTGCCGCAACACGAACTATGAGCTGTTCTATATTTTTACTTGCGTAATATTTTTTCTGTTTTGCAGAATCCTTTAACTTGCCATCTAGTTGGTTAATATCTACCTGAATATTGTCTTTACGCTTATTAAACAATCCTTTTTCGTGGTTTAATCTTTGGTTTTGTTCATCTAGTAATTCTTTCTGCTTCGTTTTCTTTTTAACTAATTCAGGTTTTTCCTTTTCAATAACTGCTAATCGGTATTTTAACTGTCCGGCAAAATTTGTTTGTTCTCTTTTTAAATGTCGTAAAGCAGAAAGTGTTTTTATAGCATGGTCTGCTTGTCTTTGTACCGATGGAAAACGAAAGCTTTTGATATCATTGAGCTCTGTTTCAAAGTTTTTTAGATGATGGTCATATTGTTCTAAATCAATAACTATTGGCTCTTCTTCCATTGAAGAAATAATAGTTTGCTTTATTTCATCAGCATCAAGTTTAGTGTTTAAAAATACGTTTTGAATAGTACGATAAATGTTTTTATACTGCTTCGCTTCCAATAAAGCATATTTCTTAAATTCACTTTTCCCAACATAATTTCCATACAAAACGTCTCTATAAACTTCGTAGCTATTTATTATTGGAGAAACATTAATTCTATTTGCATCTAATTTCTCACGAATAGCATCCCAAGTGGCATATGCTTCATTTGTTTCCTTTATAAAATATTCAGATTTATATGGTGTGTCAATAAAGCGATAACACACTCTGCCCTGTGATTTAAAAGCAAATACGCAAAAAGCGCCTGTTTCTTTTACAACCTCATAGATAATATATGAATTGGCATGTTTTAAATACCAATCCGCAAAATTTTTAGATGTTGGTCCTTTAGGAATACCTAACCTACGAGAATCAGCATTATAGAAATATAATATGGCACGAAGAATTGTGCTTTTACCTACACCTTGCGTACCAATAAAATGAATATTTCCATCTAATTGTATTTCGGCATAAGGAATAGTGGCACTATTAATGAAAATTATTTTATTCAGGTATCTCATCTTGTACTTCTTCTGAAAGGTTAATACTTAGTACAAAAGCTTCTAAATAACTAAATGAAGCCAGCACCTTATATGAATCTGATATTTCGTTTTCTAATTCTACAAAACCGTCCTTTTCAAGACTTTTAACTAGTTCCTTAATTTTATCAAGTTCTTTCTCGGTTTTTGAATATTTTTTTAAGGTTACTAGTTTATTCTTTAGCGTGGCATTCACTTTGAGCTGAACGGCTATTTCTTGGGGTTCGAAGCGATATCCAGAGCCAAAAGACGAGTTATATGTTTTGAAAAAATCAACAATATCTATCCATTTAAATGCTTGTTCCAACTTTCTGGTTATATCAGCCTTTTGTTCCGGTCGGGTAAAATGGTAATATTCATCCCCCTGGGTAAGCATGTAGTTTATTTCAATGAAATAGCTTTCCAACTCATTAAAATTTTCATCAATATAGTTGTATAACCTTTGATTTTGCTGTACAGAACTATTGGAACAGATAAAGCCTCCTTTACTAAGCAGTTCAAATACTTCATTTTTATAGTTATTTATTCCCATTGCATACAATTTAATGTTTACGCCATTTACCTTGGATATACTACTGAAAACTCAGTTCCCTTATGTGTTACATATTTATCTGTAAAATTGAATTCATTCTCATACAAAGAAATAATCTGACAATAGCATGTCACCATATCTTCAAAACTTACCTCTTTAGGGTAGTTGTATTGCATAACAAATTCCATTAAGTGGTAACCGGATGCCGAAAAGTTATTTTTCATTTTTTCTAAATCAATAAATACATCCGTTTCTTCAGTATCATCAAAAAAAGTTGAGTCAATAGCTTCAGCTATCGACACCTTTAATTTTGTATTACTTTTTATTTTCTTACCAAGTGCTTTAATCGTCTCATAAACACTGTCTTCTTGCAATAAATCTAAGGATAGCTTTACTGAAGTATTAGGTCGATTTTCAAAAATAACGGGATTTTCCGTGCTCAATAAATGTAAAATATCCGTTTTGCTCTCAAGTTCAAACTGGTCTTTTAGATATTTAACCTGACGAATTTTCTCAATTATTTTACTTTGATGTTTTACCTGGTTTAGAAAATCAATTATTTGTTTTTCAGTTTCAATCAAGTTGTGCCTTGCCTCTTGCAATTGCAACCGTAACTCTGTTGTTATTCTGGTTAACTCTTCATCTTTAGCTGTTGAGAAAAAAGTAAGTTCATCCTCTGTAATAAAATGTTCTGTTTGTGTAATAAGTTGCTTAATATCAATCCTACGTTGGTCGTAATTTTCAAGTTTTTTAACCTTGATTCTGTAATTCGGCTCTGTTTTAAAAGTATTATCAATATTCCGGTTTAAGTCCAGGATATTCCGTAAACATATAAAGCCCATTTTTCGTAAAGAAGCTTTTACTGTTTTAAGATATTTATATTTCCGATGCTCACTATCCTCTGATAAGTAATAGTCTATATTTTCTCTTAAAAGTGTAATATGTTCGTTAATTAGAGAAATGTTAATTTCTTCATTTACATCTAATATTTGTTCAAAAAAGGAAAGTAATTGGTCTTCTATTTCAAGATATCGACCATTACGAATGATAATACCTTTTTCAATTAAAGCATCAACTTTATTTTCATCGTAATTATTGAGTTCAATTGCTTGGTCGTATCGGTAATCAAACGATTTGCGCTTACCAAACATCTCACCTAATAATTCTTTTCCTAGAACTAATGCGTTAAGCAGCTCTTTTATGGAGTGGAAGTTGTACATATTAATTTCACAGTTTTCTCCTTAAAGTAATAATGTCATTTAGTGACAAAAATAAAATTAAAGATTGTCAACTAATGTCAAAAATGAATAAATGTAAATATAAATGGTAGTTTATCAAAAGAATAACTGCATTATAGATATAATTAGTAATCGAATTTTTGAGCTGTAATAAACCTAAATTTCTGTTCTATTCAGTTAAATGAGATTACAGTATGATAGCTTCGTGTAATGTTTAAACTATAAGGTTAAAAGCACCAATGACATAAGAAAAAGCATTCTTGTAGAGTATATTTCAAGTGCTTTTTACTGCTTTTTCGTGCTTTTTTGAATATTTAGCCTGCTTTTGAGAGCTTTTGGACAATATTTAGCCTGCTTTTTTAAGCTTTAAGATTTTTGAAAACTGTATTTAAAGTACTTTCTACAAAGAACACGGTTACCGTTTGGGGTTGGCTTTTTGCTTTCAATGGTGAACAGCTTTGGGCTAATTGATAATGCAGTGGGAGTGCTTTTTTGATACACAGATATTATTAAAACTAATGTCTTAAACTGTCAACAATGCACCTTGAAGGACATGGTTTAGAATAAAACATTTCAGTTTCAACATGAAATATCTTTGATATGCTTATTAGATTAAAATTGGCTGTTCTCAGAACCTATGGTATTTTTTTCTAATCTTTCCTACATTTCCACATGACTGATAATCAATAACATACAATTAGGCATTTTTTGTTTGTTTTATCAGAAATGCAAATAACAATCACAATATCAGATACTTAAATGCTATGGAGTTGTATGGGGACTGTGTAGGAGTAATGTAGGAACAAAATGAAATTTCCTACACAGTTCCTACAGTTTTCCTACAGCGTTCCTACATTTAAAACAGTAATATAATTTATAAAGTATCATATATCATGCAGTTACAGATATCATATATTGATAATGTGGAAATGTGGAGCATTTTTTGTGAAACATCGGTTTAAATTTAAAAGCATTGTATTCCTTTCCTGGATTCATTAAGCTATTTATCCAGTTTCTGTTTGGATTCACGTTCTGATGAAAATTCCTTATGTTGCCTCAAATTCCACAAAAAAAATGCGTATCTGATTCCATGTGCCTGATAAAAAATTAAGCTACGGTATAAGAAAATTTTGTTGAGCAAGACTGACAGTATAATGTCAGCTTTTTAAGCCTAATTACTCCTTTCTCAAAAGTCAACACCTCACTATCACAGTTTGGACAGATAGCTTGGTTTGTGTTTTCTTCATCGGAATTATTAAGTCTATTCCATTTCGACATTTCTTCCTTTCGCTTATCATCAATAATTTTAGCATAAATCTGAGTCGTCCTTAAATCATTATGCCCCATAATATCTGATACCGTTTCAAGAGACATTCCTAAGGTCAATGCGCTAACAGCAAAAGTGTGTCTTGTACAATGAAATGAAAGGCGTTTTTTAATACCAACCTCTTTCATGATAAAGCGTAACATGGGATTTATATCGGAACTGCTTCGTACAAAGCCTTTATAGATTTTATCATTTGGCTTTTTATCTCCATCTAAATCCAGAACGGACTTTAGCCTTTCTGTAATTGGAATCCTGAGCATTTTTTCTTTATCTCTTCGGCTCTTATCCATCTCCATTATTATCATGTTGTTCTCAACATGTTTGAATCGTAATTTTCTTAGGTCAGATAGACGTAATCCACAATAGCAACTAATTAATATATGTTGGAGGGTTTCCTGGTATTTCATACCAGTTAAATACGTTTTACCACGCTTATCTTTCTTATAAATTTTTAGGAACTCCTCTTGATTATAGTAATCGTATAGCATATCCAATTCCTTAAGGGTAAGATGTTCCTTTTTGCCATCTTCTTTTAAGAAAGAAAAATTGTGAAATGGATTCCGGTCGATTATTTTTTTCTTGTAAGCATAGGTTATATACTTCCTTATCATTGAAATATTGCCATAAATAGTATTGGCTTTGTTATCTAATGATTCAATAAGGTAGTTTCTGTATTTTTCAAGCCAATTTTCATCAATTTCGTAAATCGTTACATTAGCCTGGTATCTTTCAAGTTTAACTATATCTAATTCTAAACCTTCATAGGTAGATTGCTTGATTCGGTTGCGTTCTTCCTTTAATCTGGTTTTAGCAAATTCAATAAAGCTTCCATTAACCTCACTATTGGAGTAGAGGCTTAAAATATTCTCAAAAGTTACATGTTGTTTTCTTCTCTCTAATTCGATAATGATTTGCTCAACTTCACTTTCCTTATCTTTTAAATAAAGGTTGTTTTTCTTCGCATCAGGAACTTCCCTGACTTCTTTAATTTTTTTTGTCTTGGAATTGTAATACTGTGGTTTGATAAAAAGATTAAGAGGAATCTTCTTAGTTTTTCGATTTAGAGTAACTCTAATGTAAAAACGTGACGTACCATCTTTTTTTGTGTACGAGCTGTCTAAAAAAATACTTACTGTAGCATTTGCCATAATTTAATAAATTTGTGCTATGGCAGTCTTTAGAGCTATTCGGAAACAATTTATTCGGAAATAATTCGGAAACAAATATTATAGATGTTGTAAATTCAGTTACCAATAAAAGACACTAAAGGAAAGTAAATGACAGCAAAAGCAAGTAAAGACAGGTATCTCAAATAGTTATTGTAAATTTGTTTACAATGATATTAGTGTTCTACAAGTTTGAGGGCCATGTGTTCATTTGGACGTGCGGGTTCGATTCCCGCCCTGGGCACAATAATTAAAGATCACCTTATAGGTGGTCTTTTTTAATGTCCGTGTACTGGCCTTTGCGCAGCATTCGAGTCTTGTTCTGGGCACTCTCATAATAAAATTGCAAAAGGTAGATATATACATTGCTTTTATCTACCTTTTATATTAGCAAAAATAAAAAAACAAAATCTTAAATCACAAAACATAGTTCTCAACTGTACATAAACGTTCCGGAGCCTCAATAGAATTTATTTCTAAAATCTTAGTCATGGAGACATAAAAACAACTCATTATTATTTAGATTGCTTTGAAAATGGTATAAAAAAAGAGTTTGCAGCTAAACTGATAGCGTTTAAATAGTCACCCACTAGTAGTTGTATTAGTTAACTTCTATTATATTGGCTTTTATATTTTGATATTCAGGCATACTTTTGCCTATTGGTGCATTAATATAAGTTGGATCACATACAATATATTTTTTGCCTTTGTAGATAACATAATCTCCATCTACATCGCCATTAAAACAAACCCCAACAGCTACATGATTAGGATAATCCAAACCAATAACATCTAATTCTAATAGATTACGTACAAGTGAAGTAAATAAAATTGAGCGATCCTCACAATCAGAATAGGGATAATGTAAAGTTTCATCTGGGAATAATGGTTTTTCTGTTTTAAATTGCTGTTTATCTGTCTTGTAATTAAAAGCTGTTTGTGTAAAATTTAATAATAGCGAGACTGATTCATGTTCCGATTTATCCAATAAAGGCAAAAAATTGCTTTCAAATACTTTTTTAAAAACTTCTGAAACGGGAGCATTAAAATATATATAAAAATCAACTTGAGGATGTTCTTTATAATACTCTACAAGAAAACGAGAATAATCCAATTTTAGTTTTTTAACGGTGCTTTTAAATCTAAAATTAAATACTTTTTGTTTAGATTCAGTACCAAGTTTCATTGCATTAAAAATCCGAAAATCAATTATATTTTTTGCTTCTGGATAATTTTCTTTATATATATACAATCTTGAAATATCTGATTTTAATACATAATATTTTACATTATTAAATGTATAGTATCTTTTATTATAGACATTGTTTTTTGAAGGTAATAAAGTATAAACTTGGTTACTATTAAATCCAATTTTTGAATTATAGCCAGACTTATTGAGTATAAACCATGTTAAAAGAATTGCGTTATTGGAATCATTATAAATAGATTCTACTGCACTTTTGACTAGAAGGTAGTACCCCCAATCATTTAGTTCTAATTTTATTTTGTATTCTAACAAAGTAGCTATGAACATCTCATAATTTGATAATGCTAATAAACGCCAATAATTACTGATTGTAATTGGATTTGTTTCAGCTAAAGGTTCAATTAGAAATGCAACATCATAATCAATACTAATTTCAACTCCATAAAATAAAAAACGAGATGATTTCGTAATCTCTTTTGGTTTTTCTTTAATTTCTTTTATAGATATATGCTTTAATTTTGGTTCTTTTTCAGAACTTTTTTCTATATTAATTTTTATTGGAACTGAAGTTTTTTTAACAATTTTTTCTCTATAAAGAGGAGTTTTATGTGGCTTGGGTTTACGTACTATATTTGGTTCAAACAATTCGAATTCGTCCCAGCTTTTTTGTAAAAAATCAATAAATATTTTATCAGATTTTTCTAAAAACTTATCAAATTCTTGTTCATGAGTTTGTAGGAACTTATCAAACTCATTATTTATATTTTCTTCAAAGTTTTCAAATTTTTTATTAATATTTAAAATTGAAGTATCCTTTTGAGAATAACCTATTTTAGATAAAAACAGGAACAAAAAGATGCTTATGTATTTAATAATCAATTTATGTAGCATATCTTTTACTTTATTTAAAAACTTGAATGTGTTCTTTTTTAAACTATTTTATAACTTAAGAAGTAAACAGGACTACTAACTAATAATCCTGTTTACATTTCTGATTAAAATGTTGTTTAATAATTAGAAGCCTAACAATTGATTCAATTCTTCTTCTGTTTTATCGATTTTTTTACTTATTTCTTCTTTTACAACATCTTGAGCAACTTCTTCCGCATTCTTCCTACTATAAATCATTGTAACTGCAACATCTATATCTCCATTACCATTTTCTTTGTATGCTGCGAAACACGGATCAAGTAATTCCAATTTTGCGGCTATTAAAGTTTTTGAAGCTGCTATTGTTTCAAAGATTGATTTTGCTTCCTCCGATTGATCATTCCCAATACGTTGTTTTACTAAGGCAGCTATTTTACTAGTTGCATATCCTGCAATTTCTAGTTTTGCAGCTTCGATTGAAGAAAATCTTGCTGCTGAATTATTTTGACCTTTAGCAATTCCCGCTGCAATAAGATATGTTTTTTGGTTGTCATCATCTTTAGATAAAAGGTTAGAATAACAATCAATAAGAGCAGTTTCCATTCGAGGTGTACCAGGATATACTTTAAAACCTTCTTTAGTTAGCCTTTTAGCTTCTTTTTTTGCGTCTTTTTCAATGTTTTTAACCGTTTTGTTTAAAAGTTTAGCTTGTGCCTTTTCTTGCTTATCTTGGGCACAAATACTAGCAGCAAGAAAACAAGTAACAAACGATAATAATAATAGTTTTTTCATAATAATAATTTTTGGTTAATAATATTAATTGCTGTTTATAATTTGACGAAATGTTAGTTTGAGATTTTTTGTGATTGTATTTATATATATAATAATGAGAATTAAGATTATTAGAAATACAAAAGAGATTATCCATAAATTTAATGTAAAATAATATGATTTGTCATCTGCAAATACATTAAGGAAGTAAGATACAATGACTCCTATTGATGATGCAATAATTGTTTCATAAATTACTTGTTTGATATAAATTACTTTAAATGCTTTTATAGGTACTCCTATTGTTTTTAAATAACCCATATGATTTTTCTTCCTTAGAATATTTAGTTTTAGTATTTTCCAATTAATTATTATATAGGAAAAGATTAATGAGAATATCATAAAATACAACAACCATTTCACAGTTTTACTAATAGAAGACATTAAAAACACTGTATCAATTGCTTGCATTTCAATAAGGATGCTTGGGTAGTATGCTTCCAGAGTATCTTTTAAGCTATAAACTTGATCTTTGTTTTCGCTATCATAAGTTGCAGTGCAGAATTTTTTAATTTCATCTATTTCACTATTAAAAGTTACAATTTTCTGTGGTTTCTTTTTTAATATTTCAGTTTCTTCACCTATAAATCCGAAACTCTTTAAGTTTTCTTTGTTATTAAATAAAGATTTAACTTCTTCATAACTCAACTTCACCTTATCAAAATTAAGTTTTAGGATATCGTATTTATTTTCATCTGATTCAATATCAATTAAGATTCTTTTAAATCCTTCATTTAATATATACTTTTCTACAGATTCGAGACAATTCCAAAGTTTGTCAAAGTCTTGATTATTATTAAAGACTTTTAAATTCCATTTAGCTGATTTATTTTCATCTTTTTTAATTAATATGTTTGAATTCTCTTTCGTAAAATTATCATAAACAAGAAAATCCATATTATATGGAAGATTTTTGCAGATAGCTTTGATTGGGAGTTCTTTTTTTATTTGAATACCATTGAAATATTCAAAAAATTGATCAGCTTTAAATTCTTTTAGAGTTGTACTTAGTTTTTTTAATCCATTTTTACTTAAATAAATTCCACTATAATCAGAATTAACTGAATCATTTTTCCATTCAATATAATCTGTATTTGAACTAACTAATGAGTATGGATGTGTTTCCGAAATAGAAATTCCAAATAACTCAATTTTGTTACCATCTGTACTTCTTCTTAATATTGTTTTATTTACGTAATCACAATAATCAAATTTAACATTAGGAAAGCTCTTTTTTATAAATGCTGTATCGAAATTATTCTCATTAAAGTTTACATACATAAGATTTAATGGAATTGAATTAATGTAGGGATCATTTAATTGATCCTTTACTCTGTTATTGTAACCATTTATAAATCCAATAATGATAAATGCAATTACAAACAGTAAAACTAATGTTAGTTTACTTTTAAGTGTTTTATTTCGTTCAGTTTTATCTGATGGTAAATATTCCGTTTTTAAATACCAATTAATAAACTTCCTGTAATATTTTATTTTCATTTTCTTTACTAATTTCAGGGTAAATCATTGATTTAATATCTTCAAAACATAAAGGTTTTGAATCTTTCATTTCCGAAGTTCTGTACCATTTATTATCTTTTCTTATTAGATGATTATTTTCATTTATCTCATAATCTGAGTTAGTAAAATATATTTGATCCGCAAAGTCAAGAGCTGATTTCAAATCATGAGTAACAAGTAATATGGTGCGTTTTTCGTTAATCCAATCTCTTAGTTCTTGAAAAACAAGATTAGCCGTTTTAGGATCAAGATCACCAGTGGGTTCATCTAAGAAAACAAGTTCGGGATCATGGGCTAAAGCTCTGAATAAAGAAAAACGCTGTTTTTGACCACCAGAACATTCTTTTGCAAGATCAGAACCCTGTTTTTTATCATTAGCGAAGAGTGGTTTATTAATAACTGTTTTAAAATAAGTGCCTGTTTCCTTTTTAAATCCATTCTTTTTAAAATTTCCGGAAAACAATTTAGAGATTCCAATATTTTCTTCAAGAGATATCTCAGGCAAAAAGAAAGAATGTTGAAACATATAACCTAGTTTGGATATTTTTATTTTATTTAATTTATTTTCATCATCCCATAAACTTTCCAATGTCTGTGGTTCATTTTCAAACCAGTATTTGACATTGGCAAATTTTGCAATTCCATTTTTGGGATTATATGGATTTATGATAAATCCAACTAGATCTAAAATTGTTGATTTTCCTTTACCGGATTCACCTAATATTGCTGTAATTTTCCCTTTTTCAATATTTATGTTTTCAGCTTTGAGTTTAAATTTATCATTAATGATATACTCAAAATGCAATTTTTCTATTTCAATCAAATTCATATATTTTAATTCTAGGGTAAATAATCCAATGGGATCCAACGAAACCTATCTAAACCTACATAAAAGGCTTCTTCTTCAGGGTTGGAAATTAATTTAGTCCACTCTTCATATAAATAATCTCTTTTATTTTTTATTTCTTTTTTTAAAGTTCTTAGTTGTTTGGGTTCAGTAATTGTTCCATTCTCTAAATAATCTTTTAAGAAACCGGTAAGAACAGGTATTTCTCCAGCAAAGTTTTCTCTCTCAGTAACAGTGTTAAGATATACTTCTTTGGTATTTGCCAATTCTTTAACTAATTTTTCAAAAGCATGTTCTTGTACTTTACCTGTTTCCATTGATGTTATTTGCCTTGAAAGACCATCCAATAATCTATACAAATTTTCAATATCTTTTTCTTTAAAAAAAGCTACTGGTGTAAATGGCTCGTGGTTTAGTTTTTTATATGAATTACATATATAACCTTTATAAAAGTATACACCAATGTCAGTTTGAAATTTAATGTCTTCAAATTCAGGATTAAATATAAATGGGAACTTCCAACCTGAAATATCAGGAATTAAATCACCAGTATCAACAATATGTATCTCTTTATCAATTTGTCTAACACATGATTTAATAGATTCACTAATAATTCTTTCGTAAATTTTATTAATATCTTCATTTTGATTATTCATAGTCTGAATTAACATTCCCGTATAGAAATTCTCAGAAAGATTATTTTGAGAAAAAGCTTCATAATAACCTGTTTCACTATTCATTTTTTCAAATGGTAATGAATTGTTGTTTCTTATTTTAACAATGTTATTTATTTGAGTTTTCAAACTATTTGAATGACTCTCATTTACATTAAGTAAAATAAAATGTGCCTTATGATAATCTAATTTGTTGGCTAAATATCTCTTCTCATAATGGTCTCTTTCTAAACCTTCAATATCAGTTATTATGTATATTATTCTAAAGGCTTCTTCATCAGTAGAGAAGAAGTCGTCCATTGATTTGCATGCTCCATGAAATAGATCCTCTTGTAGTAATGATGAACAACTTCCGAATTTCCCAATTAATGTATTCACCCAGGATTTAAACTTATTTATTTCTTTAGTTCTGCCATAATATTTGTAATGATCAAAATCAGCACATGCAATGTCTTTCTTATTTCTATAGACAGAAAAACCCCAAGTAATATCAAAACTTGAATATTTATTTTTAATAAATGTTGCAGCGTTGTTTATTGAATTGGGTAAGACTTTACCTAATGGCCTCATTGTTTTAGTTGCATCTAGTAAAAATAAAAGTTCAATTTTTTTTGATTTTGTTTTTGGTAATGTATAATGAGTATTTGATTGAATTCCACCAACAAAAGCGATTTTATAAGTATTATTACTTGTCTTTTTTAAAACAGGATATCTATAATCGTTTGCAAAATACGTATAACCATTATTCACATATTCTTTATCTGAAAAAACCATTTTATTAATAGGTAGGTTGGGAATGTCAATAGCATCTTTTTTCGCCAGAACTTCTGTCTTCCAAATTTTCCCATATTTGTCGGTCGATGTTTTATTTGATTTACTGTTTTCAGTTAAGTTTGGCTCCACAGCAATTCGTGTATTCCAAAAAAGTATTTTATTTGCTTTTACCCAACCTAAAATAATATGATTAGGATCTCTTTCATCATCTTTTACTTCTTCATATGTTTCATTTGTTCCGACTAATACATATACATTATCATCCTGAATATTTTCAATATTACTTATAGGAATATTCTTTGGATAAATATCATATACATAATAAATTTTATATAAAGTTAACTGACTTCTTTTTGTTCCATTAATGGGAGAATCAAAATAATCAATAGTTGCCTTGTCCTTTTTGTCAAGATGACTAACTACGGTCGCTTTTACACTAACCTGATTATCTGTAACTAAACAATTGTTTGTTAGTAAAGCATTATTTTTATCAATGTAGTATTCTAATTCATTCTCACCAATACCTAAGCTTTTATCAGTTTCTGCATATACATAATAAATTTCTTTGAAATTTAGAAGTTTATTAGGCTTGGACAGTATAGAATCACTATATCCTTGAACTTTATTTTTATTTAGGACGACTGACCACCATTCACCATTTTTTGTAATAGGATACTTGCTAGTTTGAGCTACAATTGTAAATACATTTATAAAATATAGAATTAACAGAAAAATTAATTTGTTCATTACTAATATTGTTTTATTATTGGTTTAACAAGGTTATTATTTACTGAATACTCCTTACGCATTACAACTGATGTCATCTCAGTTAAATACAAGACATTTTTAACTTTATTCAAATAATATTTATCGTGAACTTGTTCGATAATCTTTGAAATATTCTTCTTTACCGTAGAAGGTTTGTCGGCATAGTAAGAACTATTATTGCCTAAATTAATAAAAGAATGTGTCGGTTTAAACTGATCATTAATTTTTTCTTTAAACCCATTATCCCATGAAAATATAGTTACATAAACTCCTGGTTTATAATAAATACAAACACAAAAATCTGGTATTGTTTTTTGCTCTTTAAGTTTTATAAGATTGTCTATTTCGGTACGAATTAGTTCATTGTTTCTGCCTTTAATTCCGTCAAAATAATAAAATGGTATTTCAGGTAATTTTTGAAAGTCTATACTTAAATCAATCTGGTTTTCAACCGACAAAAATTCTCCTTTGTACTGAATATTTTTTTTATTATAAGTACATTCTTTACATATCAAACCCATTCCTTTATTTGCCGTAAAATGAAGAATATAGCTGAATCTATCATTTTCTGTTTTCCAAAGTTTAATATTATTTCTGAATGGTTTAGTTTCTCGAAATTTATTATCAGAGAATGTTATTGAATCCGGTATTAACTCTGAATTTTCACACACAAATTTGTATTCTTTTGTCTTTCTGGAAACCATTATTTGACATTTTCTATTTCCCTTTTTTTCTAAAATATCATAAAAATTATTATTGAAAGTACTGAAGATTTGCTTTTTTAAATCAATGAGTTCTGATTCCTTAATATAAGTTTTCCTATTATATTGGTTTAATATAAAATTCCTGTTATTCCATTGTTCAATGCTATATTTGTCAAAATTTAAAATCAACTCAACATTTTTAATAATGAATTCAAATAATCTTTTATCATTAAATATTAAAAGGTTATTTAACAAATTTGTCTCAGTCCATTCTGAAATATTGTAATGACTTTCATATGATTTAAAAAACTGATTATTAGATTTAATTTTAAATGAAAAGTCAGGATTAGTTAAAACAAAAGATGATGATGTATTGTGTTTATCAATAAAAACTTTCGAATTATTAATCCAAATCTCACAGCTTTGTAAAGCTTTATTATACGGTTCTACTAAATTGAAATGAATTTTATAGTTACAATTTAAAATTTCCTTTAAATTATTTTCATTTAATGTTATCTCATTGCTTATTATTGGAATTTTAATTTGCTTATCATTAATAATAAAGTTTTTGTCCGCATTTTTTACAGAAAATAGAATTGATGTTGACATAGGATAGAATTCCCCAATTTGGAATTTATTACGAATAACTTTTATTTGTGAACTAGAAAAAACGTTCGTATCAATTATGAAATCAGCCCCACTGAATAACTGAATCAAATCTTTATTAGTAAAGTTTATATAAACAGCACATTTTTCTTTCTTTTTTAAAAATAGACTCGTTCCTGAAATATTCATATACGATTGAGAATCATTTTTTTGCATTAATTCTTCTTTAGAAATAGAAAATCTCTCTGATAAATTTTGAGTTCCGATTTCTTTGATTTGAAATTTATAGTCTTTATCAATAAGAAAACTCGTGTCTTTGGAGAATACGGTAAAGGGATAGTCAAGCTTAGTTATTAATTTCGTTTCAAGAGAGTCATTTATAACCATCACATATTTTTGATGATTATGATATATATCTTCTTGAATATTACTAAAAGAAAAACCTCTTCTATTTAGTTTAAGCAAAGCTTCATAATCAACGAAAGATGTTAACTGTTTTTCATTTAATAATAATGAATCTAATCCGGTTCTAATATCTGATAGTTTGTATTTCAGTGTATCATAGCTAGATACAATATTATTATAAATACAAAATCGAATTTCCCCATCTTTTGGTGAAATTTTATCAATAAATAGGTTTTTATCTTCAATACTAAATTTAATAGGTTTTAATCCCTCAGTTGTAATTTTAATCTCACCTCTTTGGATAGCCTGTAATAAATTCTCACTTTCTAAACTAATTTTTAAATTAAATTTTCCTTCCCAGATATCATATAGTGAAGTGTCATTTAGATAATAATAAAAGCCATTAATTGGATTATCAAGATTAATATTTATTTCTTTATTATCAATAAAAGAATTTCCTGTGAGTTCAACTTTTATTGGTTTTTTAATGTCAATGTAATAATTTAATAAGATACTGTTATTAACAAGTGTTTCTTTATTACTAATTTTATCTTGATTTATATATAGATTGCAATTATTTTCTTTTAAATATCTTAACAAAATATCGGAAATTTTTAATCTGTAGACCTTTAAATCACTGTTGTCTTGAAAGTATTTTTTTATTTCTTGTATCGGTTTAAAACAATAACTTGTTTTAATTTTTCCACATTTACAATACTTACAATTATTTTTAGTGAAAATTCTTTTATCAGAGAAATTTATTTTGAAATATCCTCTTGTATTAAAAAAGATAATTAAAGGTCTATTCTCATTGAATCGTTTAATTGGTGCTTCAATGTATTTCTTTGGATAACTATTATTTTTTTTTGACTGTTTTATACTATAAGCTAAAGGCCTATTCTTATAAAATAACCCCAGAGATGTACTTGTATCTTGCAAGTAGTTTGAATAAATAAAGTTTTCGTATGGAATACATAGAACTGCGTCATCTTTTTTTTGTGCTTTAACATTAAAACACAATGAATATAGTATTAATAATGTACATGTTATTTTATTCATTTCACTAAAATATAATAGGCACCTTCTGTAGTGGGTTTATAATCAAATTTTATTGTTTTACCGTCAATCTTCATTATTAATCTCTTGTCTTCGGAGTAATCATTAAGCTTTGTCTCGTCTCCCCATACTGGTAATTTTGGATTATTTGAAATTCCGATCATATTTAGTTTATTTACATCACTAATTGATGATTTTAGAAAAATTTGACCTAAAGATTTTAATTCTTCTTTATTCGGAATTCGCCAATTAGAATACTTAGTTTTAATAAGGCTAATGTTGTCATTTTCACTTGTTGCCCCAAATTGGTTTTCAATAGAATGGTTGTTGTCGATCCACGCCCTACGCCAGCTTAAATTAGTAGATTCATCAAATACTATTTGATTATCTTCTTTAATAATTAATGATGGTAGCAATTCATAATCCCATTTAACTTTAAATGCTACATTAAGGAAATAATATTTAATTGAATTGTTCTCAATAGGATCATTTATAGTGAAAGAACTTAGTGTTAGAATCCTAAATCCAACAATTTTAGGGCTATATTCAATATATAGATGTTTAAACTTGTAGTAAATTGAAAATTCATCCTTTTTGCCTTGAAAAACAATTGTTTTACTTTCCCTACTATTTAGTTCTTTAAATTTATTGAAAATAGGTTCCACCATTGTTTCGAATATTTCTTCTCTCTTAAGACCGTCTGGATTATTGTCAGCTTTTCTAATTTCTGGTTTATTAATAAAAGTATACCTCGTTTTATAAAAATCTTCGTACTTATCCCGCGCATTCAAGTATTTTTGCATTATATTGTCATTAGAATCTGCATTAGATATTATTTTATTTTCTTGTAGAATCTTTGCATTAATATCTTCTTTCTCTTTAGTGAGTTTAGTTATTAGATTTTCAAATCCTCTTATTTTGTTTTCTGTATTGAGTAATTCATTCTTTAATTTTGAAATCTTTATATCATAGTTTTTTAAAGCATCATTTATTTCATTTTTATATTTAATATTTATATTATCAATAAATTCAAGCTGTCCAACAATGTACTTTTTCACCTGTATTCCAAGATTTAAATTATCAAAGTTTTGTCCATCACTAAGAATCAAATTATTATTTTGCATTTTACATTCAAACACATTAAAATCAAAATTATCAGAAGTGTCAGCAGTACTTAAGTTTACTCCTAAATCTTCTTTACTTATTTTTGACTGGGCATACTTATAAACCTCAATTCTCGATATTTTATAATAATATAATTGTTCAATTTTATTTTTATCTCTAAATGTTTTTTGTAACTCACCATAGTAATTGTCTTCTATCTGAGAATGAGCTTCTTTATATGCAACAAAAAATTCATCAATTTCAGCTTTATTATCGATTGAACTTACATTAACAATTTTCCAACCTTTTATTACTTCTTCTGCTCTGTCTAACAATTTGTTGTCAAGAATTTTAAGTAGCTCGTATTTGTCTTTACTACAACAATCTTTAATTCTACCAACTATAATAATATTAAGTGGAATAATTGATAGATGTGCATCAAGGCTTTTTTTCAAGTCTTTGATTCTATCTTCAATTCTTATTTTATTATTTTTTTCATTTGAAAGGAGGCTATTTGTATTTTCAATTTCCTTTACTTTTTCTTTTAATAATAATTCCAGTCTAGCTTTATTATCAATATGTATATTTAACTTATCCTGATATGTTGTATATGTTTGTTGAAGTATAGATAAACTATCTCTCCAATTCATATATGAAATTTTTGTGCTCAATTGCCATCGATTGTTTATAAGCCATAACTGATCTATACTTTCAACTGTTTTGAAATTTCCAGAAAAATTTAAGGAATTATATTTATCCTTTACATAATTTCTTACATAACTAATCTTTTCTTCCATTGAGTTATAATGAGGTAAGTCAATCCAATCTGAGCACAATTGATTATTAAGCTCATCAAATTCGAAATCAGCAAGATCTAAATTTTTATATTTATCTGATTTTCCGTCAGAAAAATTCTCTTGATTACTTAAAATATTATTCAATTCTTTTATTTTCTCTAAACAAAAAGCATCAAGATTTTTTAGTTCTGATATTTCCAGAGTTGAGTTGTCTTTTAATCTTAAGTGATCTATTTCATCATTTATTAATTTGCTAGCTCTTGAAAACAAAACATTTGCCAATTCAAACTCTTTATTTTTGTATGCACTTATTGCTGAATCTAAAGGTTCATTAATTTTATCTCTATTGTCTTGTGCATATAAATGGGATATTTGACACGAAAGACAAACACAAATAAGCAATAAATATTTCTTAACAGTTTTCATCATTTACATTCAAAAGTTTTTTTAATAATATCATCAAATTGTTTATTGATATATGCGCTATGAAACTCTGATTCATACTCTTTTCTGCTTTTTTTTACAGCAACAGCTATGTAGTAATTATTTTTATAATTAATTGTATCCAGAGGTATATAAATTGGATTAATTATTTCCATCTCTGTAATAGCTTTAGTAATTATTTTAAATTCATCATTAGTTATTTCAGTACAATTTTTAATCCTTACATTTATGTTGAATGGTAATTTTCGTAATGCGTCAATTTGAGCTGCTCTATAAGCGGTCGATTTATTATTATTAGCGCCAATCCCATAATCGATATAGTATTCTGGATTAGATACGGCTAAATTATTTACCTTTTCTATTTGTTTTAATTCCCATTCATTAAAAGATAGATTACATTTTTGACTGAAAAGGTTATATGAAAGAAAAATCAAGAAAATACATGAATAAAATTTCATTGTTTTTTATTTTAAAACTATAAATAATTTATTTAAAAAAATAAAATTTGTTACTATTATTGTATAAAACTATGAACAAATCTTTTTTACTTATTATTTTCATTTTTAATTTTACAATAAATTATTGTTGCGCTCAGATGTTTCAAATTAATTCTTCTAATTTTGATTCATTAATACTAAGTAAAACATTCAATTGGGAAACTGATAGTTTGTTTATTGTTAATCTTGAAAAAGAATGGGATGAAATAACCTTGTCTTATAGTAATAGACAAACTAAAGAAAAACCAATTGAAGCTTTAAAGTACAAAGGATATATTGAAAGTAACTATATTCCAAGTGGTAACCCAATAAAGACTAAAACTGCAAGGATAACATCTTTCTATGGAATGAGAAAACATCCAATTTACAAAAAGAAAATAAAGCATAAGGGACTTGATATAAGTTGCCCCAAAGGAACAAATGTACATTCTACTGCAGATGGCTTTGTTATGTTTGCAAGCTATTCCAGAACTTATGGGAAATGGATTAAAATATATCATAATGATGAATATTCTACAATATATGCTCATTTGAGTAATATTAATATAAAAGAAGGACAAAAAATAAGAAAGGGTGATATTATTGGAACTGTTGGTAATTCGGGGATTTCCAATGGTTATCATCTTCACTATGAAATTATATTGAATAATAAAAAAATAGATCCTTTTCCTTACATTAATAGGAAATAAAAAAGGAATTCAATTGTGAATCCCTTTCTGATTTTAGCCAAAACGAAAAACTAAATTTAACCTAATCCCGATCTATAACTTCATAGGTAACTTCTTCACCATTATTAAAAGCATTAGAAACTAAAACATATAAACGTTTAAAGTTATCTGTACTTTCGTAGTTCCTAAAATGATTATTACTGTCAAAACCCGCTTTATTGCCCACAACTTGGCAAGTAGCTGTAGAACTTTCGAAATTTCCAACGTGAATGTAAACATTTGTAAATCCAGGTACATTTAATAATTCTAAATGGTAAGTAAACTAGGAATAGTTAGCTCGGTATTTTTTAGTTAGTGGTGTTAACTGCTTTCTAAACTTGATTTCATATTTACCTGGTGGAATAC
The DNA here is from genome assembly GCA_028282785.1 of Bacteroidales bacterium. Lineage (GTDB taxonomy): Bacteria > Bacteroidota > Bacteroidia > Bacteroidales > UBA12077 > UBA12077. The sequence continues at coordinate 1,916 of JANQHE010000067.1, read as the reverse complement.
ATGTTTCTCCTTTAACCTTAATATCTCTTTTCTCATCTTCAATAACAAAAAAAATTTTTGACTATTTATTGTTAGCAAACCTAATGTACTTTCATTATCTCTTGCTATTCTTGTATTAACTAATTTCATTTTTACGTTTATTTTTTAAATTGATACTATTTACTCCACTAATTGCACCACCAAAAAGAAAGTCAATTATAGTACTTAGCTTTGTTGAAATTCCACCATTGATACCACTTATAAAAGCTATTTGCCAATCATCCAATTGTACAGACTGGAATATGAAATATTTTAGCATCAACGCTGTTAATCCTACCCATGCAATAAGAAAAAATATAGCAAACACTTTTTGTAACCAACTGTCATTAGCATACATTTCTCTGGCTGATCCCCTATCGGTTACTGCCATTTTAAATAGCTCCATTTTTCCCTGGAGTTTTTCTTCTTTGGTAGTAAATATCTCATCAATAAGTTTTGTACCTTCTTTCAAAGTTTTTGCCGTTCCTGCTCCTAGAATCTTGTTAAATATTTTCATTGATTTCTTATTAAATCAGGCAATGCCTGTCATTTTTCTACAAATTTTAAAATGGTGTCCAACTTTTCATTTAATTGCTGAATGGTTTGGTGAAACAGTTCTTTACTTACATAAATCTCTTTTGCACTATCTCTTAAATCCGAAACCCTTTTATAAAGAATAGAAAACTTACTTTCCGCTCCTTCCAATTCTTTTGTTGAGTGTTCAATATCTTTTTCCAGTAAATCTGTTTTAGCTGACACTGTTTCTTTCATTGCATTTTTTGAAATAGAATTCCGGACAATAAAAAACAAAATCCCTACGATTAAAGAGCCTATTGCTCCTATTACTATCCATAAAAATTTCATTGCTGCTTCTTCCATTTTAAAAGATTTTAATTGTTTCGTTACTACCGTTTGGGAAACGGTTTTTTTCCATTGTTGCACTTTGATTCTCAATGTGTATTATTGTATCTACGTCATACTCCCAATCACTTCCCCCTTTTGATGTGCTATCTCGATTGGCTTTGAATACAAGGATGAATGAAGTGTTTGGATATTTCTTTTTGAGTGCCTTAAACTCGTCTGGACTTATGCCTACTGTTTGTGTACTATCTAAAAATACAGCATCATATCCCTTGAATTGATTTGAATCACTACCAATAATTCAATATTTTGAAGATGGAAAGTATGATGTAATATTTTCAGATAGACCTTACCCAAATAGATGGGAATGGCAAAAATCTGAAGTGATAAAACCGATTAGAAAGCAATCAACATTTAGAAAAAAGGTTTTGGAAACTTACGATAATTGTTGTTCTATTTGTGAGATGAATGAAATTAAACTTTTAAGAGCTTCTCACATATGGGATGTGAAAAACGGAGGTCCAGATACAATTGATAATGGGATAGCACTATGTGTTAATCATGAGATTGCATTTGATAAAGGGTTAGTAAAGATTCTGCCTGACTACTCAGTGAAGTGTTTAAATAACTTAGGAGTAACAGCAGAAAAAATTAAACTCCCGAAGGTTGAGAAAAACTACCCTTCACCTGAATATTTGAAAAGAAAAATTGAATTGAACAATAAAAGCTGCTAACAAAAAATATATGTAATGCGGGGTGAACGCTAATAATGGACTAAATAACATTTAATAAACTGCGGTGCAAATTGATAGTTAAGTACCTTGAAATCCCTCACTACGCATATTTGAGCCGTCAGACTGTCTAAAAACCTTGTTATTAACATTTCATACTAATTTACTAACAATTAATCATTTAAAGGTTTATAAAATTGGCAATTGTTCTATTCGTCAGTAATTTAGAAAAAACAAAGCCAAAGGCCATGAAATTCATACAAGGAGAAAGTCGCACACAAATAACCCTTTTCCCTGTATCACTTG